>NZ_JBFAAP010000054.1:0-49650 GCF_040639815.1 Streptomyces sp. NPDC023723
GTCGTGCCGCACGGTCACCGGTTCCCTTCCGCGGCCGTGCCGGTGCCGCGCGCCACGTTCGCCACCTGGGTCACCCGCGCCGCGCGGGCCGCCGCGCGGACCCGCGGCGCGGCGCGCTCCGTGCCCAGGCACCGCTGGAGTTCGGCCATCGCCTTGGCGGTCTGGCTCTTCACCGTACCCACCGAGACGCCCAGCGCGAGCGCGGTGTCCTTCTCCGAGAGGTCGAAGGCGTGCCGCAGCACCACACAGGCCCGTTTGCGGAACGGCAGCCTCCGCAGCGCCTCCTGGACGTCCACCACGTCGGCCACGTCCGGGTCCTCGGTCCGTTCCTCGCGCTGCGACCAGAACAGGGCGACCCGGCGCCGCTCCCGGACCGCGCTGCGCGCCCGGGTCCGGGCCAGGTTGGCGACGACGCCACGGGCGTAGGCCACCGGATGGTCGGCCGCGCGCACCCGGTCCCAGCGGTGCCACAGCGCCAGCAGCGCGTCCGCCGCCAGGTCGTCGGCGAGGTCCGGTTCGCCCGTCAACAGCCGGGCCAGCCGGGACAGTTCGGCGTAGTGAAGCTCGAAGAAGTCATGGAACTCCACGGAGGCGGCGTCGTCGACGACTGTGCCCACGGGCGGTCTCTCCTCGCAGCGGCTTCCCCGGCGTCGAACAGCCGTACGCCGGGACGGGGTGCGGCACTGTACCAGCGTCCGCCGGGTGTCTGTGCGGTTCGTCGAACGGCGTATGGCGGGCCGAACCGCGATTCGGTAATTCCGTAACACGGCGAAAACCCGAACCAGGTTCACCACGGCAACAATCCAGTCGATCAGCGCACTTGACGATCCGACCGCCCAACCGCCCGCCCGCCCGACCGACCAACCGCGACCGGGAGCACCCGCGATGCCACTACTCCAGACCCTCGACCGGTTCTTCCGGATCTCCGAACGGGGATCCACCTTCGCCCGGGAGACCCGCGGCGGTCTCGCCACGTTCTTCACGATGGCCTACATCCTCGTCCTGAACCCGCTCGTCCTCGGCGGCGCCCAGGACATCCACGGCGACCGGCTGGACGCCGTCCAGCTCACCACCGTCACCGCGCTGGTGGCCGCCGTGATGACGATCGTCATGGGCGTCGTCGGCAACCTGCCGCTCGCCCTCGCCGCCGGACTCGGCCTCAACGCGGTCGTCGCCTTCCAGATCGCCCCGCTGATGAGCTGGGACGACGCGATGGGGCTGATCGTGCTGGAGGGCCTGCTGATCTGCGCCTTGGTGGTGACCGGTCTGCGCGAGGCCGTCATGCGGGCCATACCGCAGCCGCTCAAGCAGGCCATCGGCGTCGGCATCGGCCTGTTCGTCGCCCTGATCGGCTTCGTGGACGCCGGGTTCGTCAGCCGCGTCCCGGATGCCGCGAACACCACCGTCCCGGTCCAGCTCGGCGGCTCCGGCGCACTGACCGGCTGGCCGGTGCTGGTCTTCTGCCTCGGCGTGCTGCTCACGCTCGCCCTGCTGGCCCGCAAGGTCAAGGGCGCCCTGCTGATCAGCATCGTGTCGATGACCCTGCTGGCGATCGTCATCGACTCGGTGGCCGACGTGCCCTCCTGGGGCCTGACCACCCCCGCCTGGCCGGACCGGCTGGTGGCCGCCCCCGACTTCGCCCTGGTCGGCGACTTCAGCCTGTTCGGCGCGTTCGGCGAGACCGGCGCCATCACCGTCGTCCTGCTGGTGTTCACGCTGATCCTGTCCGACTTCTTCGACACCATGGGCACGGTGGTCGGCGTCAGCGCCGAGGCCGGGCTGCTGGACGCGCAGGGCAAGGTGCCGGGCCTGGGCCGGGTACTGCTGGTGGACGGCGCGGCGGCGGTGGCCGGCGGCGCCGCCTCGGCCTCCTCCGCGACCTCCTACGTGGAGTCGGCGGCCGGCGTCGGCGAGGGCGCCCGCACCGGCTTCGCCAACCTGGTCACCGGCGCCCTGTTCGCCCTCGCGCTCTTCCTCACCCCGCTGCTCACCATCGTCCCCATGCAGGCCGCCGCCCCCGCCCTGGTGGCCGTCGGCTTCCTGATGATGACCCAGGTCAAGCACATCGACTGGGAGCGCTACGAGATCGCCGTACCGGCGTTCCTGGTCATCGCCGTGATGCCGTTCACGTACTCGATCACCAACGGCATCGGCGCCGGCTTCCTCGCCTACGTCATGATCATGGCGGTGCTGGGCCGGGCCCGGCAGGTGCACTGGCTGCTGTGGGTCACCTCGGCACTGTTCCTGGTGTACTTCGCGATCGATCCGGTGGAGCAGGTGCTGGGCGTGAAGTGAGCGGCGGGGCGGGGCGGTGTCCGAACGGGCAACAGCACTGCCCCGCCGTCTCCTGACGGAGGACTTTTCAGCTGCTTGGGTTCGTGTTATGAGCATGTGGACCTCACTGGAGCCGGCTTCCGCGACCGTGGATCCCGGCGGCACCGCACGGGTGCGGCTGAGATTGCGGAACACCGGCGACGTGGTCGACGAATACCGCCTCGAACCGGTGGGCCCGCTGTCCCCCTGGATGACGGTGGAGCCGCAGACGCTGCGGCTCTACCCGGGGACGACCGGCACCGCGGAACTGGCCTTCGCGCCGCCGCGGACCCCCGACGCGCAGGCCGGGCCGAACCCGTACGCCGTGCGGGTCGTGCCGACCGAGCACCCCGAGGCCGTGACGGTCACGGAAGGCAACCTCACCGTCACCCCGTTCACCGAACTCCGCGCCGAACTGGTGCCGCACACCGTCAAGGGTGTCTTCCGGGGCAAGCCCCGGCTCGCCGTCGACAACCTCGGCAACACCAAGGTGACGGCCTCGCTGTCCGCGAGTGACAACGGTGACGAGCTCTCCTACGAACTGCGCCCGCAGAACGTCCAGATCGAGCCCGGCCGGGCGGCGTTCGTGGACGCCCGGCTCAAGCCCCGGCAGATCATCTGGTTCGGCTCCAAGCAGCAGCGGCCGTACGCGCTGCACGTGCTGCGCTCCGGCGCCGAAGCCCTGCCCGTGGACGGCATGTACGTGCAGCGCGGCTTCCTGCCCCGCTGGCTCGCCGCCACCCTGGGCATCGCCCTCTCGCTGGCGATCGCCTTCGTCATGATCTGGTTCGCCTACCAGCCCAGGGTCGCCACGCTCGCGACGGAGCAACTGGACGAGGTGGGCGTCGGCACCCTGCCCAGCCCGTCCATTTCGGAGCAGACCGTGCCGGACGGCGTCTCGTCCTCGGTGCCGGCCGCTCCCGACGTCGCCGCTCCCCAGACCTCGCAGGAGGAGCAGGACAGCGGCGACTCGGACGGCTCGGACTCCGGGTCCGGCTCCGGTACCGGCGGCGGCGGACAGAAGGCCGAACCCACTCCGTCCGAGACACAGACCGTGGCCGCCGGCTCCCAGATCATCGGCGAGGGCTCCGACCGCTGTATCGAGGTCACCGGCGCCAAGAAACTCACCGAGGGCAAGGACGGCACCCCCCTCCAGCTCTGGGACTGCGGCGGCACCGGCAACCAGAAGTGGGACTTCCGGGGCGACGGCACCGTACGCTCCCTCGGCCTGTGCATGGATGTCGCCTGGGGCTCGAAGGAGGACGGCGCCGTCATCCAGCTCGCCCGGTGCAGCGGCAACCCGGCCCAGCAGTTCGTGCTGTCGACCGCGGGCGACCTCGTCAACCCGCAGGCCGACAAGTGCGTCGACGCCAAGGACAACGGCACCGGCAACGGCACGGACCTGCTGCTGTGGACCTGCAACGGCCAGCCCAACCAGAAGTGGCGGGTGGAGGACTAGGACGGGCCTCCGTTCGTCAGCCGAAGGTCAGCTTCGTTGTCGCCCACTCGCTGGTGCGGGTGATCACCGTGGTGAAGGCAGCCCACATCATCCACGGCGCCTGGGGCGTGGAGGCACCCGCCGGGGTCGACCAGGCGGTCGGGCTGAGCGCCGGTGGGACGCGGGCCTTCGTGCTGCGCGCCGGGGACACCGTTGCCTACCTCAGTGGTACGCCCGATGTCCCCGACGCCTTCCTCGACGCCCAGCTTCTCAAGCTGCGCGGCTAGTCCGTCAGCGCCGCCTCCATCATCGCCTTCGCCACCGGGGCCGCCAGCCCGTTGCCGCTGACCTCCGAGCGGGCCGCGTCCGACTGTTCGACCATCACCGCGACGGCGACCTCATCGCCCGTCGAGTCGGACTTGGCGTACGAGGTGAACCAGGCGTACGGCGTCTTGCTGTTGTTCTCGCCGTGCTGCGCGGTGCCGGTCTTGCCGCCCACCGTCGCGCCGTCGATCTGCGCGTTGGAGCCGGTGCCGTCCTCGACCACCGTCTGCATCGCCGACTGGAGCTGCTCGGCGGTGGAGGAGCTGACGATCCGCTTGGTCGAGGCGTCCTCGTCGTAGTCCTCCAGGACGTCGCCGCCGCTGTCGGTGGTCTGCGCCACCATGTGCGGGGAGACCAGCTCACCGCCGTTGGCGATGGCGGCGGAGACCATCGCCATCTGCAGCGGCGTCGCGGTCACGTCGAACTGGCCGATGCCGGACAGGCCCGTCTGCGCCTTGTCCATGTCGGACGGGTAGACGCTGGTGTACGCCCGTACCGGGACGTCCTGCTCGTCGTCGTTGAAGCCGTACTTCTCCGCCATCGCCCGCACCTTGTCCTGGCCCAGGTCGACGGCCATCTTGCCGAAGACGTTGTTGCAGGAGTACTGGAGCGCGACGCGGATGGTCGCGTTCTCGCAGGGGGCGGAGGGGTTCTCGTTGGAGAGGGGGGTGACGGTGCCGGGCAGGGTGTAGGGGTCGGGGCTGTCGGTCTTCTCGTCCACCGACGAGTACAGGCCGTCCTCCAGCGCCGCCGACGCCACCACCAGCTTGAACGTCGAACCCGGCGGCAGCGGCTGGCGCAGCGCGCGGTTGGTCAGCGGCTTGTCGTCGTCCGCGTTCAATTTCTTCCAGGCGGAACCGGCCGTGTTGGCGTCGGTGAGCGAGGTGGGGTCGTACGACGGGGTGGACACCACCCCGAGGATCTTGCCGGTCTTCGGGTCCATCGCCACCGCGGCGCCCTTGGTGTCGCCCAGCGCCTCGTACCCGGCCTTCTGCACGTCCGGGTCGATCGTCGTGATCACGTTGCCCGGATCGGCCCGCTGGTCGGTGACGGTGTCCATGACCGTCTTCAGCTGCGGGTCGGTGCCGTTGAGCAGATCCTCGTAGATGCCCTCCAGCTGTGTCGGCGCGTACGCCTGTGAGGCGTAGCCCGTCACCGCCGCGTACAACTCGCCGTCCGTGTACGTGCGTTTGTACGCGAGGTCGCTGCCCTCCGTCCGCGCCGATCCGGTGACCGCCTCGCCGGCCACGATGATGTTCCCGAGCGGCCCCGCGTACGTCTGGATCGCGTTGCGCCGGTTGTCCTTGTCGTCCGCGAGCGCCTGGCCGTCGTAGAACTGCACCCAGGTGGCCCGCACCAGCAGTGCGAGTACCAGGAGCAGGGTGAAGACCGAGGCGCGCCTGATCGTCTTGTTCATCCCGCTCAGGACGACGACCGACCGGGCGGAATCGTTCCCACTCGTCCCGTTTTCTCATCGGGCTTTCATGCGGGGCCGTCCAGCCGCAGGACGATCTCCGCCACCTCGGCCAGCGCCTCGGGGTCCTGGAACCGGCGGCAGAACACCGGCAGGCCGCTGTCGTGCACCTCGCGCGGTTCCACCCGCATCGCTCAGAGCCTCCGGGTGGCCAGGGTCAGCCGGTCACGGGCGTCGAACAGCGCGTCCTTGACCAGCTGCTCGTGCGCCGGGGTGAGCCGCGCCACCGGTACCGAGCAGCTGATCGCGTCCCGCGCGGGGGTGCGGTACGGGATCGCCACGCCGAAGCAGCGCAGCCCCAGCGTGTTCTCCTCGCGGTCCACTGCGAAGCCCTGCTCCCGGATCTGCCGCAGCTCCTCGATCAGCCGCTCCCGGTCGGTGATCGTGTGCTCGGTCAGCGCCGGCAGTGTCTGCGGCAGCAGCCCCCGGACCTGCTCGTCGGTGTACGTGCTCAGCAGCGCCTTGCCGAGCGAGGTGGAGTGCGCCGGGAGCCGGCGGCCGACCCGGGTGAAGGGGCGCAGGTAGTGCTGGGACTGGCGGGTGGCCAGGTAGACCACGTTGGTGCCGTCCAGCCGGGCCAGGTGGATGGTCTCGGTGGTGTCGTCGGAGAGGCGGTCCAGGGTCGGGCGGGCCGCCGCGACCACCTCGTCGCCGTCGATGTACGAGGTGCCGACCAGGAGTGCCCGCACGCCGATGCCGTACCGGGTGCCGGTCGCGTCCGTCTCCACCCAGCCGAGGTCGACCAGGGTGCGCAGCAGCATGTAGAGGCTGGACTTCGGATAGCCGACGGCCTCCTGGACCGAGGCGAGCGAGTGCATGCCGGGGCGTCCGGCGAAGTACTCCAGCAGCTCGACGGTCCGCACCGCGGACTTGACCTGCGCTCCGCCGCCTGTCTCGGCTGTCGGCATCGGCCTTGACCCCTTCGTCGGACGGGAAATAGTCTCCCGACGTATTCATCCATGGAGACAGCGTTCAGTATATCGAACGTCCCTAGATCTGGAGGGACCCGCGGTGGCAGCAGCACCAGTCTGGAGCGTCGACCCCCGTACCGGGAAGCAGCGCGAACAGGTCGCGGTGGAGGCGACGGCCCAGGAGGTGGACGCCGCGGTGCGCGCCGCGCACGCCGCGCGCGAGTCGCTCGCCGACCGCGCCGTGCGCGCCGCCTTCCTGCGCACGGCCGCCGACGAGCTTCAGGCCGCCAAGGACAGCCTCGTCGAGGTCGCCGACGCCGAGACGGCGCTCGGCCCGGTCCGGCTGACCGGAGAACTCGCCCGCACCTGCTACCAGCTGCGGGCCTTCGCGAAGATCGTCGACGAGGGCGAGTTCCTGGGTGTCGTCATCGACCACCCGGACGACACCGCGACCCCGCCCATCCCGGACCTGCGCCGCTACAAGGTGCCGCTCGGCGTGGTCGCCGTCTACTCGGCCTCCAACTTCCCCTTCGCCTTCTCCGTGGCCGGCGGCGACACCGCCAGCGCCCTGGCGGCCGGCTGCCCGGTGGTGGTCAAGGCCCACCCCGACCACCCGGCGCTGTCCGAACTGGTCGCCTCGGTACTGCGCCGGGCCGCCGCCCGGCACGACATCCCGGCGGGCGTGCTCGGTCTCGTGCACGGGTTCGAGGCCGGCCTCGAACTGATCAGGCACCCGCTGATCACGGCGGCCGGCTTCACCGGCTCGGTGCGCGGCGGCCGGGCCCTGTTCGACGCGGCGGCGGCCCGCCCGGTGCCGATCCCCTTCCACGGCGAGCTGGGCTCCCTCAACCCGGTCGTGATCACCGAGGCCGCGGCGGCCGAGCGCCCCGAGGCGATCGGCACCGGGCTCGCCGGGTCGATGACGATGGGCGTCGGTCAGTTCTGCGTCAAGCCCGGCCTGGTCCTCGCCCCCAGCGGCGCGGCCGGCGACCAGCTCGTCAAGTCGCTCACCGAGGCGGTCAGCGACACCGACGCCGGTGTGCTGCTCGACCACCGGATGCGGGACAACTTCCTCGCCGGTGTCGCCGAGCGCGCCGAACTGCCGGACGTCGAGTCCCCGGTGACGCCGGGCGCGGGCGGCGAGCACACCGTCAGCCCCGGGTTCCTCACGGTGCCGGCCGGCCGGCTGGCCCAGGAGGGCGCGTACGACCTGCTCCTGGAGGAGTGCTTCGGGCCGGTCACCGTCGTGGTGCGCTACGCGGACCAGGCCGAGGCCGAGGCCGTGCTGTCCCGGCTGCCGGGCAACCTGACCGCGACGGTGCACCTGTCCGCCGCGGAGGCGGCCGGTGAGGGACGGGGCGCGGAGATCCTGGCGGAGCTGACGCCGCTGGCCGGACGGGTGCTGGTCAATGCCTGGCCGACGGGGGTCGCCGTGGCGCCGGCGCAGCATCACGGGGGGCCGTACCCCGCCACGACGTCGACGTCCACGTCGGTGGGCGGGACGGCGATCGAGCGGTGGCTGCGGCCGGTGGTGTACCAGAACACGCCGGAGGCGTTGCTGCCGGTGGAGTTGCGGGACGCGAACGAGCTGGGGCTGCCGCGGCGGTTCAACGGGCGGCTGGAGAGGTAATACGCCCGCGCCGCAGGGGTGCGGTGGCAGTGCGGCTGCCGGTCCGTCGTGGCTTGCCGCGCCCACGCGGCGGAGCGGCATGCCGAACACAGCCCCGCGCCCCCGGCGTCCGACGGCCGCGCGGTGCCGGGGCCCGATGGACGGGGCGCCCCCGGGGGCCGCACAGTAAGGGGCATGGAGACCTTCGAGAGCCTCGTCCGCGCCGAGTTCCGTCCGAAGAGCACCTACCTCAACACCGCCAGTACCGGGCTGCTGCCCGCCCGCAGTGTGGTCGCGATGCGGGACGCGGTGGCGTCCGTGGCGGCCGGGGAGCCGGCCGACATGTTCGCCGACGTGGAGGCGTGCCGGACCGCCTTCGCCCGGCTGGCCGGGGTCGGCGCCGACCGGGTCGCGGCCGGTGCGTCCGTCGCCGTGTACAGCGGGCTGATCGCGGCCGCCCTGCCCGCGGGTGCCGAAGTGGTCACCGCCGAGGGCGACTTCAGCTCCCTGGTCAATCCCTTCCAGGTGCGCGGCGACCTGAAGGTGCGGACCGTTCCGCTGGAGCGGCTCGCCGAGTCGGTGGGGCCGGAGACCGCCCTGGTCGCCGTCAGCGCCGTGCAGTCCGCCGACGGCCGGGTAGCCGACCTGGCCGCGCTGGCCGAGGCCGCCCGGGCGCACGGGTCGCGGACCCTGGTGGACGCCTCCCAGTCCGCGGGCTGGCTGCCGTTGGCCGCGGACGGCCACGACTTCGTGGTCAGCGTCGGCTTCAAGTGGCTGCTCGGCCCGCGCGGCATCGCGTTCCTCGTCGTACCGCGGGACCTCGGCGGTCTCACGCCCCTGTTCGCGGGCTGGGTGGCGGGGGAGCGCCCCTGGGACAGCACGTACGGGCCGGTCGCGGAACTCGCCCGGTCCGCGCGGCGGTTCGACGAGAGCCCGTCGCTGTTCTCCTACGCCGGCGCCCGGCACTCCCTCGCGCTGATCGAGGAACTGGGGGTGGCCGCCGTGCACGCCCATGACCTCGCGCTCGCCGACCGGTTCCGGGCGGGCGTACGGCGGCTGGGCCACGAGCCGGTGGCCGCGCCGGGGTCGGCGATCGTCTCGGTGCCCGGCCTCGGGGGACGGCAGGAGGAGCTGGAACGGGCCGGGATCATGGCCTCCGACCGGGCGGGCCACCTGCGGACCGCTTTCCACCTGTACAACACGGACGCCGACGTCGACCGGCTGCTGAACGCCCTGTAGCCGCACGACCGGGCCGGTGCCCCGTCCCGTACGGAAGGAGGCACCGGCCCGGAAGGCGGGGTCACCCGGTCACTTCACCGGCGTGAAGTCCCGCGCGCCGATGAACTCGGGGCGCCGTACCGGCGCCGCGAACGGATCGACCGCCGCGTTCTCCACGCTGTTGAACACGATGAAGACGTTCGAGCGGGGGAACGGGGTGATGTTGTCCCCGGAACCGTGCATGCAGTTGCAGTCGAACCAGGTCGCCGAGCCGGCCTTGCCGGTGAACAGCTTGATGCCGTACTCCGAGGCCATCTTGGTCAGACCCGCGTCGGAGGGCGTGCCCGCGTCCTGCATCTGGAGCGACTTCTTGTAGTTGTCCTTCGGCGTCTCGCCCGCGCACCCGAGGAACGTCCGGTGCGACCCCGGCATGATCATCAGGCCGCCGTTGGTGTCGTAGTTCTCGGTCAGCGCGATCGAGACCGACACCGTGCGCATGTTGGGCAGACCGTCCTCGGCGTGCCAGGTCTCGAAGTCCGAGTGCCAGTAGAAGCCGCTGGCGCCGAAGCCCGGCTTGACGTTGATCCGCGACTGGTGGACGTAGACGTCCGAGCCGAGGATCTGCCGGGCCCGGCCGACCACCCGCTCGTCGCGCACCAGCTTGGCGAAGACCTCGCTGATCTTGTGCACCTCGAAGACGGACCGGATCTCCTTGGACTGCGGCTCGACGATCGAGCGTTCGTCGGCGCGGATCTCCGGGCTGGTCACCAGGCGGTCCAGCTCGTCCCGGTAGACGGCGACCTCGTCCGTGCCGATGAGCTGGTCGATGGCGAAGAAGCCGTCGCGCTCGAAGGACTGGAGGTCACCCGGCCCGAACGGCCCGGGCGCGTCGGGCGCGCCCCAGACGACCGGGTCCTGCCGGGGAGTGGCCACCTCGGTGGCGCCTCGGGTCGGGTAGAGATCGGTGACAGTGGCGGCGGCGGTGGTGGTCGCGGTCACGGTGCCTCACACCTCCTCGGTGAGCAGCGGGTATACGCCGTTCTCGTCGTGGTCCTCCCGTCCGGTCACGGGCGGGTTGAAGACGCAGATGCAGTGGAAGTCCTCCTTGACCTTGAGCGTGTGCCGCTCATGGCCGTTGAGGAGGTACATGGTGCCGGGCGTGATGTGGTACGTCTTCCCGGTCTCGCGGTCGGTCAGCTCGGCGTCGCCCTTGGTGCAGACGACAGCCTCGATGTGGTTCGCGTACCACATGTCGGTGGACGTACCCGCGTAGAGGATCGTCTCGTGCACGGAGAAGCCGACGCCCTCCTTCGCGAGGACGATGCGGGTGCTCTCCCAGGTGCCGGACGCGGACTTGACGTGCCGGTCGGTGCCCTTGTACTCGTCGAACGAACGGACGATCACGGTGTGGCGATGCCTCCTCGGTGAGTGTGCGTGTCTTGTCTTGCTCTGCCCGGCGGGCGGCGTTCGGTGCCGGTCGCCCGTCAGACGGTCTCGCGGACGGCGCGGGCGAGGATCTTCATGCCCTCGTCCAGCTCGTCGGGGGTGAGGGTGAGCGCGGGGAGCAGCTTGACGACCTCGCTCTCCGGGCCGGACGTCTCGATCAGCAGTCCGTGCTCGAAGGCGCGTTTGGCGACCCGGCCCGCCCGGTCCTTGGCGTGGAACTCCAGGCCCCAGACCAGGCCGCGGCCCCGGTACTCCTTGATGTCGGCGAGGTTCTCCTCGGTGATGGAGATCAGGTGCTGCTCGACCTGCTCGCCGCGGGTGCGGGTCTGCTTCTCCATCGCGGAGCCGTCCGCCCAGTAGGTCTCCAGGGCGGCGGTCGCGGTGACGAAGGCCGGGTTGTTGCCGCGGAAGGTGCCGTTGTGCTCGCCGGGCTCCCAGACGTCCAGTTCCGGCTTGAACAGGCACAGCGACATCGGCAGGCCGTAGCCGCTGATGGACTTGGACACGGTGACGATGTCCGGGGTGATGCCCGCCTCCTCGAAGGAGAAGAACGCGCCGGTACGGCCGCAGCCCATCTGGATGTCGTCGACGATCAGCAGCATGTCCTGCCGCTCGCACAGCTCGGCCAGCGCGCGCAGCCACTCGGGCCGGGCCACGTTGATGCCGCCCTCGCCCTGCACGGTCTCCACGATCACGGCGGCGGGCTTGTTCAGGCCGGAGCCCTGGTCCTCCAGGAGCCGCTCGAACCACAGGAAGTCCTCGACCGCGCCGTCGAAGTAGTTGTCGAACGGCATCGGCGTGCCGTGCACCAGCGGGATGCCGGCGCCGGCCCGCTTGAAGGCGTTGCCGGTCACCGCGAGCGAGCCCAGCGACATGCCGTGGAAGGCGTTGGTGAAGGACACGATGGACTCGCGGCCCTTGACCTTGCGGGCCAGCTTCAGCGCGGACTCCACCGCGTTGGTGCCGGTCGGGCCGGGGAACATGACCTTGTACGGCAGGTCACGGGGGCGCAGCACCAGGTTCTGGAAGGTCTCCAGGAAGCGCCGCTTGGCGGTGGTCGACATGTCGAGACCGTGCGTTACGCCGTCCCGCTCCAGGTAGTCGATCAGCGCCCGTTTCAGCACGGGGTTGTTGTGCCCGTAGTTGAGCGACCCGGCTCCGGCGAAGAAGTCGAGGTACTCGTGGCCGTCCTCGTCGTACATGCGGCTGCCGCGCGCGCGGTCGAAGACGGTGGGCCAGCCGCGGCAGTAGCTGCGTACCTCGGACTCCAGGGTCTCGAAGACACTCAGGTCGGGCTGGGTGATGGTCACGACGAATCGCTCCTCGATGCGGTGAGGGGTGAGGGGTGAGGTGAGGGAAGTCGAAGTCTGTGAGGGGGGTCCGGTGTCAGCGGGGGGCGGACAGGGGGCCGATGCGGTACAGGACCTCGGGCTCGTGCGGTCCGTCGGGGAACAGGCCGGCGTCGAACAGCGTCTCGCGCTCCAGCGCGGCGCCGTGCCGCTCGGCGAACGAGGTGAACAGCCGTTGGGAGGGGAGGTTGTCCGGACTGATGGTCGTCTCCAGCGTGGTCAGCGCCTGCTCCGTCACGGTGCGCGCGACCAGACCGTCGAGCAGCGTCGCGGCCAGTCCGCGGCCGCGGTACGCCTCGTCCACCGCCACCTGCCAGATCAGCAGGGTGCCGGGACGGTCCGGCCGCACATAGCCGGTGACGAATCCGACCGCTTCGCCGCTCGCCGCGCGAGCGACGGCCGAGGTCGCGGCGAAGTCCCGGCACCACAGCAGATAGGCGTAGGAGGAGTTCAGGTCCAGGACCTTCGAATCCTTCGCTATCCGCCACAGCGCGGCTCCGTCGGCCACTCTCGGTCGGTCGATCTCCAGGTCTGCTTGTGCGGCAGTCATGCAAATTGAACTTACCCAGCGAAATTGAAAAATGCATCGCCGGATGGGGTTACGAATGGAGATGTCGTGTGTTATCACGCGGGCGCGAGTGGCCGCGTGAAGGGCCATCGGTTTGGGATGGTTTGCCCGGAATTTATTGCGCAAAACGGACCGCTTGTGCAACGGGTCACAATCGGGTAACCCGTCGGAAGCCTCTGCGAAATCTTAGTGTTTAGCCTTCAGGAAAGCGGGCAGAAGAATATGGGAAGCTGCCCGGAAAAGAATTCCCGAATTGATTCAGTTGATATTCTCGAAGAAACCTGGAATTCAGGTCCCGTTACGCTCGCCAGGCGTCCTCGGCGGCCCGCTGGGCGCCTTCCGGATCGGTCGGCAGACCCTTGTCCGCGAGTACGGCGCCGAGGGCCGCCAGACAGTCGCGCACGGTCCCGGGGGCCGCGTGCGGCCCGTAGTGGTTGACCCGGATCATCTCCTTGGCGAGCGCGCCCCCGCCCGCGGCCAGCGGCAGCGCCGGGTCCCGCTCCAGGGCCCGCGCCACCAGCTCCGAGGCGTCCACCCCGGCCGGCGCCCGCAGCGTCGTCGCGACCGGCGCCGCGTCCCGCGCCTCGCGCACATACGGCGCCGCCCCGCCGCCCAGCGCGAGCACGCCCGCGCGGGTGGCCGCCGCGGCCGCCGCGTGCCGCGCCGTCACCGCGGCCAGGCCGTCCGCCTCGATCCGCTCCAGACACGCCTCCAGGGCGAGCATCTCCAACTGCGCCGGAGCGTGCGGCAGCGCCCGGCGCCCGCCGTCGATCCAGCGCTCCTTCCAGTCCAGCAGGGAGAGGTACGACCGGCGCGGCGCCCCCGGGTTCGCGGCCATCCGCGCCCAGGCCCGCTCGCTCACCGACACCGCCGACACCCCGGCCGGACCGCCCATCGCCTTCTGCGCCCCGATCACGCACAGGTCCACGCCCCAGGTGTCCGGCAGCACCGGCTCGGCGCCCACCGAGGCCACCGCGTCCAGGTAGAACAGCGCGCCGTGCTCCCGCACCACCGCGCCGATCTCCGCCACCGGGTTGGTGTTCCCGGTCGCCGCCTCGGCGTGCACCAGCGACACGAAGCCGATCTCCGGGTGCTCGGCGAACGCCTCCCGCACCTGCTCGGCCGTCACCGCCGCGTGGAACGGCACCGCCAGGTCGTGCACCCTCGCGCCGCAGTCCCGCAGCCAGTCCCCGAAGGTCTGCCCGTACGGCCCGGTGATCACGTTCAGCGCCACGGTGTCCGGCCCGGCCGTCCCCCGGATCGCCCCCTCCAGCGGCAGCAGTGCCTCGCCCTGCGCGATCACCACGTCCCGCCGGGTACCGAGCAGCCGCGCCACCCGGTCCTCGATCGCGGCGAAACGGCCGGCGGTCAGCGGCGGCAGGTCCAGGAAGGGGTGGGTCACGGCGGCGCTCTCTTCACTACACACGGCACTACTCACGGGCGAACTGCTCACGGGCGAACTGCTCACGGACGGACGTACGCGGGCGGAGATACGCGGGCGTACGGGTCGAGAGTAACCGCGGCGCGCCGCCCGACTCGCGCCGGAGTCCCTCCGTTGCGACATGGTCACGCCCGGAATCACAGCTTCCGCCACGGTGGCCGCCCGCGCGGCCGGACGGTCTGATTAGGCTGCCGGACATGAGCGATGGCGAGGTGCTGCACGTGACGGGCCGGGTGCTCGTCGGACCCGAGGAGGTCCGCGACGAGCTCTGGGTGATCGACGGCCGGATCAGCTACGACCGTCCGGCCGCCGCCCGGGACGTCCGGACCGTCACCGGCTGGACGCTGCCCGGCCTGGTCGACGCCCACTGCCACGTGGGCCTGGACCGGCACGGGGCGATCCCGGCGGAAGCCGCCGAGAAGCAGGCGCTGACCGACCGGGACGCGGGCGCGCTGCTGCTGCGCGACGCCGGCTCGCCCTCCGACACCCGCTGGACCGACGACCGCGCCGACCTGCCGAAGATCATCCGGGCCGGCCGGCACATCGCCCGCACCCGCCGCTACATCCGGAACTACGCCTGGGAGGTCGAGCCCGAGGACCTGCCCGCCTACGTCGCCCAGGAGGCCCGGCGCGGCGACGGCTGGGTCAAGCTGGTCGGCGACTGGATCGACCGCGACCTCGGCGACCTGTCCGCCTGCTGGCCGCGCGGCGCGGTCGAGGCGGCCATCGCCGAGGCGCACCGGCTGGGCGCCCGGGTCACCGCGCACTGCTTCGCCGAGGACTCGCTGCGCGACCTGGTGGAGGCGGGCATCGACTGCGTCGAACACGCCACCGGCCTCACGGACGACCTGATCCCGCTGTTCGCCGCCCGGGGCGTCGCGATCGTCCCCACCCTCGTCAACATCGCCACCTTCCCGGACCTGGCGGCCGGCGGCGAGGCCAGGTTCCCCCGCTGGTCCGCCCACATCCGCCGGCTGCACGCCCGCCGCTACGACACCGTCCGGGGCGCCTACGACGCCGGTATCCCGGTCTTCGTCGGCACCGACGCGGGTGGCACGCTGCCGCACGGGCTGGCGGGGGCGGAGGTCGCGGAACTGGTCACGGCCGGCATCCCGCCGCTGTCCGCGCTGTCGGCGGCCACCTGGGCGGCCCGGGACTGGCTCGGCCGCCCCGCCCTCCAGGAGGGCGCCCCGGCCGACCTGGTGGTGTACGAGAGCGACCCGCGGGCGGACGTACGGGTGCTGGGGGCACCGTCGCGGGTGGTGCTGAACGGGCGGGTGGTGGGCTGAAACCCTTCCAGGCTGAAACCCTTCCCGTACGCCCCTCAGCCCCCGATCGCCCGGTCCAGCGCCCCCAGGAACCCGTCCGTCGTCCCCCGGTCCCGCACCGCCAGCCGCAGCCACTGCTCGCCCAGCCCCGGGAAGGTGTCCCCGCGCCGGACCGCGTACCCCAGTTCCCGCAGCCGCCGCCGCACCCCGGCCGCGTCCGGCAGCCGGACCAGGACGAACGGCCCCTCGGCCGGTTCCACCACCCGCAGCCCGCGCCCGGCGAACTCCCGCAACCCGGCGACCAGCCGGTCCCGGTCGGCGGCGACACGGTGCGCGGCGTGCGCGGCCTCCGCCAGCGCCCGCGGCCCCACACACGCCTCGGCCGCCGCCAGCGCGGGCGTGGACACCGGCCACAACGGCTGGGCGCGCTCCAGGTCCGCGACCGTCTCCGGGGCCGCCAGCACGTATCCGATCCGCAGCCCGGCCAGCCCCCAGGTCTTGGTCAGGCTGCGCAGCACCACCAGCCCGGGCACGTCCGTCCGCCCGGCCAGCGCCTCCCGCTCGCCCGGCACCGCGTCCATGAACGCCTCGTCCACCACCAGCGTCCGCCCCGGCCGGGCCAGCCCGGCGAGCCCGGCGGCCGGATGCAGCACCGACGTCGGATTGGTCGGGTTGCCGATCACCACCAGGTCGGCGTCGTCCGGCACCGCCGCCGGGTCGAGCCGAAAGCCGTCCCCGGCGCGCAGCAGCACCCGGTCCACGGTGTGCCCGGCGTCCCGCAGCGCCGCCTCCGGCTCGGTGAACTGCGGATGCACCACCACCGGCCGGCGCACCTTCAGCGCCCGCGCCAGCAGCACGAACGCCTCCGCCGCGCCCGCCGTCAGCAGTACCCGCCGCGCCGGCAGCCCGTGCCGCGCCGCCACCGCCGCCCGCGCCGCCCGCCCGTCCGGATAGGCGGCGAGGGAGCCGAGCGCCTGGGCGAGGTGCTCGCGCAGCCAGGCCGGCGGGGTGCCCGCGCGCACGTTGACCGCGAGATCCACCAGCGCCGAACCGTCGTCGCGGACCTCGGCGTCCCCGTGGTGCCGCAGGTCATGCCCCTCAGTGGGCATGGGAATGCACATGCCCGTGCCCGTGGTGGTGATGGCCGTCGTCGTCGGGGTGGAAGTGCGGCTGCTGCGCCGCCCCCACCTTGTCCTCGAAGCCCGGCAGCGCGATCCGGTACACGCACGAGTCGCAGTTCATCCGCAGATCGCCGCGCACCGCCTCCTCGTACCGCTCCCACACCAGGTCGAGCAGTTCCGGCTCGGGCCCGATGACGTCCGCCGCCCGCACCTCGGTCTCCGGGTGCGCGGCGGCCCACTGTTCGGTCTGCTCCCGCACCCGGTCCGGCAGAATGCCGGTGAACAGGAAGTACGGCAGCACCACGACCCGCCGGGCACCCAGCCGCGCACACCGCTCCAGACCGCCCGGCACGTCCGGTTTCGCCAGCGACACGAACGCCGTCTCCACCCCCGCCCAGCCCCGGCCCTCCCACAGCAGCCGCGCCGCCTTGAACACCTCGGCGTTGGCGTCCGGGTCGGTCGACCCGCGCCCGACCAGCAGCACGGTCACCTCGGCCGGGTCCCACCCCGGGTCCACCGCTTCGGCGAGCCGCCGCTCAAGGACCCGCAGCAGCGCCGGATGCGGCCCCAGCGGACGGCCGTAGCTGTACGTCAGCCCCGGGTGCCGCTCCTTCTCGCGGGCCAGCGCCGCCGGGATGTCGCCCTTGGCGTGCCCGGCGGACACCAGCATCAGCGGCACCGCCGCGAACCGCCGCACCCCCCGCTCCACCAGCTCGGCCACCGCGTCGCCCAGCGGCGGCGGGGACAGCTCGATGAACCCGCCGGCGACCGGCAGTTCCGGATGCCGGCGGCCCAGCTCGCGCACGAAGTCCCGGAACGCCTCGGCCCCGGCGTCGTCCCGGGTGCCGTGTCCGGCGATGAGCAGGGCGGGCGGGGTGGTCAAGGTTTCTCCTAGAGAAGAGGGGTTCGATACGGGGATCATCGGGCGCTCTCCTGCCAGCGGTAGCCGCGCGGCGTCACCATGCGCCCGGCGATCTCGCGGGTGGCGGTGTTGCCCACCGTGACGACCGTCATCATGTCGACGGACGCCGGATCGAGCGCGGCCAGCGTGGTCAGCCGGGCGGACTCGTCGGCCCGGGAGGCGTTGCGCACCACCCCGACCGGCGTGCCCGGCGCCCGGTGCTCGGCGAGGATCGCCAGCGCCTTGGGCAACTGCCAGTGGCGGCCCCGGCTGCGCGGGTTGTAGAACGTCACCACCAGGTCGGCCTCGGCCGCGGCCCGCACCCGGCGCTCGATGACCTCCCACGGCGTGTGCAGGTCGGACAGGCTGATGGAGACGTGGTCGTGGCCGAGCGGCGCGCCCAGCACCGCCCCGGCCGCGAGCGCCGCCGTCACGCCCGGCACCCCGACCACGTCGATGTCGTCGGACGCCTCCGCCAGCGCCGGCGAGGCCATCGCGTACACCCCCGCGTCGCCGCTGCCGATCAGCGCGACGGCGTGTCCGCGCCGCGCCTCCTCGACCGCGGTGCGGGCCCGCTCCTCCTCCGCGCCGAGCCCCGACTCCAGCACCCGGGTGCCGGGCCGCAGCAGGTCGCGGATCTGGTCGACGTACTGGTCCAGGCCGACCAGCACCGACGCCCGGCGCAGCTCGGCCGCCGCGCGCGGGGTGAGCAGGTCCCGGGCGCCGGGTCCGAGCCCGACCACCGCGAGCCGGCCGCGCCCGGGCCGCCGTACGACCGCGCAGGTCGCCATCGCCGGCCGGCCGTCGGCCCGTACCGACTTCCGCTTGGGGACGAGGAGTTCACCGCCCGTCAGCAGCGCGGCGGCCTCCGCGACCGACGGGGTGCCGACGGCGGCCAGCGGCGCGTCGGAGGGATGCGGCACCGCCACCTCGGCCAGTTCCTCGGCGGAGTACGTCACCAGCGGCACCCCGAGCCGCTCGGCGGCGGCCACGATGCCGGGCTCCGCCGCCTTGGCGGCCACGGTGGCGAGCCGGGCCACGGACGCGGGGGACAGCCCGGCCTCCGCCAAGGCCCCCTCGACCAGCCCGACGACCTCCTCGGCGGGCGCGCCCCGGGAGGCCCCGACCCCGACCACCAGCGACGGCGGCCGCAGCACCACCTCCCGCGCGGCCCCCTCGACCAGCCGGTCCGTCACCCGGACCGTGTACGCACCGTCCGCGTCGCCCTCGCCGACCGGCAGCGGCGGCAGCGGCCAGGCCACCTCGGCCCGCAGCGCCACCGGCGCCCCGTCCAGCAACGCCCGGGTCACCCCCGCCACATCGCCCTCGACCGGCAGCCCGAGGGTGTCGAGTCCCGGCACCCCCACCGCGTCCGTCGCCGTGGTCACCACCGGCTCGGCGCCCAGCACCGAGGCCACCGCACGGGCGAGGTCGTTGGCCCCGCCGCCGTGCCCGCCGGCCAGCGACACGGCGAACCGTCCCGCCTCGTCGACGCAGACCACCCCCGGGTCGGTCCGCTTGTCGGCCAGCAGCGGGGCGATCAGCCGCACCACGGCCCCGGTCGCCAGGAAGCACACGACCTGCTCGCACTCGGCGAACGCGGCCCGCACGGCGTCCGCGACCGGACCCCCGTACACCCGCGTGCGCTCCGGCCACGCGGCGGTCAGCCGGGCACCGGCCGCCGCACCCGCCGCCGTGGCGCTGACGATGCCGATCACTGGGTGACTCCTTCACTGCGGTCGCCTTCGGTCCGGTCCGCCCGGCGGGCGGCGCGCAGCGCCCGGCGGGCCTCCGGGTCGGCCTTGCGGAAACCGTGGAAGTGCCCCGGGTGGTACAGGTGCGAGCGGGTGCCGCGCGCGTCGAGCGCCGGGCCGACCAGGAACAGCGTGTGCTTCCACAGCTTGTGCTCCTTGACCGTCTCCTCCAGCGTGCCGACCGTGCACCGCACGACCAGCTCCTCCGGCCACGTCACCTGGTACGCCACCACCACCGGGGTGTCCGTCGGATAGCCGCCCTCCAGCAGCTCCCGCACCAGCTGACCGCTGCGGGCCGCGGACAGGAACACCGCCATCGTCGTGCCGTGCCTGGCGAACTCCCGGACCTCCTCGCCGGGCGGCATCGGCGTCTTGCCGCCGCCCAGCCGGGTCAGGATCACCGACTGCGCGACCTCCGGGACGGTCAGCTCCCGCTGGGCGAGCGCGGCGACCGCCGAGAAGGACGAGACACCCGGCACGATCTCGGTCGCGACCCCCAGCTCCGCGCACCGGTCGAGCTGTTCCTGCGTGCCGCCCCACAGCGCCGGGTCACCGGAGTGCACCCGGGCCACGGCCAGCCCCTCCCGGCGGGCCCGCGCGTAGACGGCGACGACGTCCTCCAGCGACATCGCCGCCGAGTCGAGCACCTCCGCGTCCGCGCGCGCGTGCTCCAGCACCTCCGCCTGCACCAGGCTCGCCGCCCAGATCACGACATCGGCCTCGGCGATGGCCCGCGCGGCCCGGAACGTCAGCAGATCGGCGGCACCGGGACCGGCGCCGACGAAGGTCACCTTGCCGGCGGGCACGTCGCCCTCGGGTTCGGGTGGCATGGGGTGGGGTCCTCTCCTGCTCATACTTACTGCGGTTGCCGCTGTCGGACGCGCGCGCAGGCGCTCCGATCGGATAGCAAGGGCACATGGCGGTTCTCGTCGCGCTCGGCGCGTTCCTGATGACGCTGGCCGGCGGCTGGACGGCACAGCGCGTGACCGACCGCCGCCACCTGGTACTGGGCCTGGCCGGTGGTCTGATGCTCGGCGTGGTCGGCCTCGACCTGCTCCCGGAGGCGCTGGAGGCGGCCGGCACCGAGGTGTTCGGCGTACCGGAAGCCCTGCTGCTGTTCGTCGCCGGCTTCCTCCTCGCCCACCTGGTGGAACGCCTGCTGGCCGCGCGCCGCGCCGCGCACGGCGCCGACGAGCACGCCCGGGCCCCCGAGGTGGGTCTGACCGCGGCCGCCGCGATGGTCGGGCACAGCGCGATGGACGGCGTGGCGATCGGCGCGGCCTTCCAGATCGGCGGCGGCATGGGCGCGGCGGTCGCGATGGCGGTGATCGCCCACGACTTCGCCGACGGCTTCAACACCTACACACTGACCAGCCTGTACGGCAACGCCCGCCGCCGGGCCGTCGCGATGCTGGTCGCCGACGCCTGCGCCCCCGTCCTGGGCGCGGCCTCGACCCTGTTCTTCACCATCCCCGAACAGGCCCTCGGCGCCTATCTCGGCCTCTTCGGCGGTGTCCTGCTCTACCTCGCCGCCGCCGAGATCCTCCCCGAGGCCCACCACGACCACCCGGCCCGCTCCACCCTGCTGTGCACGGTGGCCGGCGCGGGATTCATCTGGCTGGTGGTCGGCATCGCCGAGTAGCGGCCGGCCGGTCACAGTTTCCCGCCCCGGCCGCCGTCCCGCCGCGCGGGCGCGATCAGCGTCGACAGATACGGCAGCGGACCGCCGTCGAGATCGGCGGCCGGCCGGATCGACTCCCGCTCCAGCCCGAGCGCCGACCCCCACACCGCGTCGTCCAGCCGCCCGGTCTCCCGCAACGCCTCGGCCACCTCGGCCGCCTGCCGCCCGAACTTGTACGCCACCACCGTCCCCGGCCCGTTCAGCGCGTCCTTCAGCACGGCGGTCCCGGCGGTGACGGGGACGAGCGTCAGCGGCTCGGTGCCCTCCGTCAGCACCGCGCCCGAGCGGGCCGCCAAGTCCTGCATGGCGGTGATGCCCGGCACCGTCTCCACCACCGTGCCCGGCACCAGAGCGGCGACGGTCTGCGCGAGATAGGTGAACGTCGAGTACACGTTGGGGTCCCCGATGGTGGCGAAGGCGACGCTGCCGTGGGTGCGCAGCAACCCGGCCACCCGCTCACCGGCGGCGTCCCAGGCGGCCTCCCGCCGCGCCCGGTCACTGCGTTCGTTGAGCGCGAAGACGACCCGGACGATCTTCTCGGCGGCCACATAGTGCAGCACGGTCGCCTCGGCCCGGCCCCGCTCGCCGCCGTCCTTTCCATCAGACGCAGCCATTACGGGTACGACGACGATCTCGGCCGCCCGCAGCGCGTTGACCCCCTTGACGGTCACCAGCTCGGGATCACCGGGGCCCACCCCGACTCCGACCAGCTGGCTGCCCTGATGGCTGCTCATGACGTCCGGCACCTCTCCACGAACCGACGGGCGACACCGGGCTGGGACGCCCAGTGCGTGTGCAGATAACTCGCGTGCACGCCCTGCTGTACAAAACCTTCCAGGCGCCGTTCGGGCGCCCGCATCCCCCACGCCGCCGCCGGGCCGGCCCCCGGTTCGACGACCGTCCGGTGGAACTCGTGCCCCCGCAGCCGGGTCCCGGCGGCGGCCAGCGCGCTGTCGCAGACGGCCACCGCGTCCCGGTAGCCGAGCGTCAGCCGCTCGCCCATCCGCGCGGTCGCGTCCAGCACCCCGCACATCGGCAGCCCGTCCAGCTCCCGGCACAGATACAGCAGCCCGGCACACTCGGCGGCCACCGGAGCACCGCGCGCCGCCAGCTCCGCGACCGACTTGCGCAGCGTCTCGTTGCCGGACAGCTCGGCGGCGTACACCTCGGGGAACCCGCCGCCGATCACCAACCCCGCCGTCCCCTCCGGGAGTTCCTCGTCCCGCAGCGGATCGAAGGGGACGACTTCGGCGCCGGCGGCGGCGAGCAGCTCGGTGTGCTCGGCGTAGGAGAAGGTGAACGCGGACCCGCCGGCGACGGCGACGCGCGGCGTCGGCCTTTCAGTTGGCCGAGTCGGGATGGGGGTCCCCCCGCGCGAGCGCAGCCGAGCGTGCGGGAGGGCGGGCGAAGGCTCGGGAGTCCAGGGGGCGGAGCCCCCTGGCAGCGGTCCGGCAGCCCGCGCCAACGCGAGAAGGGCGTCCAGATCACACCCGGCGGACACCAGCGCCGCCATGGCGGCAACGGCGTCGACCGCCTCAGCGGCCCGCTCGGCAACCGGCACCAGCCCCAGATGCCGGGACGGCACCTCGACCGGCGCGGCCCGCCGCAACACCCCCAGCACCGGCACCCCGGCCGACTCCAGCGCCTCCCGCAGCAGCGCCTCGTGCCGGTCCGACCCGACCTTGTTCAGGATCACGCCCCCGACCCGCACCCCCGGGTCCCACGACACGAACCCGTGCACCAGCGCCGCCACCGACCGCGACTGCGCGGACGCGTCCACCACCAGCACCACCGGCGCCCCCAGCAGCTTGGCGACCTGCGCGGTGGACGCCAGTTCGCCTTCCCCGGCGGCCCCGTCGTACAGCCCCATCACACCCTCGACCACGGCGATGTCACACCCCGAGGCCCCGTGCAGGAACAGCGGAGCGACCAGCTCCGCCCCGCACAGATAGGCGTCGAGGTTGCGCCCCGGGCGCCCCGTGGCCAGCGTGTGGTAGCCCGGATCGATGTAGTCCGGCCCCACCTTGTGCGGCGACACGGCGAGCCCCCGCCCGGCGAACGCGGCCATCAGCCCGGTGGCGACGGTGGTCTTCCCGCTTCCCGACGAGGGCGCGGCGACGACCAGCCGAGGAACGCGGGAGGTCACCACTCGATGCCCCTCTGCCCCTTCTGCCCGGCGTCCATCGGATGCTTGACCTTGGACATGTCGGTGACCAGATCCGCGTACTCCACGAGCGCGGCGGGCGCGTTCCGCCCGGTGATCACGACATGCTGGGTACCGGGCCGGTCCCGCAGCACGGAGATCACCTCGTCGGTGTCCACCCACCCCCAGTGCATGGGGTAGGCGAACTCGTCCAGCACGTACAGCTTGTACGTCTCGGCGGCCAGGTCCCGCTTGACCTGCTCCCAGCCCTCCCGGGCCTTCTCCTCGTTGTCCATCTGCGCGTCGCGCTGCACCCAGGACCAGCCCTCGCCCATCTTGTGCCAGTCCACCGACCCGCCCTCGCCGCTGGCCCCCAGCACCCGCAGCGCGTTCTCCTCGCCGACCTTCCACTTCGCCGACTTGACGAACTGGAACACCCCGATCGGCCACCCCTGGTTCCAGGCCCTGAGCGCCAGCCCGAACGCGGCCGTCGACTTCCCCTTGCCGACCCCGGTGTGCACGACCACCAACGGCCGGTTCCGTCGCTGACGGGTGGTCAGTCCGTCGTCCGGTACGACACTCGGCTGCCCCTGCGGCATCAGGCCGCCCTCCTCTGTACGTCCTTCACCAGGCCGGCGATGGAATCCGCCCGCAGCTCGTCCAGCGTCACCGCGGTACCCTCCAGCTCACCCGCGAGCTGCCCGGCGAGCCCCAGCCGCACCGGCCCGGTCTCGCAGTCCACGACCACGGACGCGACGCCCTCGGCGGCGAACAGCCGAGCCGCCCGCCCGGCCAGGGCGACGGGCTCCGGACCACCCGTCGCCCGTCCATCCGTCACCACCACGACCAGCGCCCGCCGCGCCGGGTCCCGCAGCCGCTCCACCCGCAGCACCTCGTGCGCCCGCAGCAGCCCGGCGGCGAGGGGGGTACGCCCACCCGTGGGCAGCGTCTCCAGACGGACCGCCGCCGCGTCCACCGACGAGGTCGGCGGCAGCGCCACCTCGGCCGCCGACCCCCGGAAGGTCACCAGCCCCACCTTGTCCCGCCGCTGATAGGCATCGAGCAGCAGCGACAGCACAGCGCCCTTCACGGCGCTCATCCGCTGCCGCGCGGCCATCGACCCGGAGGCGTCGACGACGAACAGCACGAGGTTGCCCTCCCGCCCCTCCCGCGTCGCCTGCCGCAAGTCGTCCCGCCGGATCACCAGCCCCGGACCGCTGCGCCCCCGGGCCCGCTGATGCGGCGCCGCGGCCCGCACGGTGGCGGCCAGATGCAGCTTGGTCAGCGCGCCCCGGGGCCGCCGGGCCCCGGTGGTCCGCCCGTGCTCGGTCCGGGCCCGCGACCGCCGCCCGGCGCTGCCCTCACCCAGGCCCGGCACGCTCAGCACCTTGGTGCGGAACGGCTCCGCCGCCCGCGCGGGCTGCTGCTCACCGCCCCCGCCGCCGGACGACCGCGGCTCGCCGTCGTCCCCGGCCTCGGGCTGAGCCGAGGGACCGTCGTCGTCGGGAGCCGGCTGCCCACCGCCCCCGCCCGGACCACCGGGCCCGCCGGGATCGTCGTCCCCGTCTCCCTGGTCTCCTTGGTCTTCCTGGCCCTCCGGCCCTCCGGACTCCGCCAGCGTCTCGTCGAGCTTGTCCTCGTCGAGCCCCGGCGCGTCGAACGGGTTCCGCCGGCGCCGATGCGGCAGCGCGAGCAACGCGGCCTGCCGTACGTCCTCCGCCAGCACCTCGGTCCGCCCGGCCCACGCCGCCAGCGCGGTGGCCGTGCGCGCCATCACGATGTCGGCCCGCATCCCGTCCACCTCGAACGCGGCACAGGTCGCCGCGATCTGCCGCAGCGCCCCGTCGCCGAGCCGCACCGCCGGCAGCAGCTCCCGCGCCGCGACGATCCGCGCCCGTACGGCGGTCTCCTCGTCGGTCCAGCGCGCCGCGAAACCGGCCGGATCGTCGTCGTAGGCGAGCCGCCGGCGCACGACCTCCACCCGCTGGTCCGGCTCGCGCGAGGCGGCCACCTCGACGGTGAGCCCGAACCGGTCGAGGAGCTGCGGCCGCAGCTCGCCCTCCTCCGGGTTCATGGTCCCCACCAGCAGGAAGCGGGCGGCGTGCCGTACGGACACGCCCTCGCGCTCGACATACGAGGCGCCCATCGCCGCCGCGTCCAGCAGCAGGTCGACGAGATGGTCGTGCAGCAGGTTGACCTCGTCGACGTAGAGAATCCCGCGGTGCGCGTCGGCCAGCAGTCCCGGCTCGAACGCCTTCACGCCCTCGGCGAGCGCCCGCTCGATGTCGAGGGCGCCGACCAGCCGGTCCTCGGAGGCCCCGACCGGCAGCTCCACCATCCGGGCCGGCCGCGCCTGGCCGCCGCCGATCTCGTGCGGCCCGTCCGGGCAGCCGGGGTCGGGGGAGTGCGGGTCACAGGAGAAACGGCACCCGGGGACGACGTCCACCGCCGGCAGCAGCGCCGACAGCGCCCTTACGGCCGTGGACTTGGCGGTGCCCTTCTCGCCGCGCACCAGCACCCCGCCGACCGCCGGGGACACCGCGTTCAGCAGCAGCGCGAGCCGCAGGTCGTCCTGGCCGACAACGGCCGTGAACGGAAAGGGAGTGGTCACTTCTCGTCGCCCTCCAAGTCGCCCTCAAGCTCCAGATATGTGGCGCGCAGCCGCTCCAGGGTCTGCGCGTCCGGCTCCGCCCACAGCCCCCGGTCCGCCGCCTCCAGCAGCCGTTCCGTGATGCCGCGCAGCGCCCAGGGGTTGGACTGCCGCATGAAGTCCCGGTTCTCCGGGTCGAAGACGTACTCGGCCGACAACCGCTCGTACATCCAGTCGTCCACCACCCCGGCCGTCGCGTCGTACCCGAACAGGTAGTCCACGGTCGCCGCCATCTCGAAGGCACCCTTGTAGCCGTGCCGGCGCATCGCCGCCATCCAGCGCGGGTTCACCACCCGGGCCCGGAACACCCGGTGCGTCTCCTCGCCCAGCGTGCGGGTCTTCACCTGGTCCGGCGTGGCGGAGTCCCCGACGTACGCCTCGGGCGAGGCCCCCGTCAGATGCCGCACCATCGCGACCATGCCGCCGTGGTACTGGAAGTAGTCGTCGGCGTCGACCAGGTCGTGCTCACGCGTGTCGACGTTCTTCGCCGCCACCGCGATCCGCCGGAACGCCGTCTCCATGTCCCCCCGGGCCGCCCGCCCGTCCAGCCCCCGTCCGTAGGCGTAGCCGCCCCACACCGCGTACACCTCGGCGAGGTCCGCGTCCGAGCGCCAGTTGCGGGCGTCGATCAGCGGCAGCAGCCCGGCCCCGTACGCCCCCGGCTTGGAGCCGAAGATCCGGGCCGTGGCGCGCCGCCGGTCCCCGTGCGCGGCGGCGTCCTCCTCCACGTGCGCCCGTACGTAGTTGGACTCGGCCGGCTCGGCCAGCTCCGCCACCGCCCGTACCGCGTCGTCGATCAGCCCCACCACGTGCGGGAACGCGTCCCGGAAGAAGCCCGAGATACGGACCGTGACGTCGATGCGCGGCCGGCCCAGCTCGCTCACCGGCACCACCTCGAAGCCGGTCACCCGCCGCGAGGCGTCGTCCCACACCGGGCGGCAGCCCAGCAGGGCCAGGATCTCGGCGATGTCGTCGCCCTGGGTGCGCATCGCGGACGTGCCCCACACCGTCAGGCCGACCGACTTCGGGTACTCCCCGGTGTCCTGGAGATAACGGGCGATCAGCGAGTCCGCGAGCGACTGCCCCACCTCCCAGCTCAGCCGGGACGGGATCGCCTTGGGGTCGACGGAGTAGAAGTTCCGGCCGGTGGGGAGCACGTTGACCAGTCCGCGGGTGGGCGAACCCGACGGCCCGGCGGGGACGTAACCGCCGTCCAGCGCACGCAGGATGTGCCCGATCTCGTCCGTGGTCCGGGCCAGCCGCGGCACCACCTCCACGCAGGCGAACTCCAGCACGGCGACCGCCTCGGGCAGCTCGCCGCCCAGCACCTCCCGCACCAGAGCGGGGACGGCCGCCACCGCCCAGTCCCGCGCCTCCATGCCCTCCGCGAACCGCCGGCACAGCTGCTCCAGCAGGTCGATCGCGTCGGCGCCGGTCCGGTCCGGGCCGGCGACCAGCCCGGTCAGTTCGGCCGGCACCTTCACCGGCGCGCCCGGCTCGGCCAGCAGGTCCTTCTCCACCAGCCCGAAGTGCGCGGCCAGTGCCGCCCGCAGGCCGGGCAGCGCGTTCGCCCGGCCGCCCCACACCTGCGAGGCGCGCAGCACGGCCAGCACCAGGTTGACGCGGGGCTCGCCCTCCGGCCCGCCGCCCAGGATGTGCAGCCCGTCGCGGATCTGCACGTCCTTGATCTCGCACAGATAGCCGTCGATGTGCATCACGAACTCGTCGAAGGCGGCGTCGTCCGGCTGGTCGTCGACATGCAGGTCGTGGTGCAGCTCGGCCGCCTTGACCAGCGTCCAGATCTGCGCCCGCACCGCCGGCGCCTTGGTGGGGTCCAGGTCGGAGACGAGCGCGTACTCGTCCAGCAGCTGTTCCAGTTTGGCCAGGTCGCCGTAGGTGTCGGCGCGGGCCATCGGCGGCACCAGGTGATCGACGACCGTGGCGTGGCCGCGCCGCTTGGCCTGGGTGCCCTCGCCGGGGTCGTTGACGATGAACGGGTAGATGAGGGGGAGGTCACCGAGCACCGCGTCCGGCGCGCAGCCCGCGCCGAGCCCGAGCCCCTTGCCCGGCAGCCACTCCATCGTGCCGTGCTTGCCCATGTGCACCACCGCGTCGGCGCCGAAGCTGTGGTCCAGCCAGCGGTAGGCGGCCAGGTAGTGGTGCGACGGCGGCATGTCGGGGTCGTGGTAGATCGCGATCGGGTTCTCCCCGAAGCCGCGCGGCGGCTGGATCATCACGACCACGTTCCCGAACTGGAGGGACGCCAGCACGATGTCGTCGCCGTCCACGTAGAGCGAGCCCGGCGGCTCGCCCCACGCCTCCACCATGCCGTCCCGCAGCGAGGGGTCGAGCTTCTCGAACCACGCCCGGTAGTCCGCCAGCGGCACCCGCGCGGGCGCCGCCGCCAACTGGTCCTCCGTCAGCCACTCGACGTCGTGCCCGCCGGCCTCGATCAGCCGGTGGATCAGCTCGTCGCCGCCGGAGGGGTAGCCGGAGACCGCGTACCCGGCGTCCCGCAGCGCGTCCAGCACCCGGACCGCCGACGCCGGGGTGTCCAGACCCACCGCGTTGCCCACCCGCGAGTGCTTGGTCGGGTACGCGGTGAAGACCAGCGCGATCTTCTTCTCGGCGTTGGCCTTGTGCCCCAGCGCCGCGTGCCGCACCGCGATCCCGGCGACCCGCCCGGCCCGCTCGGGGTCGGCCACGTAGACCGGGACCTCGTCGGGACCCTGCTCCTTGAAGGAGAACGGCACCGTCACCAGCCGGCCGTCGAACTCCGGGATCGCGACCTGCATCGCCGCGTCCATGGGGGAGAGCGCGGCGTCGGACGCCTCCCAGACCGCCTTGGACGAGGTGAGGCAGAGCCCTTGCAGCACCGGGATGTTCAGGTCGGCCAGCGCGCCGATGTCCCACGCCTCCTCGTCGCCGCCCGCCGACGCCTGCGAGGCGTGCGTGCCGCCGGCCGCGAGCACGGTGGCGACCAGGGCGTCGGCCCGGCCGAGGATCTCGTACAGCCCGGCGTCCGCGCCGCGCAGCGAACCGCAGTACACGGCAAGGGCGTTGGCGCCCTTCGCCTCGATCGCGTCGCACAGCGTGTCGACGAAGCCGGTGTTGCCGCTCAGTTCGTGGGCGCGGTAGAAGAGCACCCCCACGGTCGGGCGGCCCTCCGTGTACGGGCGTTCGCCGTGCACGCCGTACTCCGGCATCCTGCGCGGCTCCTCGAAGCCCTCGCCGGTCAGCAGCACGGTGTCGGAGAGGAACCGGGCGAGCTGGGTGAGGTTGTCCGGCCCGCCCTCGACCAGGTAGCGCAACGCCTGCGCCACCACACCGGCCGGCACCGACGACTCGGCCATCAGCTCCGCGTCCGGCACCGACTCCCCGCCGAGCAGCACGGTCGGCACCCCGGACGCCTTCAGCGCCGCCAGCCCGTCCTCCCAGGCCCGCTTGCCGCCGAGCAGCCGTACGACGACGAGGTCGGCGCCCGCCAGCAGCGCGGGCAGTTCCTCCTGGACGTCGACCCGGTTCGGGTTGCCGATCCGGTACGCGGCGCCGGACGCGGCCCGGGCCGCCAGCAGATCCGTGTCGGCGGTCGACAACAACAAGACAGTGCTCATGCGGGCGCTCCCGGTGGAATGAAAGGCAGTCCTTGTGGCGCGCCGGACTCGATGAGCCGCCACAGCGCGTCCGTGTCCGCGTGCTGTTCGATCAGGTCGCCGAGCCGGTCGAGCTGCTCCTCGCGCAGCGCGGCGAAGCTCGTGTCGGGCGCGGGCACGAAGCGGCGGCCCGCGGCGGCGGCCACCTCGCGCAAAAACGCCCGCCGGAACCCGTCCGACTCCAGCGAACCGTGCCAGTGCGTGCCCCAGGTCTGGCCGACCCGGCAGCCGTCCAGGAACGGCTCGCCGCCCGTCACCTCGGCGACGCCGTGATGGATCTCGTACCCCTCGACCCGTTCGCCGAGGGCCTCGCCGACCGGCCGGGTGAGGGTCTTCTCGCGGGCGAACCGCACCCGCACCGGCAGCACGCCGAGCCCGGCCACGTGCCCGGCGCGCGACTCGACGTCGTCCTCGATGTGCTCCCCGAGGAGCTGGAAGCCGCCGCAGACGCCGAGCACGGGCCGGCCCTCGGCGGCCCGGCGCGTCAGCGCGTCCGCGAGCCCCCGCTCCCGCAGCCAGGCAAGGGCCCGGACCGTCCCCCGGGTCCCCGGCACCACGGCCAGATCCGCGTCGGCCAGTTCCTCCGGCCGGTCCACGAACCGCACCACGACCCCCGGTTCGGCGGCGAGCGCGTCCACGTCCGTGAAGTTGGACATCAGCGGGACCGCGCAGACGGCGACCCGCAGCACGTCCGCGCCGACGGGGGCGGTGACCCGGGACTCCCGGACGGCGCCGCGCAGCGACACCGCCATCCCGTCCTCCTCGTCGATGCCGAGCCCGTGCCGGTACGGCAGCACGCCGTACGTCCGCCGCCCGGTGAGCCCGTGGAGCATGTCCAGGCCCGGTTTCAGCAACGACACGTCGCCCCGGAACTTGTTCACCAGGAACCCGGCGACCAGCGCCTGGTCCTCGGGCGCGAGCAGCGCGACCGTGCCGAAGAAGGAGGCGAAGACACCGCCCCGGTCGATGTCCCCGACGACCAGGACGGGCAGCCCGGCGCCGCGCGCGATCCCCATGTTCACGATGTCGGTCCGGCGCAGGTTGATCTCCGCCGGACTGCCCGCCCCTTCACAGATCACCGCGTCATACGTGCCCCGCAGTTCGGCCAGGCACTCCAGCACGGTGCCGAGCAACCGCCGCTGCCGTCCGCCGTGGTAGCCGCGGGCGCTCATCTCACCGACCGGCTTGCCGAGCAGCACGACCTGGCTGCTCTGCTCGCCGCCGGGCTTGAGCAGCACGGGGTTCATCAGCGCGGTCGGCTCCACCCGGCACGCCTGCGCCTGCATGGCCTGCGCCCGTCCGATCTCCGCGCCCTCCCGGGTCACGAACGAGTTGAGCGACATGTTCTGCGCCTTGAACGGAGCCACCTTCACGCCCTGCCGCACCAGCCACCGGCAGATCCCGGCGGTCACGACGCTCTTGCCGGCGTCGGAGGTGGTACCGGCGACGAGCAGACCGCCGTTCACGCGTCACGTCCTTTCAGCAGCCGGGCCCCCGCGATCTGGGCGCCTGCGATCCGGGCGCCCGCGCACACGCCGAGCGCGAGCCAGCTCACGCGCCGGGACAGCCGTACCGCCCGGTCGATGTCGGCGACGCGCACGGTCCGCCCGTGCGCCCCGTTGAGGACGGGCCGGTGCTCGACCCGGCCGCCGTACGCCAGGGTCCCGCCCAGCCGTACCCCGAGGGCGCCCGCGAAGGACGCCTCCACCGGCCCGGCGTTGGGGCTCGGATGCCGGCCGGCGTCGGTCCGCCAGGCCCGTACGGCACCCCGGGGATCGCCGCCGGCCGCGGCGGCCAGTACGGCGGTCAGCCGGGCGCCCGGCCCTCCGGCCACGTCGTCCAGCCGGGCCGAGGCCCAGCCGTAGCGCCGGTGGCGGGGCGACTTGTGGCCGACCATGGCGTCGAGGGTGTTGACGGCCCGGAAGCCGAGCAGCCCCGGCACCCCGGCCGCGGCCCCCCACACCAGCGCGCCCACCACCGCGTCGGAGGTGTTCTCGGCGACGGACTCCACCACGGCCCGGGCGATCCCGTCGGCGTCCAGTGCCTGCGGGTCCCGCCCGCACAGGTGCGGCAGCCGCTCCCGGGCGCCCTCGACGTCCCCGGCCGTCAGCGCCCGTCCGATCGCGGACGCCTCCCGGGCCAGCGAGGTCCCGCCGACCACGGCCCAGGTGGCGGCGGCGGTCAGGGTGATGGAGGCGGCGGGCCAGGGGCGTACGGCCCGGGCGGCCACGGCGCCCAGGGCGACGGCGCCACCGGCGCACACGGCGGTGTGCAGGGCGCCCACACCCCGGTGGTCCCGCCACAGCAGTTGTTCGACGGCACCGGCCGCGCGGCCGAACACGGCGACCGGATGCCCGCGGCGGGGATCGCCGAGGAGCAGGTCACCGAGGAGGCCGGCGGTGGCGCCGTACGCGAAGACGCGTCCGGCACGCACGGGACGTCAGCCGGTCACGCGATCGGAGACGGGGGAACCGGACCTGCGGTCTGAACGGCGGCCGAGCATCGCGTTATGTCCTCACTAGGGTGTCCACGCCCTGGTTCGACGAGACCGGCGGTGAGAGTTCCTGACTCCCGGGGAGCACTCCCCGGTCACAGTGGCGGGACCGCGCCGGATTCGCACCGGGCTTCCTCTCCTGCCGCCGTACATGGCCCCGGAAGTCCACCACGTGCCGAGAACACCCGTCAACTTGCCGTTGACCTGCGACGGAGGAGCGCGGGCGGCCGTACGGCGGCCCGCGCGGGCCGAAAGAGCCCGGTGCGGGTCCGGATTGCCCTCCCTGGACCCGGACATGACCAGGGGAGGCGGGTGCGCCACCCCGGGGGCCGGGGTGGCCGACGACACATCCGGCGGCGCCTCAGGCCACGATCAGATAGATCCCGTACGCCACCGCCGCCGCGCACGCCGCGAAGCAGACGTACGCGCCGGTGACCGCGAGGCCCGCCGAGCCGCCCTGCGCGGCGGCCCGCTCCTGGCGGGTCAGGCCGGCGATGCCGAGGGTGAACAGGGTCACCAGGGCGACGGTGGCCCCGAGGCCGACGCCGAAGACGGAGCCGAGGGCTGCCCAGTCGATGTCCATACTGCTTCTCTTCCTTCCGGCCCGGCCGGGACTCAGACGGGGGTGGCGGCCGAACGGGCCGGGGCGTCGGGGAGTTCGGAGGGCTGGGCCGGGATGGCGGCCGCGAGGCTCTCGACCGGGGGGAGACCGCCGGGGGCGTCGGGGGCGTCGGCCGGGGGGCCGACCGGCGGCGGGGCCACCGCGGCCACCGCCGCGGTCACCACGCCGGCCGGTTCCGCGCCGTCCGGGACGGCGACGTTGGTGTGGTCGACGACCTCGCGCCGGGAGATCCGCCAGATCGCGAAGCTCGCGGCGACCAGCAGCACCGCGACCAGCGCCGTGCCCCAGTCGCCCAGCGAGCAGACCCACTCGGCGAGCGCGGCGACCAGGGCCGCGGCCGGCAGCGTCAGCACCCAGGCGACGACCATCCGGGTCGCCGTGGACCAGCGCACCACCCCGCCCTTGCGGCCGAGGCCGGCCCCCATCACCGAACCGGAGACCGAGTGCGTGGTGGAGAGGGAGAAGCCGAGGTGGGAGGAGGCCAGGATGACCGTCGCGGCGCTGGTCTGGGCGGCGAAGCCCTGCTGCGGCTGGAGGTCGGTCAGGCCCTTGCCCATGGTCTGGATGATCCGCCAGCCGCCGAGGTAGGTGCCCATCGCGATGGCGAGGCCCGCGCACAGGATGACCCAGACCGGCGGGTCGGAGTCGGGGGCGAGGGCGCCGCCGGCCACCAGGGCGAGGGTGATGATGCCCATCGTCTTCTGGGCGTCGTTGGTGCCGTGCGCCAGCGAGACCAGACCGGCCGAGGCGATCTGCCCGGCCCGGTAGCCCTTCTCGGCCGCCCGGCCGTCGGCCCCCCGGCCCAGCCGGTACGACAGCCGGGTGGCGACCAGGGCCGCGACGCCCGCCACCGCCGGGGCGGCGACCGCCGGGAGCAGCACCTTGGTGACGAGGACGTCGCCGTGCACCGCGCCGACGCCCGCCGAGGCGATCGCGGCGCCGATCAGACCGCCCATGAGGGCGTGCGAGGAACTGGACGGCAGCCCGACCAGCCAGGTCAGCAGGTTCCAGAGGATCGCGCCGACCAGGGCGGCGAAGATGACCTCGGGACGGATGCCGGTCTCGTCGACGAGACCCTTGGAGATCGTGTTGGCGACCTCCACGGAGAGGAATGCGCCCACGAGGTTCAGCACGGCGGACATGGCCACCGCGACCTTGGGCTTGAGCGCACCGGTCGAAATGGTCGTTGCCATCGCGTTCGCGGTGTCGTGGAAACCGTTCGTGAAATCAAACGCGAGTGCGGTCACCACCACAATCGCGAGGATCAGCGAGAAGCTTTCCATTTACCCAGGCAATCGTTCGAGGTCATTGGCTGGTTGAACGTAGGCAACCAGGGTGAACGGAAGATGAACTGAGGGGGGCTTCATGGTGTCCGGAATCGGAGCCACCGCCCCCCCTCGGTCTCGACTCCCCGGGCGGAGGATCACTGCCCGCCCGGTGCGCCGGTCCGCCCCCGCCTGGCAGGATCGCCGGGGCGGGAACCACCGGGTGAAGGAGGCGGCATCGTGTCCGAGTCGCGGGGCGGGGTCGTGCGCCCGGAAGAGGCGCGCGCCTGGGCGGCGCTGGTGGCCACCGCCCGGCGCACGGTCGCCGACGGTCTGGTGGTCGGCACCTCCGGCAACGTCTCGGTCCGGGTCGGCGACACCGTCCTGGTCACGCCGTCCGGCGTGCCGTACGACCGGCTCGCACCGGACGACGTCACCGGCGTCGCGCTGGCCGACGGACGGCAGGTGCTCGGCGCCCTGGTCCCGACCAGCGAACTGCCCATGCACCTCGCGGTGTACCGGCACACCGACGCGGGCGCCGTCGTCCACACCCACGCCGTGCACGCCACGGCCGTCTCCACCCTGGTCCCGGAACTGCCACTGGCGCACTACATGGCCGCGGCCCTCGGCGGCCCCGTCCGGGTCGCCCAGTACGCGACGTACGGCACCGAGGAACTGGCCGCGCACATGCTCCGGGCCCTCGACGGCCGCTCCGGCTGCCTCCTCCAGAACCACGGGACGATCACCTACGGGGCCGGCCTCGACCAGGCCTACGACCGCACCGCCCAGCTGGAGTGGATGTGCCGGCTGTGGCTGACCGCCTCCTCGGTCCCCGGCCTGACCCCGTCCCTGCTGACGGAGGACCAGCTCGCCCGGGTGGCGGAGCGGCTGCGCGGCTACGGGCAGCAGGGCTGAGGGCAGGCCCCGGCGCCCGCCCGCGCCACCCGCCCCTCACCCGGAGTCGTCCTTCCGGTGGCTTACGACGGGGCACGCCGGGAAACTGGGAGCTGTGCGCACCGTCACCGCAACGACCGCCGCCGTCACCGCGGCCCTGGCAGCAGGCGCCGCGAGCGTCGCCGCCGGCCGCCTCGCCAGCGACGCCGCCCTCAAGGCGACGCCCGGCCGGCCCCTGCCCACCGAACCCCGGCTCACGGTGCACGGCACCGCCGCCGGACAGATCACCCTCACCCGGCACCTGGCCGCACTGCGGCCCGGCCGGTACGGGCTGGCCGGCGACGGCTCGCACGCCGTCGTGGGCCCCGTGCTGCCCGGCGACCGGCACCCCGCCGACACCGTCGTGCGCCGCCTGGAAGGCGTCACACACGGCACCCTCGGCCCCGGCGACCGGGCCTGGCTGACCGCCAACCTGTACGTCGGCAACCCGGGCACCGCCCTCGGCCTGCGCCACACCGACGTCGAGGTGCCCGGCGACCTCGGCGCGCTGCCGGCCTGGTTCCTGCCCGGCGCGCGCGGCACCTGGATCATCGCGGTGCACGGCCTGGGCACCACCCGGGAGCACACCCTGAACCTCATGGGCCTCCTGAACCGCCTGGAGTTCCCGCTGCTGGCCCTCGCCTACCGGGGCGACGTCGGCGCGCCCCGGCCGCCGGACGGCCTGCGGCACTTCGGCGAGACCGAGTGGCGCGACCTGGAGGCCGCCGTCCGGTACGCCGTCGGCCACGGCGCCCGCAAGGTCGTCCTGCTCGGCTGGTCCACCGGCGCCACCATGGCGCTGCGCACCGCCACCCGCTCCCGGCTGCGGGACCGGATCTCCGGGCTGGTCCTGGACTCCCCGGTCCTGGACTGGCAGACGACCGTACGCACCCTCGCCGCGGCCCGCCGCACCCCGGGCGCGCTGCTGCCGCTCGCGGTCCGCGCCGCGCAGGGCCGCACCGGACTCGACGCCGGGCCCGCCGCCGGCCACGGCCGGCTCGGCGTCCCGGCCCTCGTCTTTCACGGCCCCGCCGACAGCGTCGCCCCCTGGCAGCTCTCCCGGCGCCTGGCCGACGCCCACCCCCGCCTGGTCACCCTGCACACCGTCGCGCACGCCGCGCACGGCGCGATGTGGAACGCCGACCCGGACACCTACGAAGAGACCCTGCGCCGCTTCCTGACCCCGCTGATGTAGCCCCGGGCCGCTCGCGCGGCCCCCCGCGCCGGAGCCGCCCCCGGACTTGTCCGTGGTCCGTCGAAGCTGTCCGTTTGGGTTTTCGGACCGTCAACCGGAAGACTGCACCCGTGACGTCCCGTATCCCGCGCGACTCCAGGCTCCGACTCGTCCGCCCGCGACCCCTGGCCGCCGCCCCCAGAGCGATGAACCAGCGGCCACCGCGCCGCACCGCGCCGCGCCCCCCGGAGGGCACCCCCGCACGCTCGGAGCTGGCCCGCATGGCACGCTCCGTACTGGCCGCCGCCGCCCGCGTCGCCCGCTGGGCGGACACCGCCCTCGGCCCCGGCCGGGCGAGCGGCACCACCGACGGCAAGGCCACCCTCTCCGCCGCCTCCGCCGAACTCGCCGCCGCCGAACTGGGCCTGACCGCCGTACAGGTCCAGGCCGACTGGGACATCGCCCGGCTCGCCGGACTGGTCGAAGTGCACGGCGACAGCGCCCGCCCCGGCTGGCGGCTGCGCGCCTGGAACCGGGACGACAGCGCCGTACTGCGCGGCTGGGTCGCCCTCTTCGACGCCTGGTCGCTCGCTCACCCCGAGCCGGCCGGGCAGGAGCACGCCGCCGTCGCCGAGGTCGTCTCGGCCATGCCCCAGGTGCTCTCCTTCCTCCATCTGTCGGCCGGCCCGGTGCCCGTGGCCCAGCTCCTCGACCTGCTCCAGCAGCGCGTCACCGAACTGCGCACCGAGCGCTGCGAGGTCCCCTACGACGGCCCCGGCGCCGAGCCCCCGGCGCAGCCGGCCGGCGACGACACCGCACTCGCCCCCCTCCTGGACTGGGCCCTCGGCGCCCTGGCCGGCGTCGGCGCGCTCACCTACGGCGACGCGCAGGCCACCCTCACCCCGCTCGGCAACTGGGCGGTCTGGGTCAAGCTGGAGCAGATCTGCGTCGCCGCGCAGAGCCCCGCCGGCAACATCGAGCAGGCCGCCGAGGACATGCTGCGCGGCTGCGCCCAGCTCCGCCCCAACGCGGCCCGCGCCGAGTACCGGGCCTGGCTCGCCGCCCGCCCCGTGGGCAGCGCCGTCACCGAACTCCTCGCCGCCGCCCGCGGCGAGGACGCCCTGCTGCGCGGCCTGGCCTTCGAGGCGCTGCGCGTGGTCGGCGCCCCCGCCGAACCCGACGTGCGGTCGGTGGCCGAGGAGCCGACCCTGCGGCCGTACGCCCTGCTGTGGCTGGCCGAGCACGACGGCGTCGACCCGGAGGACGCGCACGAGGTGCTCACCCGCCAGGAGGCCACCTGGCTGTGGGTCGACACCGCCGCCGCCGTCGCCGACCACGGCGAGGCCCCGCTGCTCGTACGGCACCTGGAGGCCGCGATCCAGCCCACCGTGCCGATGCTCCTGGAGGAGGTGCAGGCGGTCGGGCACCCCCGGACCGTGCAGGTCCTGGTGGCGCTGGCCGCCGCGCACCCCGACCCGGCACTGGCCAAGGCGGTCCGCCGGGCCGCCTTCCAGGTCCACACGGGAGGAAGCTGACCGGCCCCCGCCGCTCAGGCGGGTAGCTCCGGATCTCAGGCGGGTATCTCCGGGGCGTACGTGCCGAAGCTCCAGATGTTGCCCTCCAGATCGCGGGCCATGTAGTCGCGCGAGCCGTAGTCCTGGTCGGCCGGCTCCATCACGATCTCCACGCCGTGCTCCACGGCCCGCCGGTGATGGGCGTCGAGGTCGTCCACCACGACGTACACCCCGGTGTGGCCGGAGCCCTCCATGAGCTTGTCGAAACGGCTGCCGGTGCCCTTCGAGCCGAGCATCAGCGCCGCGCCGCCCAGCGCCAGCTCGGCGTGGACCACCTTGCCGTCCTCGCCCTCGTACACCGCCAGCTCGCTGAAGCCGAACGCCTCCTTGAGCTGGCGGATCGCCGCCTTGGCGTCCGTGTACTGCAGCGCCGGAAAGATTCCGCCCGCCATGCCGATCACTCCCTCGTGAAACAGCTCGGTCCCCACTTCCGAGTCTCGCACCGGCCACTGACAACGCAGGAAAAAGTGGTTGCACGGCACCGTTAGACTGGCCCCATGGCCATTCTCCTCGCGCATTAGCCGGCGGGCACGTCCTCAGCCGCCTGTCCCCGCCACCCAACCCGCCCTGGAGTCTGTCCGTGATCTCCGCCTCCGGTATCGAGCTGCGCGCCGGTGCCCGTGTCCTCATCGAGAGCGCCACCTTCCGCGTCGCCAAGGGCGACCGCATCGGCCTGGTCGGCCGCAACGGCGCCGGCAAGACCACCCTCACCAAGTGCCTGGCCGGCGAGGGCATCCCGGCCGCCGGCGCCATCACCCGCTCCGGCGAGGTCGGCTACCTGCCGCAGGACCCCCGCACCGGCGACCTCGACGTGCTGGCCCGCGACCGCATCCTGTCCGCCCGCGGCCTGGACACCCTGATCCGCAAGATGCGGGACAACGAGCAGCGCATCGCCAACGGCCAGGGCGCCACCCGCGACAAGGCGCTCAGGCAGTACGAGCGCCAGGAGACCGAGTTCCTCACCAAGGGCGGGTACGCCGCCGAGGCCGAGGCCGCCACCATCGCCGCCGCGCTCAACCTGCCCGACCGGGTGCTCGGCCAGCCCCTGCACACCCTCTCCGGCGGCCAGCGCCGCCGGATCGAGCTGGCCCGCATCCTCTTCTCGGACGCCGACACCCTGCTGCTCGACGAGCCCACCAACCACCTCGACGCCGACTCGATCATCTGGCTGCGGGACTACCTGAAGACCTACCGCGGCGGCTTCATCGTGATCTCCCACGACGTCGACCTGGTCGAGACGGTCGTGAACAAGGTGTTCTACCTGGACGCCAACCGCGCCCAGATCGACGTCTACAACATGGGCTGGAAGCTCTACCAGCAGCAGCGCGAGGCCGACGAGAAGCGCCGCAAGCGCGAGCGGCAGAACGCCGAGAAGAAGGCGTCCGCGCTGCACTCGCAGGCCGACAAGATGCGCGCCAAGGCCACCAAGACGGTCGCCGCGCAGAACATGGCCCGCCGCGCGGACAAGCTGCTGGCCGGCCTGGAGGCCGAGCGGAAGTCCGACAAGGTCGCCAAGCTGCGCTTCCCCGAGCCCTCGCCGTGCGGCAAGACCCCGCTGATGGCCGAGGGCCTGTCCAAGTCGTACGGCTCGCTGGAGATCTTCACCGACGTCGACCTGGCCATCGACAAGGGCTCCCGCGTCGTCATCCTCGGCCTCAACGGCGCGGGCAAGACGACCCTGCTGCGCCTGCTGGGCGGCGCGGAGAAGCCCGACACCGGCCGGGTCATCGAGGGCCACGGCCTCAAGCTCGGCTACTACGCGCAGGAGCACGAGACCCTCGACCCGGAGCGCACGGTCCTGGAGAACATGCGCTCCGCCGCCCCCGACCTGGACCTGGTCGAGGTCCGCAAGACGCTCGGCTCGTTCCTGTTCTCCGGCGACGACGTCGACAAGCCGGCCGGGGTCCTCTCCGGCGGCGAGAAGACCCGCCTGGCGCTCGCCACCCTGGTGGTCTCCTCGGCCAACGTGCTGCTGCTCGACGAGCCCACCAACAACCTCGACCCGGCCAGCCGCGAGGAGATCCTCGGCGCGCTGCGCACCTACAAGGGCGCCGTCGTCCTGGTCACCCACGACGAGGGCGCGGTAGAGGCGCTCCAGCCGGAGCGGATCATCCTGCTCCCGGACGGTGTCGAGGACCTCTGGGGCGCCGACTACGCGGATCTCGTCGCCCTCGCCTGATCGTCGTCTCTTCTCCGACCGTCGCCCTTGCTTGATCGAATGAATGATCCACGGCGTATGGATCATTCAGCCGATCCGTGATCCACCATCTGTGTGAGATCTCCTCGTACCGAGGTGTGTCATACATCGATTTCACGGCCGAGTCACCCGTCCCCGGGGGCTCGGCCGTCTCGCCTTTCTGACCAGGAACTTCTTCCGGGCAACCCGTTCGGGTGTACGGACGCGAAGTCTTGGAATTCGTTATTCCGCTTGTGGGGAACCGCTCCTGTCGTCACAACCTTGTCTCATCGACCTTGCCGAATGGGTGGCCATCGGGGCCCGGAGGGGTGATCATGAGGAGAACCAGAGCGCACTTCCCATGAGGAGGCACGGGTGGCCGAGACTCTGAAGAAGGGCAGCCGGGTTACCGGCGCCGCGCGCGACAAGCTCGCGGCAGACCTGAAGAAGAAGTACGACGCCGGTGCGAGCATCCGGGCGTTGGCCGAGGAGACCGGCCGCTCGTATGGCTTTGTGCACCGCATGCTCAGTGAGTCGGGCGTCACGCTGCGAGGGCGTGGCGGGGCGACCCGGGGCAAGAAGGCCGCTTCGGCCTGATTTCCCCGGGCGGCCCCTCGGCTCTCCGATGGTGGCCACCCGGTCGGACACTTGACCGACCGGGTGGTTACTGTGCAGTCACTTAAGTGCGCCGTACGGACCTCCGTACGGCCTACCGAGCCGACCGCACGCATCGGAGGCGCCTCATGGCCGCGCAGGACCCCGTACTCGACCAGAACGGCGTACGGCTCACCGTCGACGACGCGATCGCCACGGTGACGCTGACCAACCCGGCCAAGCGCAACGCGCAGAGCCCCGCTCTGTGGCGGGCGCTCACCGAGGCCGGACGGCGGCTGCCGGGCTCCGTGCGGGTCGTGGTGCTGCGGGCCGAGGGCAAGTCGTTCTCGGCCGGGCTCGACCGGCAGGCGTTCACGCCCGAGGGCTTCGACGGCGAACCGTCGTTCCTGGACCTCGCGCGCGGCAGCGACGCCGAACTGGACGCGGCGGTCGCCGAGTACCAGGAGGCGTTCACCTGGTGGCGGCGCAGCGACATCCTGTCGATCGCCGCCGTGCAGGGACATGCCATCGGGGCCGGCTTCCAGCTCGCGCTCGCCTGTGACCTGCGGGTGGTCGCCGACGACGCGCAGTTCGCCATGCGCGAGACCTCGCTCGGTCTGGTCCCCGACCTGACGGGCACCCATCCGCTCGTCGGCCTGGTCGGATACGCGCGCGCCCTGGAGATCTGCGTGACCGGCCGCTTCGTCCTGGCCGAGGAAGCGGTCAGCAGCGGGCTGGCCAGCCTCGCCGTGCCCGCGGACCAGCTGGCGGACGCCGTACGCGACCTGGCGGCGGCGGTCCTGGCGGCACCGCGCGACGCGGTGATCGAGACCAAGGCGCTGCTCCAGGGCGCGCTCTCCAGGGACCTGGAGGCGCAGCGGGCCGCCGAGCGCGCGGCGCAGGCGCGGCGGCTGCGAGACCTCGCGGGGCTGGGCGAGTAACACCGGTGCGGGAGCGTCGTGGCTGGTCGCGCAGTTCCCCGCGCCCCTGAAAGCAACCGCGCTGGAGGTACCTCAAGGGGCGCGAGCAACCACAACGCACCCGCACCCGGCAACGCACCCCCCTGTCAATCGACGGCAGTCACCAGCACCGCCACGGACGGGTGATCCGGCAGCGCCTGCACGACCGCGGCCCGCACCCGCCGGACCACCTCCACCGCACGGTGACCGGCGTCCACCGCGCACTCCACCCGCACATGCCGCCGAGGCAGCACCGCACCCTGCTCCGGCGTCGAGAACTGCACGGACCGGCCCAGCGTGCCGGTCAGCCGGGTCACGCCCGTGACCGCCAGCACGGCCCGCCCCACCTGGCCTTCCTCGCCGTCCCCGGGAATCTCGCCGTCCTCGGGGACGGCGCCGCCGCCGGGCGCGACCGGCTGCGGAGCGGAGTCCAGCAGCGCGGTCACCCGCAGGTCCACCTCGTCCACCGTCAGACCGAGCCGGAGCGCCGCCGCCTCCGCCAGTGTCTCCCGCACCCGCGCCGCCACCGCCGGCAACGGCTCCGCCGCGGTCGCCGCCAGGTCGGCCGTCACCCGCAGCGGCCCCGGCCCCAGCCCGCTGGGCGGCGCCGGTACGGCCGGCTCGGCCGCGGTGTCCGGGCCGGCGGCGGCGACGCGCAGCCGGTCCAGCCGGACCCCGGGCAGCGCGGCAACCGCCGCCAGCAGCACCTCGCGCGCCGCCCGTTCGGTGATCCAGGCCCCGTCCGGCGGGCCGCCCAGGGGCAGGAACCTGCCCAGCCCCAGTTGCTCCCGTACTGTCCGTGTCCACCGGTCGGCCGTCGTCATTCGTCCAGCCTGCCGCATCCCCGGCGCGCGAGCGCGCCACCACACTTAACGTGGGTCATAGGACGACGACCGGAAGGGACGTACGGCGATGAGTGAGACAACGGAGCGAGGCCGGTCCGGGCAGGACTTCGGGGCCGAGGGCCTGGGCAAGGGACAGTCGGTCAGGCGCGGCGGCGGCGACCCCGGCAGCCGGGGCCGGACCACCATCGCGGACGGCGTGGTGGAGAAGATCACCGGAATGGCGGCACGCGACGTGGCGGGTGTGCACGCCATGGGCAGCGGCATGTCGCGCACCTTCGGCGCGGTACGCGACCGGGTGCCCGGCGGCTCCAAGTCGGGCGTGGCGCGCGGCGTGAAGGCCGAGGTCGGTGAGAAGCAGACGGCGCTCGATCTGGAGATCGTCGTCGAGTACGGAGTGTCGATCGCCGACGTGGCCCGCGATGTGCGGGAAAACGTGGTGGCGGCGGTGGAGCGGATGACCGGCCTCGAGGTCGTGGAGGTCAACATCGCGGTCAGCGACGTCAGACTGCCGGACGAAGAGGACGAGGATCAGTCGGAGTCGCGGCTCCAGTGAGACGGCCCCGACAGCTCCGGACTTGAGGAGAGCGCACCATGAACATGGCCGTGGTCGGCATGATCGCCGGCATGGCACTCGGTTTCGCCGGATACTTCGGCGGATTCGGCGCCTTCCTGCTGGTGGCCGCCCTGGGCGCCGTCGGCTTCGTGGTCGGCCGGCTCCTGGAGGGCGACATGGAGCTGGGCGACTTCTTCCGCAGCCGCGACGACCGCCGGCGGTGACCGGCGTGAGCGGTGCGGCCACCGAGCCGCACGCGGCACAGGACACCGCCGAGCCCGAGGACGCCGTACCGCCCGGCGAGCGCGGCGCCACCCGGATCGCCGACCGGGTCGTCGCCAAGGTGGCCGCCCAGGCGGCGCGCGAGGCGGTCGGCGAACTGCCGCCGGACGCCGAGCGCCCGCACGCGACCGTCGTGGTGCGCCACGAGGTGGCCCGGATCCGGGTCCACGTCGAACTCGGCTACCCCTGTGACGTCGGCGCCCGCTGCGGCCGGGTACGGCACCGGGTCGCCGAGCGGGTGTCCACGCTGACGGGCATGAAGGTGCCGGAGGTCGCCGTGCAGGTCGAACGGCTGCACCCGGCGGCGGAGTACGGCGCGGCACAGGGAAGGACGCGATGAGCCAACCAGCCGATCCCCAGGGCAGCACGGCCCGGCCGCCGGTCCTGGAGAAGGGCCACGACGGCCGGCCGCCGGCACCGGTTGCCGAGGCCGGCGGCCGGGCGCACCGCTTCTGGTCGGCGCGGCGGATCCCCGCGGGCATCGTCGCGCTGCTGCTCCTGGCCCTCGCGGTCCTCTTCCTGTACGACATCGTGGCCGTGCGCGCCGACCGGCCCGGCATGGCCTGGCGCCGCGAACTGGCCCGGCAGCTCGCCCGGCGCCCGCTGGACGACACCTGGGTGCTGGCCGGCGCCGGGATCGCCGCCGCCCTCGGCCTGTGGCTGCTGCTGCTCGCCCTGACGCCCGGCCTGCGCGCCGTGCTGCCGATGCGCCGCACGCACCCCGACGTCCGGGCCGGACTGCACCGGGACGCCGCCGCGACGGTGCTGCGCGACCGGGCGATGGAGGTCGCCGGGGTGCAGTCGGCGAAGGTCCGCGTCCGCCGGTCGAAGGCCAAGGCGCGGGCGGTGTCGCACTTCCGTGAACTGGACGACGTACGCGCCGATCTGGACACCGCGCTCGGCGACACGGTGCGGGGGCTGGGCCTGGCCCGGCCGCCCCGCCTGTCGGTGAAGGTGCGGCGGCCCGGACGGAAGGGGTGAGGCAACGGTGCTCAGGACTGTCGACCGGGTGCTGCTCGCGCTGGTCGGGCTGGTGCTGCTGGTGCTCGGCGGCTCGGTGCTCGCCGTCGGGCTCGGGGTGAAGGCGCCCTCCTGGTGGATCCACGACTCCCGCCACGACGTGCTGCTCAGCCAGACCGAGCGGACCCGGTGGCGGGACGCCGGCTGGTGGTGGCCGGTGCTGATCGCCGCGCTCGCCGTCCTGCTGCTGCTCGCCCTGTGGTGGCTGGTCGCGGTGCTGCGCCGCCGCCGGCTCGGCGAGGTCCTCGTCGACACCGGCGACGGCGAGGGCGCGGTGCTGCGCGGCCGGGCGCTGGAGGACGCGTGCGCCGCCGACGCGGGCCGGCTGGACGGCGTGGCCCGGGCCGACGTACGGCTCACCGGACGCCGCGGCGCCCCCAGGGCCCGGGTACGGCTCCGCCTGGAACCGCACATCGACCCCGGCACCGCCCTGGACGGCCTCACCACCGGGGCCCTCGCCCACGCCCGCGCCTCGGCCGGCCTCGAAGCGCTGCCGGCCGAGGTCCGGCTCAAGGGCGTCGGGCACCGGGCGGAGCGGGTGAGCTGACCCGGTCGCCGAGGTCAGAAACCGTGCCGTGAGCCGCCGTCCACCGGCAGCATGACGCCCGTGACGTACGACGCCGCCGGGGAGAGCAGGAACGCGGCCGCGCGGCCGAACTCCTCGGGGGCGCCGTAGCGGCGCAGCGGGATACGGGACTCGGAGGCGGTGCGGGTGGCCTGCGGGTCGGCGGACAGGCCGTCCAGCTCGCGGACCCGGTCGGTGTCGATGCGGCCCGGCAGCACGCCGACCACCCGGATGCCGTGCGGGCCCAGCTCGTCCGCGAGGGACTTGGCGAAGCCGGCCAGCCCCGGCCGCAGCCCGTTGGAGACGGTCAGGCCCGGCACCGGCTCGTGCACCGAGCTGGACAGCACGAAGCCGATGACGCCGCCGGGGCCCAGTTCGGCCGCCGCCGTCCGGGCCAGCCGCACCGCGCCGAGGAAGACCGACTCGAACGCGCCCTGCCACTGCTCGTCGGTGATGTCGGCGGCGAACCCGGCCGGCGGTCCGCCCACGCTGATCAGCACGCCGTCGAACCGGCCGAACCGGTCCCGCGCGGCGCCGATCAGCCGCCCCGCGGTCTCCGGGTCGGCGTTGTCGGCGGCCACCGCGACCGCGTTCGGTCCGAGCGCGGTGGCCGCGTCCGCGACGCTCTGTTCGTCCCGTCCGCTGATGACCACCTTCGCTCCGTCGGCGACCAGTGCCCGCGCGGTGGCGTTGCCCAGGCCCCGGGTGGCCCCGGTGACGACGTACACCCGGTCCCTCAGTCCAAGATCCATGTTTCCTATCCTGCCCCCTCGGCCCCGGCCAGCGCGAGGGCGGTGTGCACCAGGCCGATGTGGCTGAACGCCTGCGGGAAGTTGCCGAGCTGCCGGCCGGCCACCGGGTCGTACTCCTCCGCCAGCAGTCCCACGTCGTTGGCGAGCCCCACCAGCCGCTCGAACAGGGCCCGCGCCTCCTTGCCGCGGCCGGTCAGCTGGAGCGCGTCCGCCAGCCAGAAGGAGCACACCAGGAAGGTCCCCTCGCCGCCCGGCAGCCCGTCCACCGTGCTGCCCGAGGTGCTGTACCGCTGCACCAGGCCGTCGCGGGTCAGCTCCCGGGAGACCGCGTCGATGGTGCCGGTCACCCGGGGATCGTCCGGCGGCAGGAAGCCGACCCGGGGGATGAACAGCAGCGCGGCGTCCAGCTCCCGCGAGCCGTAGTACTGGGTGAAGGTGTTGCGCTCGGGGTCGTAGCCCTTCTCGCACACCTCCCGGTGGATCTCGTCGCGCAGCGCCCGCCAGCCCTCCAGGTCGCCGCCGAGCTCCGGCTCGTCCTCCAGGGTGCGCACCGCGCGGTCCGCCGCCACCCACGCCATCACCTTGGAGTGCACGAACTGGCGGCGCCCGCCGCGCACCTCCCACAGCCCCTCGTCGGGGCGGCGCCACGCGGTGCGCAGAAAGTCCAGCAGGGCCCGCTGCAACTGCCACATCTGGTGCTCGGCCGGCATCCCCGCCGCCCGGGCCAGCGACAGGGTGTCCATCACCTCGCCGTACACGTCCAGCTGGAGCTGGTTGACCGCGTCGTTGCCGATCCGCACCGGCGTCGACCCCTCGAAACCGGACAGCCAGGGCAGCTCCGACTCGGGCAGCCGGCGCTCACCGGCCAGCCCGTACATGATCTGCAGGTCCGCCGGGGAGCCGGCCACCGCGCGCAGCAGCCAGTTCCGCCACGCTTCGGCCTCGTCCACGTAGCCCGCCGCCAGCAGCGCGCCCAGGGTGAGCGTGGAGTCGCGCAGCCAGCAGTGCCGGTAGTCCCAGTTGCGCACCCCGCCCGGCTCCTCCGGCAGCGAGGTGGTGGCGGCGGCCACGATGCCGCCGGTCGGCTTGTAGGTGAGCGCCTTGAGCGTGATGAGGGAGCGGACCACCGCGTCCCGGTAGGGGCCGTCGTAGCGGCAGCGGGAGACCCAGGACCGCCAGTCCGCGACGCTGTGCTCCAGCGCCTCGTACGGGTCGACCAGCGACGGCCGGGGCTCGTGCGAGGGATGCCAGGTGAGCACGAACGCCACCTTCTCGCCCGCCTTGACGGTGAACTCGGAGTGCGTCCCGTAGTCCTCGCCCCAGGTGGGCACCTCGGGCTCGCTGCGCAGCCACGCCGAGTCCGGCCCGGCGACGGCCACCCGGTGCCCGTCGGTCCGGCGCACCCAGGGCACCACGGACCCGTAGTCGAAGCGCAGCCGCAGCGTGCTGCGCACGGTCACCTCGCCGCTGATCCCCTCGACCACCCGGACCAGATCGGGGGCGCGGTCGCGCTGCGGCATCAGGTCGGTGACCCGGACCGAGCCGTCCGCGGTCTCCCACTCGGTGTCCAGGACCAGGGTGTCGCGGCGGTAGGCGCGCCGGGTACAGCGTTCGGCGCCCGCGGGGGCGATGCGCCAGTGGCCGTTGTCCTCACCGCCGAGCAGCTTGGCGAAGCAGGCGGCGGAGTCGAAGCGGGGCAGGCACAGCCAGTCCACGGAGCCGTCCGTGGCGACCAGCGCCGCGGTCTGCTCGTCGCCGATGATCGCGTAGTCCTCGATACGGGGGTGCACGGGGACCGTCTTCCCAAGAGGGTGCCCCGCAATCAAGCGGCGGCGCGGCTACACGGCGGCCGGCTGCGCCGCTTCGGCCTCGGCGTCCCGCGTCGCCTCGGCGCGGTCGCGCACCTCGCGGCGGACCAGGAACCACCAGCCGACCGGGACGGCCGCGGAGAACAGCCACCACTGGATGGCGTACGCGAAGTTCAGCGCCGCGTCCTCGTTGCCGGGCCTGCCGATCAGCTCCGGGGCGCCGCCCTTCGGCTCCGGCGCGGTCAGCACGATGTACCCGCCGAGCACCGACGCGTCCAGCCGCTCGGCCTCCTGCTCGCTGTTGATCAGCATGATCTGCCGGTCGGGCAGGCCCTTGAGGTCCTTGATGCCGCTGGCCTCGGTCGTCTCGTCGGGCATCATCCGCCCGGTGACGGTGACCTCGCCGGACGGCGGGGCGGGGATCTTCGGGAACTCGGTCTGACTGGGGCCGTCCGCGGCGATCCAGCCCCGGTTGACCAGCAGGACCTTGCCGTCGTCGAGGACGAACGGGGTGAGCACGTGGTAGCCGACCTCGTCGTCGGCGTTGGTGCGGCGCCGGACGACGACCTCGTCGGCGGTGTCGAAGCGGCCCTTGGCGGACACGGTGCGGTACCGCTCGCCGGTAGTGATCTTCTGCCCCGGGGCGGTCAGCCGCTCCACCGGCACCGGGTCGGCGCCGAGCGCCTCGGCGACCAGGTCGTTGCGGGCGGTGCGCTCCTCGTAGCGGTGCAGCTGCCAGAAACCCAGCCTGATCATCGTGGGGATGAGGAGCAGGGCGACCAGCGTGAGGATCACCCACTGCCGGGACAACAGGAAGCGGTACACCCCATGACCGTACAACTCGGCCATGGGGTGTCGGCAGCCGGGTGCGGGCTCGGCGGCCCGCCGCGTTCCGTCACACCTTGTCGATGACGCCCGTCCTCCCCTCCGAGCGCGCGCAGTGCGCGCCGCAGAACCAGTGGCCGTCGACCTCCACGCCCTGCCCGATGATCTGCACCCGGCAGTGCTCGCAGATGGGGGCCATGCGGTGGATCGCGCAGGAGAAGCAGTCGAAGACGTGCACCGCGCCCTGCGCGTGGACCTCGAAGCTCATGCCGTAGTTGTTGCCGCAGACTTCACATGTCGCCATGCGCCACAGGGTGAGCCGTCGCGGTGGCGCGGGCGAGCGGACGCCGGGCGAGTCGCCCGGCATTCACCCGTCTCGTCCGGCTTTCACCCGACCGGTGTCACACAGTCGTACGAGCCCGCCGGTGCCGGCCGGCCGTACGTCAGCCGTCGGCCGGCTCCACGTCCCGCAGCAGTTGCCCGAACGCCGCCTCGTCCACCACCGGCGTGCCGAACTGCCGGGCCTTGACCACCTTGGAGGTGCCCGAGTCGGGGTCGTTGGTGACCAGCAGGCTGGTCAGCCGGGACAGGCTGGTCGCGACATGCAGACCGGCCTCGGCCGCCCGGTCCTCCAGCAGCTCCCGCTCGATCGAGGTGTCACCCGAGAAGGCGATCCGCATGCCCTGCTTGAGCGGTTTGCCGTCTTCGTACCGGCCCGGGTTGGGATAGGGGCATGCGGGCCGTTTGCGGGACGGGCGCCAACTCGTGGGCCGGTAGCCGCCGGAGCCGCCCGCCTGGTGGCCGATCCGGGGCGAAGGGCGGTCCGCCCACTCGGTCAGCGGCCGGCACTCCTGGAGCGGCAGCCGGACCCGGCCGGCCGCCGCGGCGGACAGGCTCGGCCGGAACGCCTCGGCCAGCACCCGCGCGTCGTCCAGCGCGTGGTGCGCCCGCCGCTGCACCACGCCGAAGTGCGCGGCGAGCGACTCCAGCTTGTGGTTGGGCAGCGGCAGCGCCAGCTCCTTGGCGAGCGCGATGGTGCACAGCCGCTGGCGCACCGGTGCCTCGCGCTCCGCGCGGGCGTACTCGCGGGCGATCATCTGCCAGTCGAAGACCGCGTTGTGCGCGACCAGCACCCGCCCGTCGAGGCGGGCCGCGAACTCCTCGGCGACGTCCCGGAAGAGCGGCGCCCCTTCGAGCACCTCGCTCGTCAGGCCGTGTATCCACACCGGGCCCGGGTCCCGCTCCGGATTGACCAGCGTGTACCAGTGGTCCTCGACCTCGCCGCGCGCGTCGAGCCGGTATACGGCCGCCGAGATGATCCGGTCGTCGCGGGCCAGGCCGGTGGTCTCGACGTCAACGACCGCGTATCCCTGCGGATACGCGGCCGGCCACGCCGTGGGGGAGGACACCGCCGTCGTCTGGTCTTCGAGCATGGTCCCAGAGGATACGGGCCACGACTGACAGCCCGGCCCCCGAGCCCCCGCTCACCGCCAACTTCCGCCGCGGGCGAAGCCCTTCGCACGACCGCCGGGGGACCGGTAGGGGACGTGCGGCGCGGAGACCGGTAGGGGACGTGCGGTGCGGGGACGGTGAACCTGCGCGGGTGGGTGAGGAGATCGCTGGCGGGTCGGCCGGATGCGGGCCGACCGGGCGGGTCGGCGGTGGCGGGGGCCGCTCTCGGGCGGTGGCGGTCGGTCGCCGGCGGGCCGGTGGGGGGATGTGCGGTGCGGAGACGGTGAACCTGCGCGGGCGGGTGAGGAGATCGCCGGCGGGTCGGCCGGATGCGGGCCGCGCGGGGTGGGGCGGCGGTGGCGGGGGCCGCTCTCGGGCGGAGGCGGTCGGTCGCCGGCGGGCCGGTGGGGGAGCGTGGTGCGGAGACGGTGAACCTGCGCGGGTGGGTGAGGAGATCGCCGGCGGGTCGGCCGGATGCGGGCCGCGCGGGGCGGG
>NZ_JBFAAP010000055.1:0-48072 GCF_040639815.1 Streptomyces sp. NPDC023723
CTCAAACCACGCGACTGGGACGCCGCCGCCCGCGAGGGCCGCACCCTCGCCCCGCTCATCACCCGCCTGAACGACATCCGGCGCACCCACCCCGCCCTGCGCCAACTGCGCGACCTGCACTTCCACCACACCGACAAGGAGGAGGTGATCGCCTACTCGAAGCGGCAGGGCTCGAACACGGTTCTGGTGGTCGTCAACCTCGACCCCCACCACACCCAGGAGGCCACGGTCTCGTTGGACATGCCGCAACTCGGCCTGGACCGGCACGAGTCGGTACCGGTGCGCGACGAGCTCACCGGTGAGACCTATCACTGGGGCAGGGCCAACTATGTGCGCCTCGAACCGGGCCGTCGGCCCGCGCACGTCTTCGCGGTTCTGCGACCGTCCACCCCGCAGATCGGAGGGTCACCCACAACATGATCGTCAATGAGCCCGTACTGGACACCTTCGAGGACACCCCGGCGGGGGACCGGGACCCGGACTGGTTCAAACGAGCCGTCTTCTACGAGGTCCTGGTCCGCTCCTTCCAGGACAGCAACGGCGACGGCGTCGGCGACCTGAAGGGCCTGACCGCCAAACTCGACTACCTCCAATGGCTCGGCGTGGACTGCCTCTGGCTCCCGCCGTTCTTCAAGTCACCGCTCCGGGACGGCGGTTACGACGTCTCCGACTACACCGCCGTACTGCCCGAGTTCGGCGACCTGGCCGACTTCGTGGAGTTCGTCGACGCCGCCCACCAGCGCGGCATGCGGGTGATCATCGACTTCGTCATGAACCACACCAGCGACCAGCACCCGTGGTTCCAGGAGTCCCGCAAGGACCCCGACGGCCCCTACGGGGACTACTACGTCTGGGCCGACGACGACAAGCAGTTCCAGGACGCGCGGATCATCTTCGTCGACACCGAGGCGTCCAACTGGACCTACGACCCGGTGCGCAAGCAGTACTACTGGCACCGGTTCTTCTCCCACCAGCCGGACCTCAACTACGAGAACCCGGCCGTCCAGGAGGAGATGATCTCCGCGCTGAAGTTCTGGCTGGACCTGGGCATCGACGGGTTCCGGCTGGACGCGGTGCCGTACCTCTACCAGGAGGAGGGCACCAACTGCGAAAACCTTCCGGCAACGCACGCCTTCCTCAAACGGGTGCGCAAGGAGATCGACGACCAGTACCCGGACACCGTGCTGCTGGCCGAGGCCAACCAGTGGCCCGAGGACGTCGTCGACTACTTCGGCGACTATCCGAGCGGCGGCGACGAGTGCCACATGGCGTTCCACTTCCCGGTCATGCCGCGCATCTTCATGGCGGTGCGCAGGGAATCGCGGTACCCGGTCTCGGAGATCCTCGCCAAGACCCCGGCCATCCCGTCGCGCTGCCAGTGGGGCATCTTCCTGCGCAACCACGACGAGCTGACCCTGGAGATGGTCACCGACGAGGAACGCGACTACATGTGGGCGGAGTACGCGAAGGACCCCCGGATGCGCGCCAACATCGGCATCCGGCGGCGGCTCGCGCCCCTGCTCGACAACGACCGCAACCAGATCGAGCTGTTCACCGCCCTGCTGCTCTCCCTCCCCGGTTCACCGATCCTGTACTACGGCGACGAGATCGGCATGGGCGACAACATCTGGCTCGGCGACCGCGACGCGGTGCGCACCCCCATGCAGTGGACACCGGACCGCAACGCCGGGTTCTCGTCGTCCGACCCGGGCCGGCTCTTCCTGCCGACGATCATGGACCCGGTCTACGGCTACCAGGTGACCAACGTCGAGGCGTCGATGTCCTCGCCGTCCTCGCTGCTGCACTGGACCCGCCGGATGATCGAGATCCGCAAGCAGAACCCGGCCTTCGGCCTCGGCTCGTACACCGAACTGCCGTCCACCAACCCGGCGGTGCTCGCCTTCCTGCGCGAGTACGAGGACGACCTGGTGCTGTGCGTGCACAACTTCTCCCGGTTCGCGCAGCCCACCGAGCTCGACCTCAGCGCCTTCCGCGGGCGCCACCCGGTGGAACTGTTCGGCGGGGTGCGCTTCCCGGCCATCGGGGAGCTGCCCTACTTGCTGACCCTCGCGAGCCACGGCTTCTACTGGTTCCGGCTCCGCGCGGAGGACCGGGCCTGAAAGCCGCGGGCGGGGCGGTTTCCGCCGCCCCGCCCGGGGCACGCAACAGTAATCGCCGGAAGGGAACGCGCCGCCATGCCGGAAGCCGACACCCGTACCGCCACCAGCACCCCCGATCTGCTCGCCTCACTGGACCCCCTGCTGCGGGAGTGGCTGCCGCGGCAGCGGTGGTTCGCGGGCAAGGGCCGCCCGGTCACCGGCTTCACCCTCGTCGCCGCCACCGAACTGCTGCCCGCCACCGCCCGCCTCGGCCTGCTGCACGTCCTGCTGCGCGCGCACCAGCCGGACGTCCCGGCCGCCGCCGCGCCCGGCCACCCGGGCGACGTCTACCAGCTTCTGATAGGCGTGCGCGAGGCGCTGCCGCCCCGGCTGGCGCCCGCGCTGATCGGGCATGTGCGCCAGGGCCCGCTGACCGATCGGACGGTCTACGACGCCCTGTACGACAACCGGCCCGCCGAACTGGTCCTGGAGGCACTGCGCAGCCGGGCCCGGGTCGGCGGGCTTCGTTTCGAACGGGCCCCGGACCAGGAGATCCGTACCGGGCTCACCCCCCGGCTGCTGACCGCCGAGCAGTCCAACTCCTCGGTCGTCTTCGGCGACACGTTCATCCTGAAGCTGCTGCGCCGGATCGTGCCGGGCGTCAACCCCGACCTGGAACTGCCGCTGGCGCTGGCCCGGGCCGGCTGCCCCCGGGTGCCGGCCCCGGCCGGGTGGATGACGGCCGACCTGGCCGGCGAGACCTGGGTGCTCGGCGTGCTCCAGCCCTTCGTCCAGGGCGCGGCCGACGGCTGGGAGCTGGCGCTGCGGGAACTGGCCAAGGGCGAGGACTTCACCGCCGAGGCGCGGGAGCTGGGCCGGGCCACCGCCGAGGTGCACACGGCGCTGGCCGCCGCCCTGCCGACCGTCACCCTGGGCCGCGGTCACCTGGAGCAACTGGTCGCCCAGATGACCGAGCGGCTCGACCAGGCGGTGCACGCGGTGCCCGCGCTGCTGCCGTACGCGCCGGGGCTGCGCTCGGCGTACACGGCGCTGGGTTCGCTGGCCGCCGAGGGCCGTACCTGGACCGCCCAGCGGGTCCACGGCGATCTGCACCTCGGGCAGTGCCTGCGGTCCCCGGCCGGACAGTGGTCGCTGATCGACTTCGAGGGCGAGCCGGCCCGGCCGCTCGCCGAACGCCGGCTGCCGCAGCCGCCGGCCCGGGACATCGCCGGGATGCTGCGCTCCTTCGACTACGCCGCGCACGCGGCCGACGCGCCACCGGGCTGGGCGGCGGCCTGCCGGGCCGCGTACTGCACCGGGTACGCGGCGGCCGGCGGTGTCGACCCGCGTACCGATCCGGTGCTACTGCGCGCCTGCGAGACGGACAAGGCGGTCTACGAGGTGGTGTACGAGGCCCGGCACCGCCCCGACTGGCTCCCGGTCCCGCTGTCCGCGGCCCGCCGCCTGGCCGCGTCCGAACCGGCTTGACCGGCCTGACCGGCTCGACCTCTAGGAGGCTCTCCCTGTGACCCCCCGCCCGGACCCCAAGAAGACGGCTGAACAGAAGAACACGGCAGCGAAGAAGACGGCTGAGCAGAAGAAGACGGCCGTACAGAAGAAGGTGGCCGCCAAGAAGGCGGCTGAGCGGAAGACGACGGCTGAGCAGAAGAAGGCAACGGCCAAGAAGGCGACCGCGAAAAAGGCAGCCGCGACAAAGCCGGTGCAGCAGGCGGCGCAGAAGTCGGTGCAAAAGTCGGCGCAGAAGGCGGCGCAGAAGACGCCCCCCGCCCGGAAGAAGCCGGTCCCCGCCCAGCGCATGACCGAGCCCCCTCCCTCCCCCGCGCTCCCCGCCGCCGACCGCGACCGGCTGCTGGCCGGCACGCACCACGACCCGCACGCCGTGCTGGGCGCCCATCCGCTGCCCGGCGGCGGGATCGCCGTACGCGTCTTCCGGCCGTACGCGCGGGCGGTGTCCGTGGTCACCGGAGCGGAGTCCCGGACCGGCCTGCACGACGACGGCGACGGCTTCTTCTCCGCGCTGCTGCCGCTCCCGGAGGTCCAGGATGTCCCGTCGTACCACCTCCTCGTCACCTACGACGACGCCGTGCACGAGACCGAGGACGCCTACCGTTTCCTGCCCACGCTGGGCGACCTGGACCTGCATCTGATCGGTGAGGGCCGGCACGAGCGGCTCTGGGAGGCGCTCGGCGCGCACCCGATGACCTGGCAGGGCGTGGCCGGCACCCGGTTCACGGTGTGGGCGCCGAACGCGCGCGGCGTCCGGGTGGCCGGCGGCTTCAACTTCTGGGACGGCACCGGCCATCCGATGCGGTCGCTGGGGTCCTCGGGGGTGTGGGAGGTGTTCCTGCCGGGGGTCGGCGAGGGCGAGCTGTACAAGTTCGAGATCACCCGGCCGGACGGCTCGCGGACGCTGCGCGCCGACCCGATGGCCCGCCGCACCCAGGTGCCGCCCGACACGTCGTCGATCGTGCACGCCTCACGCCATGAGTGGGGCGATGAGGAGTGGCTGGCCGGGCGGGCGGGCACGCCCGCGCACGAGGCGCCGTTCTCGGTCTACGAGCTGCACCTGCCGTCCTGGCGGCCCGGCCGCGGCTACCGCGAACTGGCCGAGGAACTCCCCGCCTACGTCGCCGACCTGGGCTTCACCCATGTGGAGCTGATGCCGGTCGCCGAGCACCCCTTCGGCGGCTCGTGGGGCTACCAGGTCACCGGCTTCTACGCGCCCACCGCCCGGCTGGGCGACCCGGACGACTTCAAGTACCTGGTGGACCGGCTGCACCAGGCCGGGATCGGCGTCCTGATGGACTGGGTGCCGGCCCACTTCCCGCGCGACGACTGGGCGCTGGCCGAGTTCGACGGGCGCCCGCTGTACGAGCACTCCGACCCGCTGCGGGCCGCGCATCCCGACTGGGGCACCCTGGAGTTCGACTTCGGCCGCCGCGAGGTGCGCAATTTCCTGGTCGCCAACGCGGTGTACTGGTGCGAGGAGTTCCACATCGACGGCCTGCGGGTGGACGCCGTCGCCTCCATGCTCTACCTGGACTACTCGCGCGAGCCGGGCCAGTGGACGCCGAACGAGCACGGCGGCCGGGAGAACCTGGACGCGGTGGCCTTCCTCCAGGAGATGAACGCCACCGTGTACCGGCGGGCGCCCGGCGTCGTGACGATCGCGGAGGAGTCGACCGCCTGGGACGGCGTCACCCGCGCCACCCACCACAAGGGCCCGAGCGGTTTCGGCGGCCTCGGCTTCGGCCTGAAGTGGAACATGGGCTGGATGCACGACTCGCTCCAGTACATGGCGCACGAGCCGGTGCACCGCAAGTACCACCACCACGAGATGACCTTCTCGATGGTGTACGCCTACAGCGAGAACTACGTCCTGCCCATCTCCCACGACGAGGTCGTCCACGGCAAGCGTTCCCTGGTGTCGAAGATGCCGGGCGACTGGTGGCAGCAGCGCGCGGGCGTGCGCGCCTACCTGGCCTACATGTGGGCCCACCCCGGCAAGCAACTGCTCTTCATGGGCCAGGAGTTCGCCCAGGGCGCCGAATGGTCGGAGGCGACCGGCCCGGACTGGTGGCTGCTCGACCCCGGCTACGGCGCCGAACCGGACCACCGGGGCGTCCTCGCCCTGGTCCGGGACCTGAACACGGTCTACCGGGACACCCCGGCCCTGTGGTGCCGCGACACCGACCCCGGCGGCTTCGAGTGGGTGGTCGGCGACGCCGCCGAGGACAACGTCTTCGCCTTCCTGCGCCGCGACACCGACAACGCCCCGCTGCTGTCGGTCTCCAACCTCTCCCCCGTGGTCCGCCCCGACTACCGCCTGGGCGTCCCCGACGACGTCCCCGCCTGGACGGAGGTCCTCAACACGGACACCGCGGCCTACGGCGGCTCCGACGTGACCCAGCCGGGCCCGGTCAAGCCGGAACCCCAGGCCTGGCACGGCCGCCCGGCGAGCATCCGGCTGACGCTGCCACCACTGGCGACGGTGTGGCTGCGGCCGGCCTGAGGCTCAGGATTCGGCCAGTGTCTGGGCCAGTTCGGGAATCTCCCGCAGCAGTTTCAGGATGCGGGGAATGTCCAGCGGCTGCCGCGTTCGCGGGCGGGCTGCATTCCCTCCACACCCTTGCCTCGGATGCGAAATCCTGGTGAAGGACGGTGTCGGCCGCCGCACGTGTTCCCGCGCGGTATTTCGGCGCGGCGGCCGGTCTCAGTCAGAAGGCGGAATCTTCCAGGCCCTTCGGCAACGCCCCCGTGTGCAGCACCCCCAGCCGCTGGGTGGCCCGGGTCAGCGCCACGTACAGGTCGCTGGTCCCGTACCGGTCCGGCTCCACCACCAGTACGGAGTCGAATTCCAGGCCCTTGGACTGGCGCGGGTCGAGGAGGACGACCCCGCGGGTCAGGTCGGGCTCGGTGCCCGCCGTGACGCCGTCCAGCCGGGCGGCGATCCGCTCATGCAGGTCGCGCGGGGCGATGACGGCGAGGCGGCCCTCGGCGGGGGTGAGTTCGGCGGCCGCGTCGGCCACCGCGGCCGGGAGGTCGTCGACCGCGCGCACGAAGGGCCGTACGCCGGTGGACCGTACCGAGCTGGGCGGCTCGAAGGCCGGGTGCTCGGCGCGGACCACGGCCGCCGCCAGCTCCATGATCTCGGCGGGGGTGCGGTAGTTGACGCCGAGCCGGGTGTGCTCGTAGCGGTCCTCGACGTACGGGGCGAGGATCTTGGACCAGGAGCCGACACCGGCCGCCTCGGCGGTCTGCGCCGGGTCGCCGACCAGCGTCATCGAGCGGGTCGGGCTGCGGCGCATCAGCAGCCGCCAGGCCATCGGCGACAGTTCCTGTGCCTCGTCGACGATGATGTGGCCGAAGGCCCAGGTGCGGTCGGCCGCCGCGCGCTCGGCGGCGCTGCGGTGGTCGTCCTCCTCCTGCCGCTCGGCGAACCGCTCGGCGTCGATGATGTCGTGCGCGGACAGGACCTCGGAGTCCTCCTCGTCCTTGTCCTCGAACTCGTAGGTCCGCGAGGCGTAGGAGACGTCCAGGACGCCCTGCGCGTAGGCGATCTGGGTCTCGCGCTCGCGGGCGGCGCGGTCGCGGGCCAGGCGGTCGTCCTCGCCGAGGAGTTCGGCGGCCTCGTCGAGGAGCGGTACGTCGGCGACCGTCCAGCGCCGGGTCACCGGGCGGCGTACGGCGGCGGCGTCCTCGGCGGGCAGGAAGTCCTCCGGCGCGGCGAGGAAGTCCGCGATCAGCCGCTGCGGGGTGATCCTCGGCCAGAGCCGGGCGATGGCGGACCAGACCTCCCGGTTCTCGGCGAGGTCGTCGCGGATCTGGGTGATGTCGGCGGCGTCCAGCAGGCTGCCGCCGTCGTAGGGGTCGGTGCCGATGCGCTCGGCGTACAGATCGGTGAGCGTGTTGAGGATGTGGCCCTCGAAGTGTTCGCGGGCCGCGTTGTGCGGCAGCTTCGCGGCCCGGGTGCGCTCGCGGGCGACGCTCACCAGGTCGTCGTCGAGCATCAGGATCTCGCGTTCGTGCTCGATGACGATCACCGGTTCGGGCAGTGCCTGCCGGGCCCGGACCACCTCGGCGAGTACGTCGGCCATCCCGGCCCGGCCCTTCACCGCCGCCGCCTCGGGGGTGTCCGTGGCCGTCGCCTTCACCCCGGGGAACAGTTCGCCGACCGTGGCCAGCAGCACGCCGGTCTCGCCCAGTGAGGGCAGCACCTCGCCGATGTAGCCGAGGAAGGCCGGGTTCGGGCCGACGATCAGCACGGCGCGCTTGGCGAGCAGTTCGCGGTGCTCGTAGAGCAGGTACGCGGCCCGGTGCAGGGCGACGGCGGTCTTGCCGGTGCCGGGGCCGCCCTCGACGACCAGCACACCGCGGTGCGGGGCGCGGATGACGCGGTCCTGGTCGGCCTGGATGGTCTGCACGATGTCGCCCATCCGGCCGGTGCGCGCCGAGTTCAGCGCGGCCAGCAGTACGGCGTCGCCGGCCGGGTCCTCGTGCCCGGTGCGGGTGGCGTCGCCGAGGTCGAGGATCTCGTCGTGCAGCGCGGTCACCCGGCGGCCCTCGCTGGTGAGGTGCCGGCGGCGGCGCAGGCCCATCGGGGTGTGGCCGGTGGCCAGGTAGAAGGGGCGGGCGATGTCGGCCCGCCAGTCGATCAGGACCGGGGTGCGTTCGGCGTCGTCGGCGCGCAGTCCGATCCGGCCGATGTGGTGGTCGTCCCCGCAGGTGAGGTCGATCCGGCCGAAGCACAGCGAGCCGTCCACCGCGTTGAGCGCGGCGAGCAGCCCGGAGCGCTCGGCGACCAGGATGTCCCGTTCCAGCCGGGCCTGCATGGGGGTGTTGCCCTGCGCGAGCGCGTCGGTGACCGAGGACTCGGTGTCGCCGCGCAGCGCGTCCACACGCGCGTACAGTCCGTCGATGAATTCCTGCTCCTGCCGCAATTCATCGTCCGGAAATTCGGTGTTTGACAATTCTACTCCCGCCCGGATATACTGTGCTCATGAACTTCCATGCGGCTCATACGAGTATAAAGTCGCGAACCACCTAATGTACGCGTGAAAAACCCCCGAGCGCAATTGCTCGGGGGTTTTGTCGTTTACGGTCGGTCAGAGGACTTCGGAGAGTTCCTCCAGGAGCTTGCGCTTGGGCCGGGCGCCCACCATGGACCGCACCGGCTCACCGTCCCGGAAGACCATGAAGGTCGGCATGGACAGCACCTTGTACGCGTTGGTCGTGTCGGGGTTCTGGTCCACGTTCAGCTGGACGACCCGCAGCCGCCCGGACTCCTCCTCGGCCAGCGCGCTGAGCACCGGGCCCATCTGCCGGCACGGCGGGCACCAGTCGGCGGTGAACTCCACCAGCACCGGCAATTCGGCCCCGAGCACCTCCGCCGCGAAATCCGCGTCGGTCACCTCGGCCACCCCATTGATCTTCATGCGTGTCCTCCCAGTTCGCAGCGCGGCTGCGGACACTCCGCAGCCGCCGCCTCGGCCCGCGCCAGCTGCCCGGCCACCGTGGCCCGCACCCCGCGCAGCTCGCCGATCAGCGCGTCCAGCTCCGCCAGCTTGCGCCGGTACACCGCGAGCGACGCCGGGCAGGAGTCGCCCTCGGGGTGCCCGGCCCGCAGACACTCCACGAACGGCCGGGTCTCCTCCAGGTCGAACCCGAAGTCCCGCAACGTCCTGATCTGCTCCAGGAGCTTCACGTCACGCTCGTCGTAGGTCCGGTGCCCGTGGTCGTCCCGCCGGGCGGGCAGCAGCCCGCGGGCCTCGTAGTACCGCAGCGTGCGCGTCGTGGTCCCGGCGCGTGCGGCCAGCTCGCCGATTCGCATACCGACGAACGTATGCCTTGACGCGGACGTCAAGGCAAACAGTCAAGGCGAACAGTCAAGGCAAACAGTCGGGGGAGGAGGACCGGGCGGCTGAGCGACGGGGGGATCTCAGCCGCCCGGGGTCGTGGGGCCGGTGGGGCCAGTGGGGCCAGTGCCGGTGGGGCCGTCAGGCCTTGGCCAGCTCCTTGTCACCGCTGCTGCCCTGCTCGGGCAGGCCGGCCTCCTGGGAGCCGTGCCCGTCGTCCAGCAGGGTCCGCTCGTCGAACGGGATGCGTCCGGCCAGCACCTCGTCGACCCGGGCCCGGTCGATCTCCTTGGTCCAGGTGCCGATCAGCACGGTGGCCACCGCGTTGCCCGCGAAGTTGGTCAGGGCGCGGGCCTCGCTCATGAAGCGGTCGATGCCGACGATCAGGCCGATGCCGTCCACCAGGGCGGGCTTGTGCGACTGGAGGCCGCCGGCCAGCGTCGCCAGGCCCGCGCCGGTGACCCCGGCGGCGCCCTTGGAGGCGACGAACAGGAACAGCAGCAGCGGAATCTGCTCACCGATGGACATCGGCGTACCCATGGCGTCCGCGATGAACAGGGAGGCCATGGTCATGTAGATCATGGTGCCGTCGAGGTTGAAGGAGTAGCCGGTCGGGACGGTGATGCCGACCACCGGCTTGCTGACGCCCAGGTGCTCCATCTTGGCGATCAGGCGCGGCAGCGCCGACTCCGAGGACGAGGTGGACAGGATCAGCAGGAACTCCCGGCCCAGGTACTTGAAGAGCGAGAGCGCATTGACGCCGGTGCAGATCTTCAGCAGGGCGCCCAGCACCACGATGACGAACAGGATGCAGGTGACGTAGAAGCCGAGCATCAGCACGGCCAGGCTCTTCAGGGCATCGACACCCGCCGAACCGGTGACGGCGGCCATCGCGCCGAACGCGCCGACCGGCGCCGCCCACATGATCATGGCGAGCACCCGGAAGACCAGCCGCTGGATGTGCTCGACGCCGCGCAGCACGGGCTGCCCGGCGTTGCCCATGGCCTGCAGCGCGAACCCGCAGAGCAGGGCGATCAGCAGGGTCTGGAGGACCTCGCCCTCGGTGAACGCCGAGACGATCGTGGTCGGGATGATGCCGAGCAGGAACTCGGTGGTGTTCTTGGCCTCCGCGTCGACCTGCGCGTGCCCGGTCTCCTTGATCGCGTCGGTGACCGCGAGGCCGGTGCCCGGCTCCAGGATGTTGCCGACGACCAGCCCGATGGCGAGCGCGACCAGCGACATCACCATGAAGTAGACGAGGGCGATACCGCCCACCGCGCCGACCTTCGCGGCCTTGCGGACCGAACCGATGCCGAGCACGATCGTGCAGAAGATGATCGGCGAGATCATCATCTTGATCAGATTGACGAAGCCGGTACCGATCGGCTTCAGCTCGACCGCGAAGTCCGGCGCGATCAGGCCGACGGCGATACCGAGGGCGACCGCGACGATCACCGCGATGTAGAGATAGTGGGTGCGGTCCCGCTTGGCGGGGGGTGCGGCTGGTGCCGTATCGGCTGCGCTGGTCACGGCGGCCCTCCTTGGCGACGTCGGTGTCACCGGCGTGCGGCTCACGTCCGGGGTGGGGGAACCCGGTGACTATCTCGCGCCCTGTGAGCGCGGTCACCCTTTCGTTCATTTAGTTCACCGCGCGGCCAGGAGAGACACTGACGGCATGCACCTCCGCGTCCCCCGCCCCCGCAGCCTGGCCGCACAGCTCTTCGCCGTGCAGGCCGTGCTGATCGCGGTGCTGGTGGCGGGGTACGCGGTGTTCACGTACGTCAACGACCGGGGTCAGGCCGAGGACGCCGCCGGGCGCGAGGCGCGGGCGGTCGCCCTGTCGATCGCCGACTCGCCGTCCGTGCGGGAGGCGATCGCCACGCCGGACCCGTCGGCGCGCCTCCAGCCGTACGCGGTGCGGGTCATGGCGGACACCGAGGTCGACTTCGTCACGATCATGAGCCCGGACGGCACCCGCTGGACGCACCCCGACACCGACCAGATCGGCCGCACCTTCCAGGGCCACATAGAGCCGGCGCTGGAGGGCCGCACCTTCACCGAGACCTACACCGGCACGCTCGGCCCGTCGGTGCGCGCGGTCACCCCGGTCCGGGACGGGGAGCGGGTGGTCGGCCTGGTCAGCGCCGGCATCAAGGTCGACGAGATCAGCAAGCTGGCCCGCGAACAGCTGACCGCCCTGCTCACAGCGGCGGCGGGCGCGCTGGCCCTCGGCGCGATCGGCACGTACGTCATCAACGCGCGGCTGCGCCGGCACACCCACGGCATGAACGCGGCCGAGCTGAGCCGGATGCACGACTACCACCAGGCGGCGCTGCACGCGGTGCGCGAGGGGCTGCTGATGCTGGACGGACAGCACCGGGTGGCGCTGATCAACGACGGCGGCCGGGAGCTGCTGGGGGTGAGCGGTGCGGTGGTCGGCGCCCCGGTCGCGGAACTGGGACTGCCGTCCCCCCTGACGGGCGCGCTGCTGGCGGCCGAGCGGCGGACGGACGAGGTGCACCTCACCGCCGACCGCGTCCTGGTGGTGAACACCTCCCCGGTCTCCGGCGGCGAGCGGCGCGGCACGGTCGTCACCCTGCGCGACGTCACCCAGCTCCAGTCGCTGATGGGCGAGCTGAACTCGGAGCGCGGCTTCTCCCAGGCGCTGCGCTCCCAGGCGCACGAGGCGGCCAACCGCCTGCACACGGTGGTGTCGCTGATCGAGCTCGGCCGGTCGGAGGAGGCCGTGGAGTTCGCGACCGCCGAACTGGAACTGGCCCAGGCGCTCACCGACCAGGTGGTGGCGGCCGTCGGCGAACCCGTTCTGGCCGCGCTGCTGCTGGGCAAGACGGCCCAGGCCAACGAGCGGGGCGTGGAACTGGTGGTCTCCCCCGACTCCCGCCTGGACGACGGCCTGCTCCCCCCGTCCCTGCCCGCCCGCGACCTGGTCACCATCCTGGGCAACCTGATCGACAACGCGGTGGACGCGGCGCAGGGCGGGGTGCGGGCGCGGGTCACGGTGACGGCGTACACGGACCGGGACCGGCTGGTGGTACGGGTGACCGACACCGGCCCCGGGGTCGACCCGGACCACGCCGACCTGCTCTTCCAGCGCGGCTTCTCCACCAAGCCGGCCGGCCCCGGCGGACGGGGCCTGGGCCTCGCCCTGGTCCGCCAGGCCGTCCACCGGCACGGCGGCACCCTGACGGTGACGGAGGCTGCGGGCGGCGGGGCGTCCTTCGCGGCGGAGCTGCCGCTGACGGCGGTACGGGCATGACGGCCATCCGCGTCCTGGTGGTCGAGGACGACCCGGTCGCCGCCGACGCGCACGTGATGTACGTGGGCCGGGTGCCGGGGTTCACCGCCGTCGGCAAGGCCCACTCCGGCGCGGAGGCCCGCCGGGTGCTGGACCGCACGCCGGTCGACCTGATCCTGCTCGACCTGCACCTGCCGGACGTGCACGGTCTGCAACTGGCGCGTTCGCTGCGCGCCGCCGGGCATCGGGCCGACGTGATAGCGGTGACGTCGGCGCGGGACCTGACGGTGGTCCGCGAGGGCGTCTCCCTGGGCGTCGTCCAGTACGTCCTGAAGCCGTTCACCTTCGCGACCCTGCGCGACCGCCTGGTCCGCTACGCCGAGTTCCGGGAGGCCGCCGGCGAGGCGAGCGGCCAGGACGAGGTGGACCGCGCCCTGGCGACCCTGCGTCCACCGGGCCCGGCGTCCCTGCCCAAGGGCCTGAGCGCACCGACCCTCCAGCGGGTACGGGACACGCTGCGCGCCGCCGAGGAGGGCCTGACGGCGGCCGCCCTGGCCGAGGAGACCGGCATCTCCCGCATCACCGCCCGCCGCTACCTGGAACACCTGGTCGACACCGGCCGCGCACAGCGGCACCCGCAGTACGGGGCGGTGGGGCGGCCGGAGTTGCAGTACCGGTGGGTGCGGGGGCGGTAGCCGCGCCGGCTTCACACCCCGGGCAGCACGGCCCGCATCCGCGTCCCGTCCCCGGTCCCTCCCCGAACCCCCACTCCCCCTAATACGCGCCCGCACCACCCGCCCCAATACCCGCAACGCGCCCCGCCGCCGCGCGTCACGGGCGGCGCCGAGCCGGGGCGGTCATGCCGGGCATGCCGGTCGCGGAGGACGACGCCCAGTTCCCCGCCCCGGTACCGCAGGGACACGCGCACCGCGCTGTCGGGCGTCAACTCGCCTTCGGCACACGGTGGGGAGCTCACTCACTCCGAAGCCCCACTTATCAAACACCGGTCACAGGCACCGACCGCCACGACAACGCCTGCACCGCACGCCGAGTCTCGGGGAGGCACGCGTGAAGTGCTGGTGTGTCGTACAGCGGCTGAGGCCGGCGGGTCACTCGCCGGCCGCGCAGGTGGACAGCGCCGTGACCGCGCTCTGGACCTTGCTGGGCAGGGTCTTCAGATCAGGGCTGCGGTTGTGCTCGGCGCTGTCGGCAAGGCCGTCGTAGACATCACCGAGCTGCTTCGCGGCCTTCTTGGCCTCCGGATTCTTGATCTTCTCGGCGTCGGCCGTGAACTGGTCGGCGGCGTCCTGGAGATCGGCCGCGGCCTTGTCCCGGTCCTTCGCGTCGGCGGATATCTTCGCGCCGACGTCGGTGATGTGATCCATCGTCGCCTTGCAGGGACCCCCCTTGCCGGGGGCGGTGGCATAGACGCTCGGGGAAGTGCTCGCCCCCGCGTGGGCTGCCGTTCCGGACTCGGAGCCCGAGCATCCCGTCGCCGTCGCCAGGGCCAGAACCGTCAGCGCGAGAGCGGCCGGCCGTCGTGACGTAGTGCCTGCCATGGGGATCGCCTTCTCTTCGTGATGGGTGCGGCCGAGAGAGTTGATCACGTTGCCAGGTTCGCGTCAACAAGTCGGCAACTACCGCGTTCTGTCTGCCGATTAACCGTTTTCTTACCAAGCAATTGACCGTTGCCTGTCAAAAAGCGGCGTTGTACAGTGCACGCGTTTTGCGATCTTGGGGACTATCGAGGGCGGGGCTGTGTTTCTGAGACCTAATCGCTGGATAAGACGTGTTTCCCGGACGGCCGCGACCGCCGTCGTCCTGACCCTCGGGGCCTCCATGGCCGTGGCGACCGCCGGGCAGGCCGGCGCCGCGCCGGCCACCGCGGCGCCGGCCACGGCGGAGAGCACGGCCGCCACCGCCGCCGACGACCTCGACTCCCGCCTGCAGGCGATGGAGGAAGCCGCCCAGGCCCGCAGTGACCAGGCCATGTACGCCCACATCATGCACAGCGGCGGACCGGCCATGAAGACCGTGGCGGGCGAGGAACTGGCCGGCCGCGACCAGGGCCCCTGGCCCGGCTGGAACGTCTACCTCGGCTCCCGCTCCCGGGACGTGGTCCTCGACACCGAGGGCGCGGAGAGCGACGAATCCGGCCTCGTCGAGGGCATCGGCGCCGTGGCCCAAAGCGCGCAGGCCACCCTGGCCAACGGCCACTCGCACGTCGTGATGCTCACCCGCGAGGGAAGCGTGTACGACGATGTCAGGTACCCCGACGGCACCTGGACCGGCCCCATCCTGATCGACAGCGGGACCACCACCACCGCGATCGCGACGGCGGCGCTGCCCAACGGCGAACTGCACATCGAGTCGCTGAGCGACGAGGGAACGGTCACCGACCGGCTGTACCACCCCGACGACTTCCCGACCTACTACATGGCGGGCGGCGGCACCAAACGGGTCCTGTACGACGCCCTGCCCGGACAGGTCGAGGGGTTGGCCGCCACCGCCACCTCCGCCGGCGACCTGCACCTGGCACTGCTGACCGGGGACGGCAAGGTCCACAGCACCGTCCGGCACAGTGCCGGCGGCTGGGAAGCGGTGACCACCGCCGACGCGGGCACCGTCCCCACCTCCGCCCTCGCCCTCGCCACCGCGCCCGGCGGCGAGGTGCATCTGGAACTGCTCGGCACCGACCACGTCGTACGGGACCGGGTCCGTGGCTCCGACGGCACCTGGGCCGCCGCCACCGTGGTCGACTCCACCGGCACCGCCCGTGCCGTGTCCGCCGTGGGCGCCACCGGCGACCGGCTGCACGTCACCACCCTCACCGACACCGGCACGGTCGCCGACAACGCCGCGCAGAGCGGCGGCAAGTGGACCCGGTCCACCATCACCGCCCCGCACGCCACCGCGCTCTCCGTCGGCGCCACCACCACCGGCGAACTCCACCTGCACGTCTCCGCCGACGACGGCAGGCTGTGGCACACCGGCCGTACCGGCGACGGCTGGAGCGAGCCCGACGTGGTGGAAGGGGCCAACGGCCACCTCGCCGACCTGGCCACCGCGGCCCTGCCCAACGGTGACCTGCACCTGCTCACCCTCGCCGACGACGGAACCGTGTGGGACCAGGTGCGGACCGCCGCCGCGGACGCCTGGACCGAGGCCCTGACCGGTTCGGTCATGCTGGACGACTCCGGCCACGCCACCGCCATCGCCGTGACCGGCGCTCCCGACGGCACCGCGCACGCGGTCGTGCTGGACGACAGTCACACCGTCCGCGACTACGCGCGCGAACCCGACGGCGGCTGGTCCGCGCCCTCCGTGGCCGACGACAGCGGCACCGCGCGCGAGATCTCCACGACCGTCACCGCCGACGGCACCGAGCACATCGTCGTGGGCCGCGCCGACGGCACCGTCACCGACGTCGCCCGCGAGGACGGCGGCGACTGGACCACCGCGGCCGTCCCCGCCCACTCCGCCCGCGCGGTGGCCGTCGCCACCACCACCGACGGCGCCCTGCACGTCTTCACCGCCGACGCGGACCGCCGGGCGTGGGACACCGTCCGGGCCGCCGACGGCGGCTGGAAGGAACCGGCCGCCGTCCCCTACGACGACCACAAGGCCGACGCCCTCGCCGCCACCGGTCTCGCCGACGGCACGCTCCGCATGGTCGTCCTGGACACCGAAGCCGGCACCTACAACGGCTACCTGCTCGGTGCCGACGGCGAGTGGGAGGAGGACGTCACCCAGTACGACTGGGCCCTGCCGTACGCCAAGAGCGTCTCGGTGTCCCAGCTGCCCGGCGGCGACGTACACATCAGCGAGTTCGCCGTGCCCTCGGTCGACGACGCCTACACCCAGGACGACCGTGCCGCCCAGGCCTACGAGACCGGCCGGTCCGCCACTGACACGGGGCTGGAGGACTTCGTCCGCCCCTACGCCACCACGGCCGGCTTCGCACTGCCGCAGTACGACACGGACGTCACCAACTACATGTCGACGGCAGGGGTGTTCGACCGCGACTGGGGTGTCTGGACGGTGCCCGCTCCGGCCAAGGCGAGCCAGGAGGCCCAGGACCGGGTCGACGAGATCACGCAGGAGCTGATCGAGGAGAACGACGGCGACCCCTGGGGCATGTACACCCTGCTGGGCAGCATGGCCAAGAGCGGCTCCGCCGACGACGTACGCCGGTTCATCCAGTACCACGGCATACCGACCGTCTCGCCGCCCAAGGGCAGCCCGGAGTTCCGCGTCGAGGTCGAGGCGCTGAAGGCCCGCTGGGCCAGTGGCGACACCTCCAACCCGATGGACTGGAACAACGTCCTGGTCGAGGCCGAAGAGGTCGCCTCCGCCGAGTGGAACGACGAACTGGCCGCTCAGGCCGAGCCGCGCAGCGACATCCTCAAGGCCGAACTGAGCGCGCTGAAGCAGATGGAGACCGGCGCCAGGGCGATGCACCAGGCGCTCGGTTACGGCTGGGCGGCCAGCCAGATCACCAGCTGGCAGGCCAACCCGGACGACCGGCGCAGCACGGCGAAGACCAGCGCCCAGGCCACGGCCGACCTCGCCACCATCAAGAACCTGGTCAGCCAGCAGGCGGAGATCGCGCACCAGGCCGCCGACACCGCACAGGACGCCGCCGGCAAGGCGGACGCGGCCGTCACCGCCGCCAACGAGATCGCCGACGACAACGACGTTCCGCGCGGCCGGGGCCTGTCCTACGCCCAGCAGTCCGCGCAGGTGACCAAGGCGTCCGCGGCCGCCGCCCGGGCCACCGCCAAGGCGATGGACACCGCGGTCGCCGCGGTTGAGGCGTCCCAGGCCGACAGTGCCACGCTGCTCGCCGACGCCAAGGCCCAGGCCGCCGCCGCCCGCACCGAGTTCCTGCGCCAGTCCGCCCAGCAGTCCGCGCAGGACGCCGCCGATCTGGCGGCCACCGCCAAGACCCGGGCCGACCAGGCGGCTTCGGCCGCCGCCGACGTCGCCGACGCCAAGGACCAGGCCACCAAGGCCGAGGCCGACGCCACCGCCGCCCAGGAGCGGGCCACCACGGCCGCGGCCAACGCGGAGAAGGAACGGCAGAACGCCGCGGACGCGAGGGCGGAGGCCGAGGCCGAACGCGGCAAGGCCGCCGACGCGCTGAAGCAGTCGCTGGCCGACGGAAAGACCGCCGCCGAGAAGCGGTCGGCCTCCGCGAGCGCCGGCTCCGACGCCCGTACGTCGAGCTCGGCCGCGGCGAAGGCCGCCGCCAAGGCCGCCGTCGCGCGGGAGAACGCGGCTGCCGCCCGGCGGCAGCATGACGCCGCCGAAGCCAACGCGCAGGCACTGGCAGCCGCCGCGGTGGCCGCCGCCGGAACCTCGGCGGCCGAGGCCGCCCAGGCCGCCGCCGACAAGGCCGCCCAGGCCGCCAGGGAAGCCGCCGCCACGGCCGACAAGGCCGACACCGACGCGGTCACGGCCACCGAGGCGTCCGTCGCCGCCCGGTCGGCGGCGGCCAAGTCCACCGCGGCCGCCGCACGGGCCACCACCTGGGCCGCCGACGCCGACGCCAACGCACTGATCAGCTACCACGCGGCGATGTCGGCCGAGTCGGCCGCGGCGACCGCCATCGACCGGTCCCAGGCGGCGGCGAAGAAGGCCGTCGAAGCAGCCGGACAGGCCTCCGACGCCGCTCAGGCCGCGCTGGCCGCCCGGTCCGCGTCCGACGCCGCCGCACGGCAGGTGGACGACGCGCTCGCCGCGTCCGCCGAGGCGGCCGGACAGGCGTACGCCGCCGGGCTGGCGGCCGAGGTGGCCCGGGACGCCGCCGCCGAGGTGGCCGCCCCGGCCGCCGAGGCGATCGATCTCGGCGCTCCGTACGCCGAGACGGACTCCTCCGCGGGTCTGGCCACCCTCATCTCCCAGGGTGCGCAGAACCTCGCCCAGCAGCAGGCCGCCGCCGCCAGTGCCATGGCCGACGGCGCCGCCAAGGCCGCCGCGGAGGCCGCTGCCGCGGCCGAGGCGGCCACCGGTGACGGCAAGCTGGCCGCCCAGGCGGCGGCGGACGCCGCGGCCTCCGCGGCCGACGCGGCGGCCTCCGCGGCCAAGGCGCAGCAGTCCGCGGCGACGGCCGGTCTGGACGCCCAGGCCACCAAGGACGCGGCGGAGAAGACCGCCGCGGCCGAGGCCGCCGCCCAGACCCAGTCCAAGGCGGCCTCCGCCGCCGCCCAGGCCGCCGACGCCGAGGCCCAGGCCGCCGACGCCGCCGCGAGCGCGGCGGAGAAGGACGCCACGGTGGCCGCCGCGACCGCGCAGGCCGCCGACGACAACGCCAAGAACGCCCGCGAGGTCGCCGACAAGGCCGGCCAGGACGCGGACGCGGCGGAGAAGGCCGCCGCCACCGCCCAGGCGGACTCCGCGGCGGCCGAGGAGTCCGCCGCCGCGGCCGAGCGGCAACTGCGCGAGGACCAGGCGGCGCTCGCCGCGCAGGTCGCCGCGGCCCAGGCCGCCGCCCAGGCCAAGCACGACCTGGACGCCCGCGCGAAGATCATGGACGAGCAGGCCCAGATCCGTGTCGGACGGGAGAACCTCGCCTATCTGCTGCACGTCGGCGGTGTCGCCTCCAAGACGCTCGCCGAGACCCGGCTGGCCGGCCCGGGCCAGGTGGTGGGCATCGCCGGAACGCTCTTCGACCAGGAGATCTGGGATGCCTGGGACGCGGACGTCCAGCAGGCGCGCGACCAGGCCGAGGGGATGAGCACCCGGACCGACGAGCGCCAGGAGACCGTCTGGAAGTACTTCACCTCCGACTTCGCCAACACCGAACCCGAGTACGACACCGCCGTCACCAAGGCCCTCAGTCCCAACACCGTCTATCAGCGGATCGCCCAGGCGGTGGGCTGGGTCAGCCCCGCCCAGGTGCCGCAGGCCAGCCAGGCCGCCCAGGACCGGGTCACCGAGATCCTCCAGGACAAGATCGCCAAGAACGATCCCTACGGCTGGTGGCAGCTGCTCCTGGACAACCCCGAAGAGCGCGGCTCCGCCGACGACGTCCGCCGTTTCATCCAGTACCAGGGCTACCCGACCGTGGCCCCGGAGAAGGGCACCCCCGAGTTCCGGCTGGAGGTCGAGAGCCTCAAGGCCCGCTGGGCGAACGGTGACCCGACCAACCCGGTGGACCCCAACCAGGTGATGGTGGAGGTCGAGGAGGTCGCCTCCGCCGAGTGGGAGGCGGAGTACGCCGCCCAGGCCAAGCAGCGCGACCAGATCACCAACGCCGAGATCAAGGCGCTCACCGCGCTCCAGTCCAGCGCCGTGGCCATGCACGACGCCCTGGGCAACGCCTGGGTCGCGAACAACCTGATGGAGGCCCAGACCGACCCGAACAGCGCCTGGAACACCTTCATCAAGGACTGGCCCACCACCATGGGCGGGAACTTCTCGTCCGACGGCGAGCCGGTCTCCGTCACCGACGACCTCGCCACCGTCAAGAAGCGCGTCGACGACCTGTCGGCCACCGCGACCCAGAACGCCAAGGACGCCACGGCCGCCGCGGCCCAGGTGACCGCGGCCGAGGCCGCCGCCGCACAGACCGCCGACGCGGCCGGCGTCCCCGAGGGACGCGCCCTTTCGTACGCCAACGAGTCCGCCCAGGTCACCAAGGCGGCAGCGGCGGCCACCGAGGCCACCTCGCTGGCCATGAAGACCGCCGTCGCCGCGACCAACGCCACTGTCGCGGACAGCGCCGCCCTACTGGCCAACGCCAGCGCCCAGGCACACGCCGCCCGCGCCGCCTTCCTGCGCGCCACCGCTCAGGACAGCGCGCAGAAGGCAGCTGCCGACGCCACCGCCGCGCAGGACAAGGCGGACGCGGCAGCGGCGGCGGCCGCGGTCGTGGCCCAGGACAAGAAGAAGATCGCGACCCTGGAGACCAGCTCCGAGGCCGCGGCCGCCCGGGCGAAGGATGCCGCGGCCACCGCGGAGGAGCAGCGGCAGAAGGCCGCGGACGCCCGCGTCACCGCGGAGAAGGAGCGCGACAAGGCGGAGGCCGCCAACGCCGACGCCCAGCAGCAGGCCGCCACCGCCGCGGAGAAGGAGGACGCCGCCAAGGCCGACGCCGACCGGGCGGCGAGCGACGAGGCGACGGCCCGCCAGGCCGAGAGCGACGCGGCGACCGCCAGGTCCAAGGCGGAGACCGCACGGAAGGAGATGGACTCGGCCCGGGCGAAGGCCGCCGCCGCCGACGCCGCCGCGGCCGCCGCGGAGGGCACGAGCGCGGCGGAGGACGCGGAGGCCGCCGCGCGGTCGGCCAGGGCGGCGGCCAACGCGGCCGCCCTGGCGGCGAGCCGCGCCGACGAGGACGCCGATACGGCGGCCTCCGCGGCCGTGGCAGCCAGGGAAGCGGCGACGGTCAGCACCGCCGCGGCGGCCAAGTCGGCCGCCGCGGCCAAGGTGGCGGACGCGGCGGCGGCGCAGACCAGCGCCAACGCCACGGAGGGCCACTACCTCGCCGCCGAGGCGATCGAGCAGTCCGAGATCGCCGGCCGGAACTCGGACGAGGCGACCGCGCTCGCCGCGCAGGCGGCCAAGGACAGCGCCGACGCCACCGCCGCGGCCGTCGGAGCCCGCAAGGAGGCGGACGCCGCCGCCGACGACAGCGCCACCGCCTCCGGCCAGGCCTACGCGGCCTCGCAACAGGCGGAGATCGCCCGCGACACCGCGAACGCCGTGACCGCCCCCGCCGACCAGGCGATCGAGCTGGGTATGGCCTTCGCGGCCACTGACGCCACGGCGGGCCTGTCCGTCGTGGTCGCCGACACCGCCAAGACGCTGGCGGAGCAGGAGGTGGCGGTCGCGGAACTCCGCGCCGACGAGGCGGCGGCGTTCGCCGAGGCCGCCCAGGACGCGGCCGACCGGGCGGACGGGGACGCCAAGCTCGCCGCGCAGGCGGCGGCGGACGCGGCGGACTCGGCTGCCAAGGCGTCCCGCGCGGCCGCCGACGCGCTGAAGTCGGCGACTCAGGCGTCCGCCGACTCCAAGGACGTACAGGCCTCGTCCAAGCGGCTGGACACGCTCAACGAGCAGGCACAGACCGACGCCTACAACGCCAACCGCTCGGCGAGCGAGGCGGGCGACGAGGCCGCGGCGGCCCGTGCCGCGGCCACCGACGGCGAGGCATCGGCCGCTTCCGCCCGTGATGCGGCCGACCGGGCGCAGGTGTCCGCCAACAACGCGGACTACTTCGCGGACGAGGCGGAGACCTCGGCCGCCAACGCCGACGAGTCCGCGGCCAACGCCAGGGCCGACGCGAAAGAGGCCCAGGAGAACGCGGAGGCAGCGACCCAGCTGGAGCAGAACCCGCCGCCGCAGGAGGCGGTGCCGTGGGACGAGGAGATCCCCGGCCTGGAGATCGTGCCGGTCAATCTGAAGGAGGACGCCCAGGCCACCGGCAACTGCGCCATCTCCACCAAGATCGGCCACTGCAACTTGCCCGCCGACATCCATATCACCGGGACCAACAAGTTCTACCTGGTCACCTGTGACGAGCTGAACGCCACCGCGGCCCAGTGCATGGCCGGCGGCGACTACAGCAAGGACTACATCGGCGAAGCGCCGATCGACGTGACCACCCACCAGGTGATCGACTTCAACGTCCTCGACTTCGATCTGCAACTGCTGAAGGGTTTCGCCTACGGCCTGATCAGCGACTACAAGGAATGCGCCTGGGACCACAAGGCCAGCGCCTGCGCCTGGGCCGTCGGCAGCCTGGTCGCCCCGGCCGTCCTCAAGGGTGCTTTCAAGGCCGCGTACTCGGTACGCGCGGCGGTGGTCATCGGCGACCTGGCCGGCATGGACGCGGGACTCAACGTCCTGACCCAGTTGTCCAAGACGGCGGTCATCGACGCGGTGACGGCTTCCCGGCTCAAGGCCGGCGCCGTAGCGGCGTGGCTGAAGAGGTTCCCGGTGTACGGGTTGCCGTGCACACCCACGCACAGCTTCCCGGCCGGCACCCAGGTGCTGATGGCCGACGGCAGTGCCACGCCGATCCAGGACATCCAGGCCGGTGACACGGTGCAGTCCGCCGAGGGAGGCGGTGGGCTCCGGCAGGACCGGGTGAGCCGTACGTTCACCACCCACGACGACACCGACTTCACCGATCTCACGGTCAGCACGCCCGATGGACCGCAGCAGATCACCAGCACCCAGAACCATCCGTACTACGACCTGACGCGCGGGACGTTCGTCCGGGCCTCCGAACTGACCGCCGGAGACCTGCTGCAGAGCACCGGCGCCGGTGCGGTCACCGTGATCACGGTGCGCAACTACACCTCGTCGATGGTCACCTACGACCTGACCGTCGACGAAGCGCACACGTACTTCGTGCTCGCGGGCTCCACACCGCTCCTGGTCCACAACACCACCTGCCCGGTCGGCACGTCGGTCGGCATCAACGGCGGCGGCCTCGCCAGCCTGGCGTTCAACTACCGGCAGAAGATGCTGGGGCTGAAGCTCAGGAACGTCGCGGTGGCGAAGGTCGAAGGCCGTGACACGCCCATCTACGGCATGAGCAACGGTGAGGACTTCCACTCCGAGGACGACCTCATCTCGCAGCTCAAGCCGGGCGAGAAGATCACCGCACTCTATTCCGAGCGGCAGCCCTGCCCGCGCTGTGCGAGCAATCTGGGCGACCACATGGCGGACGACGCCGAGGTCAGCTGGTCGGTACCCTGGGGCGATCCGGACACCGAACTGGGCGCTCTGATCAACAAGCAGTCGAACGAGACATTGAAGCAGATGCTCCTCAAGGCCTTCGGCCTCTGACCGGCGCCGGGTGGGGCGGGTTCGCACGCGAGCCCGCCCCACCCGCTTCCGTACCACCCGCTACCGCAAGGACCCGATGTGTTCACGCACGAACTGTTCCGGGAGAAGCTCACCGCCGACCTGGTACGAGCCGGCCTCCCCATCGCCCCTACCGCCTCCCCCTCCCTGTCGTCCGGCGTCTACCTGGAGACCATCGACGACAGCACGCCGCCGGCTGTTTTCCTTCAGTGGCGGGTCCACTCCGCTCTCCTCGACCACTTCCTGAGCCTGGGTCACGCCGAGCTGACGGAGGACCCGCAGGTACGGACGATGCTCACCGCGCAACGGGCGATGTACACCGCCATCACCACGGTCCTGGAGCACGCCGGCTACGAGGTGCGCGAGGCGACGGGCGAACGAGCGGGCGAACTGGTCGTCAGCCAGGCGGAGCGGTGACCAACCGGGAAACGGTCCGAAGGAGCCTATGACGACCGGCTCTCGCCCGCTCGCACGAGCAAGCGGGGTCAGGAAGTCCCCCATGACGTGTTCCCCTCCACCCTGCGGTGAGCGGATTCCCCCGGCCCCGATGTTTATCGGACCGCTTATCCCCCGTCCGACGCACACGCATTGACCCGGCCAGACCACCCCTCCTACGTTCACCTCGCAGCCATCCCGGCCACAGCGTCGTGCCCGCAGGAGGTCATGCCCGTGCGCCCCACCGCAGCCCTGCTCCTCGCCACCGCCCTCGCCGCCACCGCCCTCACCGCCTGTTCCGGTGGTTCCGGCAGTGATCCGGACACCCTCAAGGTCTCCTTCAAGCAGTCCACGGACAACTCCGTGAAGGTGATGGACGACTACCTCGACGGCGTCCGGAAGCAGTTCGAGAAGGCGAACCCCGGCAAGAAGGTCGAGCTGGTGCCGATCAAGGCGCCGGACTCCGAGTACTACACCAAGGTGCAGCAGATGCTGCGGTCGCCGAAGACCGCGCCCGACCTGGTCTACGAGGACACCTTCCTCATCAACTCCGACATCACCAGCGGGTACTTGAAGCCCCTCGACGACTATCTGGCCAAGTGGCCGGACTGGGACCGGTTCATCGGCACCGCGAAGGCCGCGGCCCGGGGCGAGGACGGGAAGACGTACGGCGTGCCGGACGGCACGGACACCCGGGGGCTGTGGTTCAGCAAGGACGTGTTCGCCAAGGCGGGGCTGCCCGCCGACTGGCAGCCGAGGACCTGGGACGACCTGCTGGCCGCCGCCCGCACCATCAAGGAGAAGGTGCCCGGCGTCATCCCCCTCAACGTGTACACCGGCAAGCCGGTCGGCGAGGGCGCCACTATGCAGGGGTTCCAGATGCTGCTGTACGGGACCAATGACGGAAGCACGGACCCGCTGTACGACAAGGCGTCCAAGAAGTGGATCACCGCGGGGAAGGGGTTCCGGGACGCGCTCTCCTTCGTGGAGACGGTGTATGGCGAGAAGCTCGGGCCCGAGGTGTCCGACGCGCTCGATCCCAACGTCGGCACCGCCGTCCGCGGCGAGTGGCTGCCCGAGGGCAAGCTCGGCATCGCGCTGGACGGTTCCTGGCTGCCGCAGGACTGGCTGCCGGGCAGCGGGCACGAGTGGCCCGAGTGGTCGAAGGAACTGGGGCTGGCCGCCATGCCGACGCAAGCCGGGCAGGCGCCCGGCAAGGTCAGCATGTCCGGCGGCTGGACCTGGTCGATCCCGGCCAGGGCGGGCAACCCCGACCTGGCCTTCGAGTTCATCAAGACGATGCAGACCAAGGCCAACGCCCAGAAGTGGTACGTCGCCAACTCCGGCATCGCGGTGCGCGAGGACGTCGCGGCCGACCCCGGCTACGTCGACGCCCAGCCCGGCATCGAGTTCTTCACCGACCTCGTCGCCCACACCCACTACCGGCCCGCCTACCCGGCGTACCCGAAGGTCTCCACCGCCATCCAGGAGGCGATGGAGGGGGTGACGACCGGCGACCGGTCGGTGGCGGAGGCGGCACGCGACTACGACAGCGCCCTGCGCGAGGCCACCGACGACCAGGTGGTCGAGAAGTGAGCCCAGCGCGCCGGGCCCTGGTCCGGGCGTCCCCCGTCGCCCCCGCCACCGTCCTGCTGCTGCTCTTCCTGGCCGGTCCGATCGCCTACTGCGTCGTCATCGCCTTCACCGACCTGCAACTGACCGGGCAGGCCGAGGAGTCGTTCGTCGGGTTCGAGAACTTCCGGCGGGCGTTCCGGGACGACGCGTTCCTGAACGCCGTATGGCTGACCCTGGTGTTCACCGTGCTGTCGTCGCTGGTCGGGCAGAACACGCTGGGGCTGGCGCTCGCCTCCCTGATGCGGCGTGCGTCGAAGCCGGTGCGGACACTGACCGGCGGCATCGTCGTCACCGCGTGGGTGCTGCCGGAGGTCGTCGCCGGGTTCCTGCTGTACGCGTTCTTCCGCCGCGAGGGCACCCTGAACGCCGTACTGGACTGGCTGCGTCTGCCCTCCCAGAACTGGCTGTTCACCCTGCCGATCCTTGCGGTTTCCTTCGCCAACGTGTGGCGGGGCACGGCGTTCTCGATGCTCGTCTACTCCGCCGCCCTCGACGAGATCCCGAAAGAGGTCACCGAGGCCGCCGAGGTCGACGGGGCGGGCGGCTGGCGGCGGATGTGGCACGTCACCCTGCCGATGATCCGCCGCTCCATCGCCACCAACCTCATGCTCAACACCCTCCAGACACTGTCCGTCTTCGGGCTGATCTGGGTGATGACCCGGGGCGGACCCAGCGGCAAGAGCCAGACGCTGCCGCTGTACATGTACGAGCAGGCGTTCCAGAACAGCCTGATCGGCTACGGCACCGCGGTCGCGCTGCTCCTGCTGCTGATCGGCTCGCTGTTCTCGGTCGGGTACCTGCGGCTGCTGCGGACGGAGGTGTGAGGGGTGTGACCCGTTCGAGAAGCCGGACGCTGGCCGCCGACGCCGGGCTGCTGGTGGCCGCCGCCGCGTTCGCGCTGCCACTGCTGTGGGTGCTGCTGTCCGCCGTCGACCCGCACGCGGGCCTGCGGGTGCGGGTCCCCGACGGGGTCACCCTCGACCACTTCGACGCGATCCTCACCGACGAGATCACCTTCACCCCGCTGCGCAACAGCCTGATCCTGTGCGGCGGCGCGACGGCGCTCACGGTGGCGTGCGCGGCGCTCGCCGCGTACCCGCTGTCCCGGTTCCGCTCCCGCCTCAACCGCCCCTTCCTGCTCACCGTCCTGTTCGCCACCTCCCTGCCCATCACGGCGATCATGGTGCCGGTGTACGCCCTGTTCGTACGTGTCAACCTCATCGACACCCTCCAGGGCACGGTCTTCTTCTTCGCCGCCTCCCAACTCCCGTTCGCCATCTGGCTGATGAAGAACTTCATGGACGGCGTGCCGAAGGAGCTGGAGGAGGCGGCCTGGACCGACGGGGCGTCCGCCCTCCAGTCCCTGCTGCGGATCGTGCTGCCGCTGATGGGGCCGGGGGTGGCGGTGGTGACGGTGTTCTCGTTCGTGATGATGTGGGGGAACTTCTTCGTCCCCTTCATGCTGCTGCTCACCCCGGACCAGTTGCCGGCCTCGGTCAGCGTCAACGAGTTCTTCGGCAACCGGGGCATGGTGGCGTACGGTCAGCTCGCCGCGTTCTCGATCGTCTACTCGACGCCGGTGATCCTGCTCTACGTACTGATCTCCCGGCGGCTGGGCGGCGGCTTCGCGCTGGGAGGTGCCGTCAAGGGGTGACGGCCAGGGCACGGACACGCGTAACCGTAGCTTCCTACGATCCGTGTTCCTGGCCGGACGGACTGTAGTCAAAGCACGTCCGGCCCCCTACCTTGTGGCCGTGCCCCGACCCGAAGCCCTCCCGGACCAGCCCGGCCAGCCCGACCAGCCCGCCTCCCCCTTCGACCCCCTGGCCGCCCACCGGCTCCGCACCGCCCTCGGCATGGGCCCCGAACACGTCGCCCGCGACATGCGGGTGTCGTACGGACTGCCGTACGTCGGTCCGGACCTGGTACTCGCCTGGGAGCGCGGCGAGGCGCTGCCCGCCGCCGCCGAACTCACCGCCCTGGCCGGCGCCCTGTGGTGCGCCCCCACCGACCTGGTCGCCCGGCCCCGCACCCTGCTCGAACACCGGGTCGCCCGGGGCCTGCCGCCCGAGGAGGTGGCCCGGGCCACCGGGGTCGACCCCCGGTCCTACCTGCGGATGGAGGAGCGGCAGGCGTGGCGCGGCACCGACCGCCAGTCGACGGCGCTGGCCGGGCTGCTCGGCCTGTCACTGCCGGACCTCGTCACCGTGGCGGGGAACGAGGAACGGCTCACCGAACTGCTGCGCGCCGCGGTCACCGGCCGCCGGCCGGGCGGCCAGACCCGGGCGATCAGCAAGCTCGTCCCGCTGCTGGACCGGGGCGTCCTGGAGGACGTCCTGGTGGAGCTGCACGCCGAGTACCAGGCCCGCCTGGCCACCCCCCTGGGCCGCGAGCTGCGCGACCGGGTGCTGGAGTACTTCTGGTCGGCGGTCGAGAAGGAGACCGGCGAGGCCCCGTAGAAGAGCCCCTCCTAGAAGACCGACTCCGCCTCGACGATCCGGTCCTGCGGCACCGTCTTCAGCTCGGTCACCGCCTCCGCGAGCGGCACCATCACCACGTCGGTGCCGCGCAGCGCCGTCATCCGGCCGAAGTCGCCGCGGTGCGCGGCCTCCACCGCGTGCCAGCCGAAGCGGGTGGCGAGCACCCGGTCGTACGCGGTGGGCGTGCCGCCGCGCTGCACATGGCCGAGGATGACCGGCTTGGCCTCCTTGCCGAGCCGGCGCTCCAGCTCGTACGCCAGCGCCGTGCCGATGCCCTGGAAGCGCTCGTGGCCGAACTGGTCGATCGCGCCGTGCCCGTAGTCCATCGACCCCTCGGCGGGATGGGCGCCCTCGGCCACGCAGATCACCGCGAACTTCTTGCCCCGGGCGAACCGCTCCTCGACCATCTTGACCAGGTCGGCCGGGTCGAAGGGCCGCTCGGGCAGGCAGATGCCGTGCGCGCCGGCCGCCATGCCGGACTCCAGGGCGATCCAGCCGGCGTGCCGGCCCATGACCTCGACGACCATGACGCGCTGGTGCGACTCGGCCGTCGTCTTCAGCCGGTCCATCGCCTCCGTCGCCACGCCGACCGCCGTGTCGAAGCCGAAGGTGCGGTCGGTGGAGGAGATGTCGTTGTCGATCGTCTTCGGCACGCCGACCACCGGCAGCCCGGCGTCGGACAGCATCCGGGCCGCGGTCAGCGTGCCCTCGCCGCCGATCGGGATCAGCGTGTCGATGCCGAAGTCGCGGGCGATGTCGGCCGCGTTCTCGCACGCCTCGCGCAGCCGGTCGCGCTCCAGCCGGGAGGAGCCGAGGATGGTGCCGCCGCGGGCCAGGATGCCGCTGACCGCGTTCAGGTCGAGGGTGCGGTAGCGGCCGTCCAGCAGGCCCGCGTAGCCGTCCTCGAAGCCGATGACCTCGTCGCCGTACTGCGCGACCGCTCGGTGCACGACCGACCGGATCACTGCGTTCAGGCCGGGACAGTCGCCGCCTGCGGTGAGAACTCCGATACGCATCGTGCTGTGTCTCCTGCTCCCTGTGGACACCGGTGAGGCACTGTCGATTCTTCCACGTCCCACCAGGGAGTGCCGACGCCGCATTGACAGGCGCCTTATATATCGCGAGAGGTATTGTCAAGAGGGTTCCGCTCACCTCGGTGGGCGATTTTTATGACGGCCCATGTCAGCTATGGAACGGAGAGCGCGCGTGACCCGCAGCGTGTACGTGACCGGTATCGACCGCGGCGACGGCCGCCAGGTCGTCGAGCTGGGGGTCATGGAACTCCTGACCCGGCAGGTCGACCGGGTCGGCGTGTTCCGTCCCCTGGTCCACGACGGCCCGGACCGCCTCTTCGAGCTGCTGCGCGCCCGCTACCGGCTCTCCCAGGACCCGGCGACGGTCTACGGCATGGACTACCACGAGGCGTCCGCGCTCCAGGCCGAGCAGGGCACCGACGAACTGGTCTCCGCCCTGGTCGACCGCTTCCACCTGGTGGCCCGCGACTACGACGTGGTGCTCGTCCTCGGCACCGACTTCGCCGACACCCAGCTCCCCGACGAACTGTCGCTGAACGCCCGGCTGGCCAACGAGTTCGGCGCGTCGGTGATCCCGGTCGTCGGCGGCCGGGGGCAGAGCGCGGAATCCGTCCTCGCCGAGACCCGCAACGCGCTGCGCGCCTACGACTCGCTGGGCTGCGACGTACTGGCGATGGTCACCAACCGGGTGGCCCGCGAGGACCGGGACCTGATCGCGGAGCGGCTGGCCGGGCTGCTCCCGGCGCCCGCCTTCGTCGTCCCGGACGAGCCCGCGCTGTCCGCGCCGACCGTCTCGCAGATCGCCCACGCGCTCGGCGCCAGGGTGGTGCTCGGCGACGACTCGGGGCTGGCCCGGGACGCGCTGGACTTCGTCTTCGGCGGCGCCTCGCTGGCCAAGTTCCTCGGCGCGCTGACCCCCGGCTGCCTGGTCGTCACCCCCGGTGACCGCGCCGACCTGGTGATCGGCTCGCTGGCCGCGCACAGCGCCGGCACCCCGCCGATAGCCGGGGTGCTGCTCACCCTGGACGAGGTGCCGGGCGACGACGTCCTCACCCTCGCCGCCCGGCTCGCCCCCGGCACCCCGGTGCTGTCGGTGCCGGGCAACAGCTTCCCCACCGCCGAACGGCTGTTCTCCCTGGAGGGCAAGCTGGGCGCGGCCACCCCGCGCAAGGCGGAGACCGCGCTCGGCCTGTTCGAGCGGTACGTCGACACCGCCGCCCTGGACAAGCGGGTCCAGGCGCCGAGCAGCGACCGTGTCACGCCGATGATGTTCGAACACAAGCTGCTCGAACAGGCCCGCTCCGATCTGCGCCGGGTCGTGCTGCCCGAGGGCACCGAGGCGCGCGTGCTGCACGCGGCGGAGGTGCTGCTGCGCCGGGGCGTGTGCGAGCTGACCCTGCTCGGTCCGGTCGAGCAGATCCGCAAGAAGGCCGCCGACCTCGGCATCGACCTCGGCGACTCGCAGCTGATCGACCCGGCCACCAGCGACCTGCGGGACCGCTTCGCCGAGCGCTACGCCGAGCTGCGCGCCCACAAGGGCGTCACCGTGGAGCTGGCCTACGACGTCGTCTCCGACGTCAACTACTTCGGCACCCTGATGGTGCAGGAGGGCCTGGCCGACGGCATGGTGTCGGGGTCGGTGCACTCCACCGCCGCCACCATCCGCCCCGGCTTCGAGATCATCAAGACCAAGCCGGAGGCGTCCATCGTCTCCTCGGTCTTCTTCATGTGCCTGGCCGACAAGGTGCTGGTCTACGGCGACTGCGCGGTCAACCCCGATCCGAACGCCGAGCAGCTCGCGGACATCGCCGTCCAGGCGGCGGCGACGGCGGCCCGGTTCGGCGTCGAGCCGCGGATCGCGATGCTGTCGTACTCGACCGGCACCTCCGGTTCCGGCGCCGACGTCGACAAGGTGCGCGCGGCCACCGAGCTGGTCCGCGCCCGCCGCCCGGACCTGATGATCGAGGGCCCGATCCAGTACGACGCCGCCGTCGAGCCGTCGGTCGCCGCGACCAAGCTGCCCGGCTCCGAGGTCGCCGGGCAGGCCACCGTGCTGATCTTCCCCGACCTCAACACCGGCAACAACACCTACAAGGCCGTGCAGCGCTCGGCCGGCGCGATCGCCGTCGGCCCGGTCCTCCAGGGCCTGCGCAAGCCGGTCAACGACCTGTCCCGCGGCGCGCTGGTGCAGGACATCGTGAACACCGTCGCCATCACGGCCATCCAGGCCCAGTCCCCTCAGGCCCAGTCCCCGATCGAGAAGGCTGCCGAACAGTGAGTTCCCCCACCCGCGTCCTCGTCCTCAACTCCGGCTCCTCGTCGCTGAAGTACCAGCTGCTGGACATGCGGGACAGCAGCCGGCTGGCGGTGGGACTGGTCGAGCGCATCGGCGAGCAGACCTCCCGGCTCAAGCACACCCACGTGGCCGCCGACGACACCCGGGAGCAGCACGGGCCGATCGCCGACCACGAGGCGGCCCTGAAGGCGGTCGCCGAGGAACTGGCCCGGGACGGACTGGGCCTGGACTCCCCGGAGCTGGCCGCGATTGGCCACCGGGTGGTGCACGGCGGCATGTTCTTCACCGAGCCGACCCTGATCGACGACTCCGTGCTGACCGAGGTCGAGCGCCTGGTCCCGGTGGCCCCGCTGCACAACCCGGCCAACCTCACCGGCGTCCGCACCGCCCAGGGCCTGCGCCCCGACCTGCCCCAGGTCGCCGTCTTCGACACGGCGTTCCACACCACGATGCCGGAGTCGGCGGCGCGCTACGCCATCGACCCGAAGATCGCCGACCGGCACCGCATCCGCCGCTACGGCTTCCACGGCACCTCGCACGCGTACGTCTCCCGGGAGACCGCCCGGCTGCTGGGCAAGGACCCGGCGGACGTGAACGTCATCGTGCTGCACCTCGGCAACGGCGCCTCGGCCTCGGCGGTTCAGGGCGGCCGGTGCGTGGACACCTCGATGGGGCTGACGCCTTTGGAGGGACTGGTGATGGGTACGCGGTCCGGAGACCTGGACCCGGCGGTCATCTTCCATTTGGAACGCGTTGGCGGAATGTCCACGGACGAGATCGACACTCTCCTCAACAAGAGGAGCGGCCTGTTCGGTCTGTGCGGCGACAACGACATGCGGGAGATCCGGCGCCGGGTCGACGAGGGCGACGAGCAGGCACGGCTCGCCTTCGACATCTACATTCACCGCCTGAAGAAGTACATCGGCGCCTATTACGCCGTTCTCGGACGGGTGGACGCGGTCGCCTTCACCGCCGGGGTCGGGGAGAACGCGGCACCGGTGCGGGAGGCCGCGGTGGCGGGCCTGGAGGGGCTGGGCCTGGCGGTCGACGCCGGGCTGAACGCCGTACGCGGCGACGGTCCCCGGCTGATCTCCCCCGCGGACGCCCGGGTGAAGGTCGCCGTGGTGCCGACGGATGAAGAATTGGAGATCGCGACACAGACGTACGCACTGGTCGAAAAGAACAGCCGATAAATTCACGGGTGAGCACGCCCGCGCCCATATGCACGTTCCGCCAGGCGGAATATTCCGGAGCGAAACAAACCGATAGGATCGCCCCATGCGCCGTTCGAAAATCGTCTGTACTCTCGGCCCCGCGGTCGACTCCCACGAGCAGCTCGTCTCGCTGATCGAGGCCGGCATGAACGTGGCCCGTTTCAACTTCAGCCACGGCACCCACGCCGAGCACCAGGGCCGGTACGACCGGGTCCGGGCCGCCGCGAAGGAGACCGGCCGGGCCATCGGTGTGCTCGCCGACCTCCAGGGCCCGAAGATCCGGCTGGAGACCTTCGCCGAGGGCCCCGTGGAGCTGGTGCGCGGTGACGAGTTCACCATCACCACCGAGGACGTGCCGGGCGACAAGACGATCTGCGGCACCACGTACAAGGGCCTGCCCGGCGACGTCACCAAGGGCGACCCGATCCTGATCAACGACGGCAACGTCGAGCTGAAGGTCACCGAGGTCGAGGGCCCGAAGGTCCGGACGATCGTCATCGAGGGCGGTGTCATCTCCGACCACAAGGGCATCAACCTGCCCGGCGCGGCCGTCAACGTCCCCGCGCTGTCCGAGAAGGACATCGAGGACCTCCGCTTCGCCCTGCGCATGGGCTGCGACCTGGTCGCGCTCTCCTTCGTCCGGGACGCCAAGGACGTCCAGGACGTGCACCGGGTGATGGACGAGGAGGGCCGCCGGGTCCCCGTCGTCGCCAAGGTGGAGAAGCCGCAGGCGGTCGAGAACATGGAGGACGTCGTCGCGGCGTTCGACGCCGTCATGGTGGCCCGCGGCGACCTGGCCGTCGAGTACCCGCTCGAGAAGGTCCCGATGGTGCAGAAGCGCCTGATCGAGCTGTGCCGGCGCAACGCCAAGCCGGTGATCGTCGCGACCCAGATGATGGAGTCGATGATCACCAACTCCCGCCCGACCCGCGCCGAGGCGTCCGACGTCGCCAACGCCATCCTGGACGGCGCGGACGCGGTCATGCTGTCGGCGGAGTCGAGCGTGGGCGCGTATCCGATCGAGACGGTCAAGACCATGTCGAAGATCGTCATCGCCGCCGAGCAAGAGCTGCTCTCCAAGGGTCTCCAGCCCCTCGTCCCCGGCAAGAAGCCGCGCACCCAGGGCGGTTCGGTGGCCCGCGCCGCCGCCGAGATCGCCGACTTCCTCGGCGGCAAGGGCCTGGTGGCGTTCACCCAGTCCGGCGACACCGCCCGCCGGCTGTCCCGCTACCGCGCGGTCCAGCCGATCATCGCGTTCACCACCGACGAGGCCACTCGCAACCAGCTGGCGCTGAGCTGGGGCGTGGAGTCGCACGTCGTGCCGTTCGTCAACTCCACCGACGAGATGGTCGACCTGGTGGACCAGGAGATGGTGAAGCTCAACCGCTTCAACCCCGGTGACATCGTGGTGATCACGGCCGGTTCGCCCCCCGGCGTGCCGGGGACGACGAACATGGTCCGCGTCCACCACCTGGGCGAGGCCGTCCGCGGCTAGCCCTTCGAACGGCGTCGAGGGCGCCCCCCGCGGTCGGCGGGGGGCGCCCTCTGCTGTCGTACGAGGGGGTCAGCCGGCCGTGTCGGTCATGTACTGATGCAGCCCCGGCACGGTGAGCGTCCCGCCGAACTGCCCCGCCTGCACGACCTTCACCTTGGTGAAGTAGATCAGCGGGATGTCCAGCGGCGGCGGGTTCTCCACGTCGAAGGTGATCGGGAGCAGCCCCAGCAGGTTGCCGGAGATGCTCTCGGTGTACATCACCGTCTCACCGTCGCGGATCGTGGACGTGGTGCCCTCGGCCGCCTGCACGTGGTAGGTCTTGCCGGTCACCGGGTCCTTGACGGTCTGGTGCAGGTCACCGATGTCGGTGCCGTTGGAGATGACGTACTTCAGCACCTTCTTGGTGGCACCACTGGCGGTCCGCACCTCGACGATCCCCTTGTACGAGGCACCCTTGAGGGTCAGCGAACTGGCGTCCAGGTACCAGGGGTCGTTCGGCACCGCCAGGGTGTTGTCGACGCCGCCCTCGTCGTCGGTGGCGACCGGGCAGTCCTCGCCGGGGTCGGTGGAGGCGCTGGCGGAAGCACTGGCGGAGGGGTCGGCGCTGGGCGAGGCGGTGGCCTCGTCGACGGCGTCCCCGGCCGCCTCGGTGGCCTTCTCAACGCCCTTCTCGACGTCCTCGACGGTGTCGCCGACCGTGTCGGTGGCCTTCTCCGTCGTCTCCTCCACGGCGTCCTCGCCGGACGCGGACGCGGAGGGCGATGCGGATGCCGACGGGGTCGCCGAGGCGCTCGCGGACTCCTCGCTGCTCTTGCCTCCGGTGAAGAAGTCCTCGATGGCGTCGCCGATGCCCTGGAGCACACCGCCGCTGCTCGCGGAGGCGGAGGCGGAGGCGGACGGCTCGGACTCGGCGCCCTCGTCGTCGGAACCTGAATCCGACGAAGAGGACGAGTCCGTGGCCGTGTCCTTGGCCGTGTCCTTGGCCGTGTCCTTGGCCGTGTCCTTGGCCGTGTCCTTGGAAGAGGCGGACGGACTCGGCTCGGACTCCGCCCCGCCGCTCACACTCGCACTCGCGGAGGGCGAAGGCGAGGACGACGCCGAAGCCGTGGCCGAGGGCGAGGCCGACGCGTCCGCGTAGTCCTTCTCGTCCTCGTCACCCGCCATGGCCGCCACGCAGGCCTTGTACTCGTCGGCCGTCAGACTCTTCGAGGACGTTGCCGCCGGGTCGTTGCCGTCGGCGACGGCGAGCGTCGGCGTGAACCCCATCCCCATGAGGACCGCCGTCGGCATCGCCGCCAGGGCTATCGCCTTGCCGGCCGGCACATGGAACCTGGTGAACAGCGGCTTCTTGGGTGCCGCGTGGCGCGGCCCGGTTCTCACGCGGGACGCCTCCGCGTCAGCCCCGTGAGTCACCTCGTCAGCCGGCACTGTGCCTCCCGTTCGCCCCGTTGGCCGGGATCGTTCCTGACAGATGGTTCGGCTCGTCCACGGCGTCCGTCACCGGCTTCGGCTCGCCCGGCGCCCACGACACGGCCATGGCCCCGCCGATGAGCGAAAGCAGGAAGCCGATGACGAAGCCGCCGAAGTTGGACACCGGGATGGACACCAGGGCGAGCAGGATCGCCGCGACCCCAGCGAAGGTCCGCACATGCTTCTGGAACCAGAGGCTGACGCCGAGGACGACCAGCAGCACACCGATGATCAGCGACCCGGCACCGGCGGTGGTGGACATCGCTAGCGTCAGAGCGCCGAACTTCAGGTGCGCGTACGGGAAGTACATGATCGGGACGCCGCCGAGCAGAACGAGCAGGCCGGCCCAGAACGGCCGGGTCCCCCGCCAGTCTCGGAACTGTGCCCTCCGGCGGGTGAACTGACCGGCGGCGGCAGGAGTCTCGGCGCTCATGGAAAACAGCTCCCTGGTACAGCGTTGCTGTGGTGGTGATGTGAGAGGGAACGGGCGGGGACACGGCCGGCCCCCGCCCGTCAGCGAGTACTTAGTAGCACTCCTGCTTGCCCGCGACGATGGACATCTTCAAGTTCGGGAGCTTGAAGGTCCCGGCGGTGGTGGCCCACGCCGTCTGCTGCACGTCTGTCAACACGGCGGAGGTGGCCTGCTGGGAGAAACCCCCCGCGCTGGCGTGGTCCCCGCTCTTCATACCGGGGCCCTTGTCCATCGAACCAGCCGCTACGCCGATGTCGATGTCCTTGAACGTGGCGTCCGCTTCCAGGTCGTCAAGGTCGATATACAGCCCCTTGGCGTAAACCTGGTTCTTCTTCTCGGTACTGTCACCCGCGCCCAACCGCAGGGTGACGGTACCGATCACCGGAATGTTGGGCGTGACGACCGACTGGCACAGGTTCTTGATGTATGCCTCGTCAAACGCGGAGACCGCCACGGCGCGATTATTGCCGTCGGCCCCCACGTCGTATGCCCCGTACTGCGAGAACCCGGTACCGGTGAGCTTGTCGGCACTGACCTTGAACTGCTGCCCCGACACACTGAACGAAGCGGCCAGCGCACCCTGTGCCAGGGCGACGCCTATCGCGGCCGTCGCGGCAACGCTGGGCACCATGACCACAGCGAACCGCTTCCATCTGGTCCCACCACGCGCTTGGGACTCCATATGTCCTCCTTCTCGGACGTACATCTCCTGGCCTCGGCTCGCCCCCTAGAGCGGCGGCTCGGCCGGGCAGGGATGGGAGAAGTGCTACGTCCTCGGGAAGGAGAGCGCCCGTACTCGACGGCGCGCACCACGCGCCCGAATCACCGGCGATCACCCCCGAGCGACAACCACTGGTCGCGCCTGACACACATCACGCACAACCCTGCCGGACAGGCTCCGCCACGGAGGCGAAGACCCCCCTGCCCAAGGGCCGGCTCCTCTGCCGCCGGTCCTGCTCGGTGGGGACCCAGGAAGCCCGCGACCCGATTGGCTGTCGGGGGACGGGAACGGACCGAGCGTGGCCGATCGTGGTGCATTCTCGCCGCCCGCACAAGGGGCGCCGTTACTGGCTAGTAACGGGGCGATAACCAAGGGTCGACGCAGCGGTAGAACCCGGCGACGCTCGGTGTCGCCGGGCGAGGGGACAAAACCACTCTTCGCCGGACAGAGACTGACACTCCACCGCCGTCGACTTACTCGCAGTAACAGCGGCCCGAATTACCAAGTTTTGGCAAAACACGGCTGTACTGCGGCTCCGCCGACGTTTCCCTTCACACCGGCACCGCCCGACCGCAAGATCATCGGCCGGGCGGTCGGAAGAGGTACGGCCCGGTCAGAACAGAGCGCGGGCGAGCGCGCGGCGGGCCGCCGCCACCCGCGGGTCGTCGGCGCCGACCACCTCGAACAGCTCCAGCAACCGCACCCGTACGGTGTCCCGTTCGTCGCCGAAGGTGCGCCGTACCGTGTCGATGAGGCGCCCGAAGGCGTCCTCCACGTGACCGCCCACCAGATCGAGGTCGGCGGCGGCGATCTGGGCCTGCGCGTCGGCGGGCTTGTCGGCCGCGTCCTTGCGCACCCGCTGCGGGTCCAGGTTCTGCACCCGCTGGAGCAACTCGGCCTGCGCGAGGCCGAGTTTGGCCTCCATGTTGCCCGGGTCCTCGTTCAGTACGTTCTGGTACGCGCGGACCGCGCCGCCCAGGTCGCCCGCGTCCAGGGCCTGTACGGCGGCCTCCAGCGCGGCGTCGTGCGGTCCGGCCGGCGCGGCCGGGGCCTCGTGCACGGCACCCGGGTCGGCCTCGGGGTCGACGACCAGGCCGGTCAGGCCGAAGCGCTGCTCGGCGACCTGCACCAGCTGGTCCAGGGTCTCGCGGATCTGGGACTCGCCGGCGGCGCCCTGGAAGAGCGGCAGCGCCTGCCCGGCGACCACCGCGAAGACGGCCGGGATGCCCTGGATGCCGAACTGCTGCATCAGCATCTGGTTGGCGTCGACGTCGATCTTGGCGAGCACGAACCGGCCGCTGTATTCGACGGCGAGCCGCTCCAGGACCGGGCTCAACTGCTTGCAGGGCTCGCACCACTCGGCCCAGAAGTCGATGACGACCGGGACCTCGGTGGACCGCTGGAGGACATCGCGCTCGAAGCCCGCCTCGTCGACGTCGAGGACGAGGTCGGCGGGCGAGACGGCACCCCCGCCGCCCTGCTGCGCGGCCTGGGCGCGCGCCTGCTCCGCCTTCGCCTTGGCCTCCTGGGCCGCCTTCACCGCGGCGAGGTCGACGACTCCGCTCATGGACATGTTCCGTGGCTGCATACGCCTATCCTCCCCCGTACCGCGCGCGTCCGTGAAAAGCGGCCTGAAACCCGCTCTGATGTGTGCTGTTCGGCGCCGGGTCCCCACCCGGCGCCGGTGGTCGTCGCTCCAGCGCGAAGTCGCTCCGGCTTTCGCTACGGCTCGTAGCGTAATGCCCGCCGCACCCCCCGCGAAACGGCCCCTCGGTGATCTCCCTCACGGCCGCCCCCGGCAAACCCGCGGTTATGGTCGGAGGATGCCGAACCGCTCCCCCACCGGTCGCTCCGGCCGTCCGCGCAGCGCGACGGCCGACGCCGCGATCCTGGCCGCGACGCGGGCGGCGCTGGTGGAGCTGGGCTGGTCGAAACTGACCCTGGGCGATGTGGCGATGCGGGCCGGGGTGGCCAAGACCACCCTCTACCGCCGCTGGGCGGGCAAGAACGAACTGGTGGTGGACGCGGTCGCCGAACTCTTCGACGAACTCCGCCTCCCGGACCGCGGCTGTCTGGCCGCCGACATCGAGGGCGTGGTCCACCAGTTCGCGACGATCCTGGACCGCCCGGAGGCCCGCAGCGGTCTGATGGCGGTGGTCGCCGAGTCCACCCGCGACGCGGCCCTGCGCGAACGCATCCGCTGCTCGATCGTGGAGCGCCAGAAGCGCCTGGTCCTGGAGGGCCGCGCCCGCGCCCAGGCCCGCGGCGAACTCCCGCCCCAGCCCGACCCGACCGAGGCCGCCCGCACCGCCGACCTGATCTTCGACATGGTGGCGGGCGCGGTGGTGCACCGCACCCTGGTGAGCGCGGAGCCGGCCGACGCGGAGTGGATCCAGGGGCTGTCGCGGGTGCTGCTGCTGGGGCTGCGGGAAAGCGGCCGGAAGCCGCGGGAGACGTAGCCGCTGCGGCAAGGACCCGGTCGCGTGGTGCGCGGCTGCCCACACATGCGGCGCGAATTCCCGGCGGCGGTAAGCTCCGCGGATGCTCACTCGAATACTCGCGCGGGCGGGTGGAGGCCCGGTGGACGTCGACGCCCAGCTACTCGCCGGAGTCATTCGTCCGGGAGACACGGTCCCCGGCCAGGTGGTCGTGCGGGGCGGTCTGCTCAGCACCGAGGTCCAGGGCTTTTCCTTCAGGGTGCTCGCGTCCTGGCCCGCGTCCCCCGGTGTCCGTGCCGGGGACGACGAGGTCAACCGCGCCTTTGCGTACGGCCCCTACTCGATCCCGAGGGGCGAGGAGGTCGTCGTGCCGTTCACCGTCCGGCTGCCCTGGGCGACGCCGTTCACCGAAGTGGCGGGGCGTGCGTTGGGAGCCGTCCTGGAGCTGCGGACCCACGTGGACGACAGTGCGCTCAGAACCGGTTCGGACGACGACCTGCTGCACGTCTCGCCCCTGCCCCTGCACGAGGCCGTCCTCGATGCCTTCGCCGGCCACGGGTACACCTGCGAGGCGGGGCGGTTGGTCGAGGAGTGGATTCCGGACGTCGACCAACCGTTCGACTTCTATCAGCTGCTCGAACTGCGGGACCGTACGACGGACGGGGTCGGCACGGACCTCGAACTCGTGCTGCTCACCAACGCGGTCGGCTGCGAGATCCTGCTGCGCCGCTCCGGCCACGGCGTCCGGTCCTGGGAAGAGAAGGCCCCGGCCCGCCGTTTCGTCGCGGCGCACCACGATCTCGACCGCACCGACTGGAACGGGCTGGTCGGCGACTGGCTGCGCCAGGTGAGGACGGGCTGACCTTCCCGGCGGCTCAGCTCGTACGCTTGTACCAAGCAGCGGGCAGGCTCCTCGACGCCACTCAGAACCCCGCCGGCTCCGTATAAACCCCCCACTCCTCCCGCAGCACCCCGCAGATCTCCCCGAGGGTCGCCTCCGCGCGGGCCGCGTCCAGCATTGGGGCGATCATGTTCGCGCCGGTGCGGGCCGCGTCCAGCATGGTGTCCAGGGCCGCGCGCACGGCCGCGTCGTCCCGGCCGGCCCGGCGTTCGCCCAGCGCCCGCACCTGCTCCCGCTCCACCTCGTGGCTGACCCGCAGTATCTCCAGGTCGCCGGTGACCGAGCCGGTGTGGGCGTTGACGCCGACGACCCGCTTGTCGCCCTTCTCCAGGGACCGCTGGTAGCGGAAGGCCGACTCGGCGATCTCGCCGGTGAACCAGCCGTCCTCGATGCCGCGCAGGATGCCGGAGGTCATCGGACCGATGGGGTGCTGTCCGTCGGGGTGGGCGCGCAGACCGCGCTCCCTGATCTGCTCGAAGATCTTCTCCGCATCCGCCTCGATCCGGTCCGTCAGCTGTTCGACGTACCAGGAGCCGCCGAGCGGGTCGGCCACGTTGCCGACGCCGGTCTCCTCCATCAGGACCTGCTGGGTGCGCAGGGCGATCTCGGCGGCCTGCTCGGAGGGCAGGGCGAGGGTCTCGTCGAGGGCGTTGGTGTGCAGCGAGTTGGTGCCGCCGAGGACGGCGGACAGGGCTTCCACCGCGGTCCGGACCACGTTGTTGTACGGCTGCTGGGCGGTGAGCGAGACGCCGGCGGTCTGGGTGTGGAAGCGCAGCCACTGGGCCTTCTCCGACTTCGCCCCGTAGACGTCGCGCAGCCAGCGGGCCCAGATCCGGCGGGCCGCGCGGAACTTCGCGATCTCCTCGAAGAAGTCCAGGTGCGCGTCGAAGAAGAAGGACAGGCCGGGGGCGAAGGTGTCTATGTCCAGGCCGCGGGACAGGCCCAGCTCCACGTAGCCGAAGCCGTCCGCCAGCGTGTACGCCAGTTCCTGCGCGGCCGTCGAGCCCGCCTCGCGGATGTGGTAGCCGGAGACGGAGAGCGGCTTGTAGGCGGGGATGCCGGCCGCGCAGTACTCCATCAGGTCGCCGATCAGGCGCAGGTGCGGCTCGGGCTGGAAGAGCCACTCCTTCTGGGCGATGTACTCCTTGAAGATGTCCGTCTGAAGGGTGCCGTTCAGCGCGGCCGGGTCGGCGCCCTGGCGTTCCGCCGCGACCAGGTACATGCAGAAGACGGGGACCGCCGGGCCGCTGATCGTCATCGAGGTGGTGACGTCACCGAGCGGGATGTCCCGGAAGAGGACCTCCATGTCGGCGGCCGAGTCGATGGCCACCCCGCAGTGGCCGACCTCGCCCAGCGAGCGCGGGTCGTCGGAGTCGCGGCCCATCAGGGTGGGCATGTCGAAGGCGACCGAGAGTCCGCCGCCGCCGTTGCGCAGGATCATGCGGTAGCGCTCGTTGGTCTGCTCGGCGTTGCCGAACCCGGCGAACTGGCGGATCGTCCAGGTCCGGCCGCGGTAGCCGGTCGGGTACAGGCCGCGGGTGAAGGGGTACTCGCCCGGCCAGCCGATCCGCTCGAAGCCCTCGTACGTGTCCCCGGGCCGGGGCCCGTACACCGGCTCCACGGGGTCGCCGGAGAGCGTGGTGAAGTCCGCGGCGCGCTTGCGCGCCGCGTCGTACCGGGCCTGCCAGCGTCGGCGGCCCGCCTGTATCGCGTCAGCGTCCATACTCCAAATTTACTAGGACGTCCTAGTAAATGTCGATGGCAGACCGCCGTACGTGTGTACGGCGGTACGACGCGGCGCGGGCCGTTACGCCTTGGCGACCACGGGGCGGCCGTCGGTGATCTTCGCCTGGAGTTCCGGGGTGATCCGGCGCTCCACGAAGAACGCGGCCGTCGGGATGGTTCCGGCGAGCAGCACCCACAGCTGCTTCTTGACCGGCCACTTCGCCTTGGCGCCGAGGTCGAAGGCGAAGATCAGGTAGATGACGTAGAGCCAGCCGTGCGCGATGCTGACGACGCGGGTGAGGTCGTCGGCACCGTTGATGTCCAGCAGGTACTTGGCGATCATGCTCAGGCACAGCAGGATCAGCAGCACGCCGGTGACGTACGCCATGACCCGGTAGCGGGTCAGCACGCTCTTTTTCATGGGTATGAGCGTAACGAGGCGTTCCGGGCGATCTTGCGGCGGGTTCCGCGCCGCTCAGTCCTCCTCGAAGTCCCCCGCCGCCACCCGCAGCGGGCGGAGCATCGCGAAGAGTTCGCCGCATTCCTCGGCGTCGTAGGCGCCCAGGCCGAAGTCCATCGCCATCAGGTCGCGGGTGGCGGCCTCGACCACCTCGCGGCCCCGGTCGGTGATCGAGGCGAGGGTGCCGCGGCCGTCGTTGGGGTTGGGGCGCTTGGCGACGAACCCCGAGGTGACCAGGCGGTCGACGGTGTTCGTCACGGACGTGGGGTGCACCATGAGCCGCTCGCCGATCTTGGACATCGGCAGCTCGCCCGACTTGGAGAAGGTGAGCAGCACCAGCGCCTCGTAGCGCGCGAAGGTCAGCTCGTACGGCTTGACCACCGCGTCGACCTCGGCCAGCAGGATCTGGTGCGCCCGCATGATCGAGGTGATCGCGGCCATGGAGGGCACGCTGCCCCAGCGGCGCTTCCAGCTTTCGTCGGCGCGGGCGATGGGGTCGAAGGAGAGACTGAGCGGCTTCGGCACGGCATCAGACCTTACCGGCCGGTCACATGCTGGTCAGCTCCGTCCCGCTTTTCGGACCGCGGGGGCCGCCGGCCGACCCGGTTGCGGGCATGGCGGTGCACCGCGCGACACGCCCGATATGTCACGATAAGCACCGGATCGTTACGCATCGTTACCTCTGCTTCAGGGAGCAGCATGTTCCGGCTGATCCAGACCCTCGCCGTCCTCACCGCCCTCGGACTCACCGCGGGCTGCTCTTCCGCCGCCGACGTCGACGAGGCGTCGGTGGCCGGTGTCCCCTCCAAGAAGGCCGGCTCCGAGTTCTGGGTCGATCCGGAGAGCCCGGCCGCCCGGCAGGGCCGGCTGTGGCAGCGGCAGGGCCGGAGCCAGGACGCCGAACTGCTCCAGCGGATCGCCGGGCAGCCGGCCGCGCTGTGGCCGGCCGGCGAGATCGATCCCACGCCGCTGGTGCGGCGGGCCACCGGGGCGGCGGCGGAGGCCGGCCGGACGGTGCTGTTGACCGCCTACAACATCCCGCACCGGGACTGCGGCCAGCACTCCGCCGGGGGCGCGGCCGACGCGGCGGCCTACCGGCAGTGGATCGGCCGGTTCGCCGACGCGATCGGGGACGCCGAGGCACTGGTGGTGCTGGAGCCGGACGCCGTCGCGCACATCGTGGACGGCTGCACCCCGCGCGAGCTGCACGCCGAGCGGGAGGCGCTGCTGGGCGAGGCGATCATCCGGCTGAAGGCCCAGCCGAACGTCGCGGTGTACCTGGACGCGGGCAATCCGGCGTGGATCAAGGACCCCTGGGCGCTGGTCGACCCGCTGAAGCGGGCCGGGATCGCGGCGGCGGACGGCTTCGCGCTCAACGTCTCCAACTTCCAGACCGACGAGGACACCACGGAGTACGGCAAGAAGCTGTCCCAGGGGCTGGGGGGTAAGCACTTCGTCATCGACACCAGCCGCAACGGGAACGGGCCGCTGCCGGGGGTGTGGTGCAACCCGCCGGGCCGGGCGCTGGGCACCCGGCCGACCACCCGGACCGGTGACCCGGTGGTCGACGCCTATCTGTGGATCAAGCGGCCCGGGGAGTCGGACGGCACCTGTGCGGGCGGGCCGGACGCGGGGCGGTGGTGGCCGGAGTACGCGCTCGGGCTGGCCCGCAACTCCGAGTGAGGCTCAGGGTTTCACCTGGATCCACTTCGCCTTCGACGGGGTGCCGTCGGCGTCCGTGACGAACAGCATGTACCAGCCGGGCGGGACCAGGGCGCGGTCCTTCGGGATGTCGAAGGTGACCGCCTTCCCCTTCTTGGTCACGTCGAGTTCGATGGAGCGCTGTTCGACGTCGGTGGTGTGGGTGACCGCGCTGGGGCGCATCAGCCGGGCCTTGGCGATCCGGTCGGGGTGCGCGGTACGGTACGTGACGCGTTGGCCGGCGTCGACGGTCTTCGGGCCGTCCTTCAGGACCGGGCGGGCGGCCGTGTTGCGGTGCAGGGCCGGCGGGGTGAAGACCTCCATGCGCTGCTCGAAGTGGCCCAGCTTGGTGTTCTGCTGGTCGTCGAAGAGCGGGTCGGAGCCGAACGTGGCGACCCGGCCGTCGGGCAGCAGCAGCGCCTCGGAGTGGTAGTTGCGGCCGACGGCGGGGGACGCGGCCTCGTGGAAGGCGTTGCTCTTCGGGTCGTAGACCTGGGCCTTGAGGATGTTGCTGGCGCTGCGGCCCCGGTAGTCCGACGAGCCGTTGGAGGTGAAGACGGTGTCGTCCGGCATGATCACGCTGTTCAGGTAGCGGGTGCCCTGCGGGAGGTCGGGGCCGGGCTCGAAGGCCGGGTTCTCCTTCTTGAGGTCGACGACGGCCGTGCGCTCGGTGGACTTCTTCGACTCGCCCACCCCGCCGCCGCCCAGCACCATCACCTTCTGGTCCTGCGCGGGGGGCAGCAGGAGGGACGCGGAGGTTTCGAGCTGGTCGGGGTCGGTGAGGCCGGGGACCGGTTTGAAGCTGTTGTCCTTCAGGTCCCACAGGCCCGGGACGCGGCCCTTCTCGGCGGGGCCGTAGCCGGCGTTGGAACCGGAGTAGAAGAGCTTGCCGCCCTTGGTGAGGAACAGGGCCGGGTAGGTGGGGAAGTAGCGCTTGGGGCCCGGTGACCACTTCTTCGTGTCCGGGTCGTAGATCTCGTTGTCGCCGGGGTCGATCACGCCCACGTCATCCAGGCCGGAGGCGGCGAGGATGCGGCCGTCGTCGAGGCCGACCAGGGTCGGGTACCAGCGGGCCTTGTCCATCGGGTCGACCGGGACGTACTTCTCGGCGACCGGGTCGAACTCGTAGGCGGCGCGGATGCCCTGGAAGTCCTGCTTCTCCAGGGTGATCTTCTCGCTGAGGCCGTAGGTGTTGTCGGCCGCCTCGCCCTTCAGGCCGACGATCTCGTACTGGGCCTGGCTGTCGGTGACCGACAGCGGGCCCTTCTCGGCGGCCTCGACGAAGACCCGGCGCTCGCTGGCGGTGATCTTCGTCTTGTAGGGCTGTACGACGCCGCGCTCGTCGCGGGTGATCTCGAAGGCGCGTTTGGCCTTCGGCAGGGTGACGTCGAACCTGGAGACGTACTCGACGCCGGCCGGCGAGCGGAAGCGGGTGCCCTTGGGCAGGTGCACGGGCTTGTCGGGGTTCTCGTTCTTCACCCGCATGCCGCCGCCGGCCCGGTCCACCTCGCCGTCCAGGAGTTCGTAGCGGGCGGTGCCGCCGGCCACCAGCATGCGGCCGTCGGGGAGGGCGGCGTGGCCGGAGCAGAAGAAGTCGTCGGGGGTGTCGACCTTTTTGAAGGTGTTCTTCTCCGGGTCCCACAGGACGGTGTCGAAGGAGCCCTTGTCGAACTTCTTCTGCTCGTTGCCGGAGCCCGCGACGATCAGCACCTTGCCGGTGTGCAGGAGGGCGGCGTGGATGGCGTTGGTGCGGTACTCCTCCGGAATGCCGATCTGGTTCCAGGAGCCGTACTTCGCCTTGTAGGAGGGGCGGGAGATCTTGTACGCGTGGTACTTCTCGCCGGCGAAGTCGAGGGCGGCGGGGGCGTTGAGCGCGGCCAGGACCGCCAGGCCGCCGACGCCCAGGACGGTCTTCTTGGTCTTCTGCGAGAGGGTGTAGGCCATGGCCTAGTTGCCTCCTGTCATCGTGCCGGAGACGGTCGAGGTGATGCCGGTGGCGGCGAAGGCGGGGGTGGCCGAGGTGGCCGAGGTGGCCGGCGCGGTGGCCTCGGGGGGCGAGGCCGGCATCGGCGGGATCGGCTGGATCGGCTGGGCGGTGGCCTGGGCGCCGGCGGGTGCGGCCCCGCGGGCGCGCCAGGCGGTGGTGGCCCAGACCGTGAACGGGGCCAGCGAGATCGCCATGGCCAGGAACGCCCAGGTGCGCATCGCCACGTGGGTGTGGTCCAGGACGGCGGACGCGGTCAGGGCGGTGCCGAGGACGAGCGCCCAGGTGAGGTGGATGCGGAAGGTGAGCGGGCGGTCGGGGCTGGCGCCGTCGCCCTTGGGGGTGACGACGAAGCGGCTGGGCCGGCGCAGGAGCGCTTCGCTGAAGGACTTCAGGTAGATCGGCGCGGAGATCGCCGACATGGCCATGCCGGCCAGGCCGCCGGAGCCCTGGGGTTCGTGCGGGGAGACGTTGTGGCGGCGGTTCCAGAGGTAGAGGCCGACCTGGAGGGCGGCGGCATCGCTGTAGAGCATCAGCCAGACGGAGGCGGCGACCTCGGTGCCGGAGGCTCCGAAGCAGAGGAAGAGCAGGCAGCTGAGGATGCCGAGGAACCAGTTGACGGCCGTCATCGGGTAGTAGACGAGCATCAGGGTGTAGGACAGCAGACGGCCCGGCGGCATCCGGAAGACGGCCTTGCCGTACTGCTTGATGAGGGTCTCGTAGGTGCCCCTGGACCAGCGCATCTGCTGGGTGAAGAAGTCGGTCCAGGAGGCCGGGCCCTCGCCGACGGCGAGCACGTCGGGGGTGTAGACGGACTGCCAGTGGTGGCCGGTGCGGGGGTTCTTGCGGCGGTGGATCTCGAAGCCGGTGGCCATGTCCTCGGTGATCGAGTCGTACAGGCCGCCGACCTGTTTCACGGCGGTGAGGCGTACGACGTTGTTGGTGCCGACGAACATGGGGGCGCGGTAGCGGTTGCCGGCCCGCTGGATCAGGGCGTGGAAGAGGAACTGCTGGGACTCGGCGGCCTTGGTGACGGGGTTGTGGTAGTTGCCGTACACCTGGGGGCCGACGACGAAGGCGACGTCCGGGTCGCGGAAGTAACCGAGCATCCGCTCCAGGAAGTTGGGGAGCGGGACGTGGTCGGGGTCGACGGAGGCGAAGAAGTCGTAGGCGTCGCCGTGCATGGCGATCCACGCGTTGTAGTTGCCGTGCTTGGTGCGGGCCTTGTGGACGCCGGTGGCCTGGTTCCAGTCGGGGATGCCGTGCCGGGTGAAGTGGCGGACGTTCAGCTCCGCGCAGAGCGCCTTGGCCTCGGGGTCGTCGCCCTCGTCGAGGAGCCATACGTCGAGGGTGCCGGTGTGGGTGAGGCGGGTGGCGCCCTCCAGGGTGGCGCGGACCATGCCGAGGGGTTCCTTGCCCGGGACGTACGTGGTGAGGAAGGCGACGCGGGTGCCGGGTTCGGGGGTGACGGGGACGGGGTCGCGGGCGACCATCGTGGCGTGGGCGACGGAGGCGACGTTGACGACCATGAACAGTTCGATCAGGCCGATCGATATGAGCATGATGACGTCGAGGGTGGTCAGCCAGGCGTCGGCGCCCTCTCTTTCCACCCAGTGGGTGGGCCAGACGAGGTAGACCAGCAGGGCGCCGGTGAGCAGCGGCGCGAGGGTCATCAGGAGGACGGCTTTTATTCGCTGGGGCTCGCGGGAGAGCAGCGAGGTGTACTGCACCCGGTAGGCGGTGCCGGACGGCTCCATGAGCGGTCCGGCCAGTCGGCTGTGGGTGTCGTAGTCGTAGCCCTCCGGCCGCACAGCGCCCTCCAGTGAGTGGGAGTGATCCAGCGATCTACCCATACAAAAGTGGAGATTTGGGGGCGTGTCGAACTGGGGGCGTCCAGGTGGGTGGGGGTACGGGTGTGCCTGCGGCGCCTGTGCGGGTTCGGTGGGGGTGCGCGTAGCGCCCACGGTGGGGTGGTGGGTCGGGGCCGGGGGGGGGGGGGGGGGGGGGGGGGGCGGGCCGGGGGGGGGGGAAAAACGGGGGGTAACCGGGAGAGGCGCCC
>NZ_JBFAAP010000056.1:0-47908 GCF_040639815.1 Streptomyces sp. NPDC023723
GGGGTGACGAACCAGAGGGTGTCGGTGGGGAGTTCGGCGGTGGCGGTCACCGTGAAGGAGCCGGTGTCGACGCGGCTGAGCCCGCCGCCCGCGACGGCGGCCGGGGTCGCCCGGCGGTACAGCAGCAACTGCCGGGTCACCGGGCGGAACCCGGTCACCGTCGCGGTGCAGCGCGGGCACCCCATGAGATGGTCCTCGAAGCGGAACGCGTCCCGCTCGTCGAGCACGCCGAGCGCGTAGGCGCCCGCGTCGCGATGCCTCTCCAGGGACCTCATGCCGCATCCTCGTGCCGTCGGTGGGGGTGGCGTACCGTGCCCCCTCCGGTACGCGGCGCGGCGCCGAATCACTCACGCGGACGCGGACGAATACGCCGCCCGGCCGGTACCGTCGCACGCCAACTGCTCGGTCAGCACCCGGATCGGGTGCTCCGGCGGGTGGACGGAGGAACCCACGGCGTACGCCGCGCACACGGTGTCCGGCCGCGTCGCCGCCTTACGCCCGCGCACCCCGCGGACGAGGGCGCTCCCGCATCGTCTCCGGCGCCGACGGCCTTCCGCGCACTCGCGAGGCCGCGGCGGCCACGTCCCACCTCCGTCGGCGCGGTCCGCCGGCGGTGGTCGCGGTGGTGGCGGTCGCGGTGGTGGCTCAGAACAGGTGGATCGCGAGATGCCCCAGCGGCAGCCCCAGCTGCCACGCCGGGGTCCACACCTTCGGGCCCTCGTCCTCGCCGGTGGCCGGGGCGCCGCCCGGTACCGCGTTCAGGTCCGGGGCGAGCAGCTCGGTGTCCTGGAGCCACCGCCACGCCGCCCGGGCCAGCACCAGGTCCGCGTCCGGGCGGCGGACCCCGGCCGTGGTCTCGGCGAGCCGCTCGCGCACCCACTCCCGCCACGGCTGGTCGTACGCCGTCAAGGAGAGCCAGGTCTCCAGCCGGGAGACCACCTGGGCACCGCACAGCTCGCCGTCGGTGTCGGACAGGAAGATGGTCAGCGCCAGCGCGTAGCGCCCGGCGCGGAACTCGAAGGACGTCGGCGGCATCAGATCCCCGCCGCGCAGCAGTTCGTCGGCGACGTACTCGGCGTACAACCACGCCATGGGGACGACCAGTTCGTCGCCGCCGCTGCCGTCCGTGCTCTCGTGACCTCTGTGCAGCATCCCTCGCAGCCCTTCCTCCGGTGCGTGTGCGTCGCCCCACCCGGGCCCTGTCGAGGACCCCGTCCGGAACACGGATGAGGACAGCCGATTACCCAACGGGGGTCCACGGCAAGGCGCTTTACGGAGGCTTGACCCGGCGTCCGGTTTCACCGCAGGTCGGTGGCGTATCCCGGTAGCACCCGGCGCAGGGCACGCAGCGCGTAGAACGCCCGGGACTTCACGGTACCCGCCGGTATGCCCAGAGCCGCCGCCGCTTCCGCCACGCTCGCCCCCTGGAAGTACACGAGCACCAGGACTTCACGGTGTTCCGGGGTGAGAGTCTTCACAGCCTCGCGTACGTCGAGGGCGGCGGCGGCGCGTTCGGCGTGGTCCGCGCAGACCGGCGCGTTCGCCAGGGCGGCGTCGCCGACCTCGGGCGGCCGGGCCTGCCGGGCCCGCCGGGCGTCGATCGCGAGCCGCCGGGCGACGGTGAGCAGCCAGGGCCGGGCGGAGGCGAAGTCGCCCGCGCGCAGCGCTTCGGGGTGCTGCCAGGCGCGCACCAGGGTCTCCTGGAGGAGGTCCTCGGCGCGCTGCCGGTCGCCGTCGCACAGCCGCAGCAGCAGCCCGAACAGCGGCCGGCCGTGCTCGCGCTGGAGGGCGGCGAGCTCGTGCTCGGCGGTCGTCGTCCCGTGGGTGAGGGTGGTTCCGGCCGTCATGGCCGTATGGCATCGCAGGGGGCGGCCGGGGGACAGGGCGGGCGCACGGGTGTGCGGCGGACGGTCGATCGCGTCGGCGAACGGTTCGACGAACGGTCGGTGCCCGGCGTCCGCGCACGCCGGACGGGCTAAAGGGCGTGTCGGAACCGGGGGAGGGGCTCCGGAACTCCTTACCTATTTGTGTGTAAATCCTACTTTTATCCGTGCGGGACCACAGCGGGGTGAACGGATGATCACACGCAGCCGACAGGTGGCACTGGCCCTGACCGCCGTCCTCACCGCGGGCGCGGCCTGCCAGGCCCACGACCGGGAGCCGTCGCCGGGCCGCCCGGCCCCGCCGCCGAAGGACGCCGGCGCCTTCACCCTGGTCGCCTCCGGTGACGTCCTGCCGCACGACTCGGTCATCGAGCGGGCCCGGTTCGACGCGGGCGGCGGCTCCGGATACGACTTCCGCCCGATGCTGGCCGGCATCGCTCCCGTCGTGTCCCGGGCCGACCTGGCCCTGTGCCACCTGGAGACCGCCGAGTTCCCGCCCGAGGCGGCGGCGGGCCTCGCGGCCACCGGCTACGACGGCTGCTCCACCGCCGCCGGCCACGGCCCCGACGACGGCGGAGCCGGCCTGCGCCGCACCCTCGACGCCCTCGACCGGGCCGGGGTACGGCACGCCGGGGCCGCGCGCGACGAGCGGGAGGCCCGCACCGTGACCGTCCTGCGGGCCGGCGGCGCCGAGATCGCCCATCTCGCCTACGCCCACGGCACCGACCTGCGGGCCCGGGTGCCGGCCGACGCCGCGGCCGCCCGCGAGGCCGGCGCCGACGTGGTGGTCGTCTCGCTGCGCTGGGGCACCGAGTGGCAGGAGGCCCCCGACGAGCGGCAGCGGTCGCTGGCCCGCGCGCTCACCGCGGCCCGGACCGCCGGGCGGCCCGCGGTCGACCTGATCGTCGGCGGCCACGCGCACGTCCCGCAGGCGTACGAGAAGGTCAACGGCACCTGGGTGGTCTACGGGACGGGCGACCAAGTCGCCGGCGAGATGATCAACGACGCGGGGGTGCCCGATCCGCGCGGCAACCAGTCCACCCTCGGCCGCTTCACCTTCGCCCCGCCCGCCCGGCCCGGCGGCCGCTGGAAGGTCACCCGGGCCGAGTTCGTGCCGCAGCTCTTCGACGTGGACGCGGGCCGGGTGGTGAACCTCAACCGGGCCCTCGCCCAGGGCGCCGAGGTACGCGCCGTGCGCGACCGCGTCCGGGACGTGGTCCTCGGCCGGGGCGCGGCCGAGGACGGCCTGACGATGGGCGAGTAGGGCCGGCGGCCGGGCCGGGCACGCATCGCCCCGGGCCCCTCTCGCGTCAGGGCACCACCCTCACGCCAGAGCGCCCCGTCACGTCAGGGCACCACCCTCACGTCAGGGCACCACCGTCACCGGCCAGTGGCCCGTCTTCACCAGGCGGATGGCGACGGAGCCGACCAGGCGGTGGCCGGCCTGTTCGGAGGCGCCCACCACCACGGCGTCCGCCTTCAGGTCGTCGGCCGCCGTGCGGAGCCCGTTGAACGGGTCGCCGCGGAACGTGTGGAACTCCCAGCGGACCTCGAATATCCCCTTCACCCGCTCGGTCGCCTCCCGGATGTGGGCGACCAGGTCCTCCGCGATCTCGTCGGTCGTCTCCGCGACCGGCGCCCCCAGCGACACCCCGCCCGCCAGCATCGGCTGCACGTACACCACGGCGAGCAGCGCGTGCTGCCGCCGGGCCAGGCCACCGGCGTAGGCCGCCGCGCGGAGCGAGGAGTCCGACCCGTCCACGCCGACGAGAATGACCTTGGGCCCGTCCGTGCCCCGCTCGAACTGATGCGAATGCTGCTGTTCCGGTTCCGTCACGCGGCGAGGTTATCGGAAGGCACCGCTGGTCCGGGCGGGTGGATTCGTGCCGCCGCTCCGGTGCCGTACTGGTGCGTCGGCCCGCGGCCGGGCGACTGATGAGTCATGAAGACGGATCAGTTGCTCACGCGGCGCGGCGCGTTGCTCGCCGGCGCCGCCGCGGTGGGGGCGGCCGGCACCGCCGGCGTCCTCGGAGCCCTCGCGGGCAAGGCGCCGGTCCCGGCCCGGCCCGCCGCCCCCGTCCCCGGCCCCGAGGCCCGCCGCGCGCTTAAGCCCGCCGCCTACCGCCTGCGGCCCCTGACCGGATACGGCCCGCCGCGCGCCCCGCACGCCCCCACCCCGGTCCGGCGCGAGCCGCTCCTGAACATCTCCGGACGCGGCCGCACCATGGTGCTGACCTTCGACGACGGCCCCGACCCCCGCTACACCCCCGACATCCTCGACACCCTGGCCGAGTACGAGGTCCGCGCGATGTTCTTCGTGTGCGGCGAGATGGCCGTGGACAACAAGGACCTGCTGGCCCGGATGGCCGACGACGGCCACGTGGTCGGCAACCACACCTGGTCCCACCCCCTGCTCACCAGCCTCACCCGCAAGCGGATCCGCGCCGAGATGGAGCGCACCACCGAGGTCGTCGACGACGCCTGTGGCGAGCCGCCCCGCTGGTTCCGGGCGCCGTACGGGGCGTGGAACCGCGCCGCCTTCCAGCTCGGCGCCGAACTCGGCATGGAACCGCTCGCCTGGACCGTCGACACCCTGGACTGGACCGCCCCCGGCACCCGCACCATCGTCGACCGGGTCGAGGACGGCGCCGCCCCCGGTGTCGTGGTGCTCTCGCACGACGCCGGGGGCGACCGTTCGCAGAGCGTGCGCGCCCTGCGCTCCTACCTCCCGAACCTGCTGGACTCCGGATACCACCTCACCGTCCCCCGGCGGCAGCACCTGTGACGCCCGCCCGCCCGGCCGGAATTCCGCTCAGCGAACACCGGTCAGGCGGGCGAAAGCGACCACGTTCCCCGCGTAACCGTTCTGCTTGGAGAATCCGCCGCCGCAGGTGATGACCCGCAATTCCGGACTTCCCTTGGAGGCGTACACCCGGTCGCCGGGGAAATCGTCCTTCTCGAAGACCTCGATGCCGTAGATCTCGAACTCGGCCGTCTTTCCGTCCGCGCGGGCGACCTCCACCTCGTTTCCCTGCTTCAGGGCGCCGAGCCCGTAGAAGACCGCCGGGCCCTGTTTGTTGTCGACATGGCCGACCACGACCGCGGTGCCCTTCTCGCCCGGCGAGACCGCGCCGGTGAACCAGCCGGCCAGATTCGGGTCCTCGGGCGGCGGCGCGCCGACCCAGCCGTCCGCGTCCAGGCCCACCGGCATCATCGGCGCGTCGACCTGGATCGCCGGGATCCGCACCCGGTCGGGCACCGCGTACGGCAGCGGCGCGACGGCCTGCGGCAGGGCGGTGCCCTCCGCGGGCCGGGCCCGGGACGCGGCGGCCGACGCCGGCTGGGGCGGGCCCACGTCGAATTCCCCCGAACCGTTGCGGATGAGTGCCAGGCCGGTCAGCAGAACAAGCGCTATGACTCCCCACGGAGCGCGCTTCCTGTGCCGCTCCTCCTCTTCGGCCAGCTCGGACGCAGCCATTCGACATCCCCTCTCGACACAGCCGTCGCCGTGTCAGTCGCGCATACGGAAAACGCTAAGTGCCGCCCGGCCCAGCGGCGACGGGGCGGATGCGAACGGGTGGCCCCGCATTCGGCCGGTGAGCCATCCGGGGCGCGGGGTACGGGAAATTTCTGACAGTCCGTGACCTGCGGTGATATCCGCTGCCGCGGTTCCGTCACGGCGACCGGGCTCACCAGGACGGACCAGCGCCGAAATGCGGCCATCGCCGCACCAACTGAGGGTTTTTCCGGGAGGCGCTTTCTCGCCGATCGACCGGGGACGGGTCCCGGGGCGTCTTCCGCGGAGGATCACATGCGTAACTCCCGTGCCCTGGCGGCCACAGGCGCCGCCGTCGTTGTTACCGGGGTGCTCGGGCTCGCCGCTCCCACGGCCGTCGCGTGGGACACGCCGAGCAACATCGTGGCCCTGCCCAGCGTCATCGCCCGCGGCGGCCAGATGACCGTCACCGTCGACGGCTGCCGGGACGGCGGCACGATGACCTCGCGCGCCTTCCCGACCACCCACCTGACGCCGGTCCGGGGCGCCAACGAGACCTCGAAGGGCGTCGCCACCATCAACAGCGACGCCCGCCCCGGCTCGTACGACATCACCGTCAACTGCTCGGGCCGGACGCTGACCCGGCCGGCCGCCTTCACCGTCATCGGCGGTGTCCGGGGCGGTGTCGGCGGCAGCAACTCCAGCGGCGCCACGCCGACCGACATCGCGATCGGCGGCGGGCTGGTCGCCGCGGCGGTGGCGGGCGGTGGCCTGTTCTGGATGCGCCGCCGGGCCGAGCGGCGCGCCTGACCGGTGTGCCCGGCGCCCGGCCGGGCCCCGCCTTCGGGGGGCGGGCCCACGGGCGCCGTACGGGCCGCGCGACAGTACGCCACAGCACTTCGCCCCGGCTCCCCTGGGAGGGGAGCCGGGGCGAAGTGCTGTGGCACGGGGGCCGCTTCGTCAGCCGCCGTCCTCGCCGGTGCGGCGGCGGGAGAAGTGGTACGCCGCTCCCACCGAGCCGGCCACCAGGACCGCGCCGAGCCCGAGGGTCCTGAGGTCGAAGCCCGCCACGGTGCCGCCCGCGCCGGCGTGCACACCCTTGTCGGGGTGCTCGTGGTGCTGCCCGTGCCCGGGCTGGTCCGGGGGCGGCGGCACCAGGGTGGGCGGGGGCTGCGGCGGCGGCGAGGGACTCGGTCCCTGGCGGGTGATGGTCAGGCCGGTCGTCCCGGCCGCCCCGTCGCACCGGAACGCCACCTGGTAGACCGCACCGGGTTTGGCGTCCAGGTCGACCACGGCCCGCGCGTGCGTGTGCCGGGGCGGAATGGTCACCGGGTCGAACACCGGGGCGGAGACCGTCGCCGGGCCCTTGCAGCGGCCGTCGGCGCGGTCGACGAGCAGCGTGACCTCGCCGCCCGGCGCGATGGTGGAGGGCTGGACGCGGAAACCGAACGGCGTGACGGTGCCCTCGCCGGCCGCGCCGGCGGCCGGGACGCAGGAGGTGAGGGCACAGGCGCCCAGCAGTGCGGCCGAAGCGACGGGTATGGCGGCGGGTATCGCGCGCATGAGGCATCCTCCGGGTTCCGAGGAGCAGCTGCGGACCTGTTCCGCTCGCGACGGGCCTGCACCTCGATGTCCGAAACGCTAGGAAGGCGCGCGGGTGGGCGCGATCGCAGTCGCGCGAATGGGGCAAGGGTGTGGGCCGCCCAGGGGACGACGGGCATGGGGCGCGCCGCCCCGGTGCCCGCCGCCCGGGGGCCGGACGCCCTCAGCTCATGAGGCCGGGGAAGAGCCCCAGGTACGGGTCGGTCGACGCGCCGAAGCCCCGTCCGTACGGGTCGTCGAAGTCCCAGATGAGGAAGAGCAGGAACGCGATCAGCGCCGAGAACAGCCCGGCCAGCACCAGTTCGCGCGCGGTGCGCCGGATCTGCAGGGCGAAGACCATGCCGATGGTGACGGCACCGCCGATGATGAGCCCGAACCACACCACCCCCGGCATGGTCGACCCGGTCGACTCGGCCCGCGAGGTGCGGGCCTGGTCGGCGGCGCTCACCTGGTCCAGGAGCGGCTGGTAGGCCTGGGCCTCGAAGTCCGACTTCGGCTCGTAGTCGGTCACGTCCGCGCGGAGCCGGTCGAGCAGCACGGTGCCGCGCTCCGTGACGTCCCCGGTCTCGGCCATGGCCGGCCACTCGACCCGGACGACGTGTCCGACATAGGCATTGACATCGTCCCGAATCCGGTCGCGGACGTCGGGCGGATAGACCCGGACCCGCTCCGAGACCTCGTGCAGTGCCACCGCCTCCGCCTGGACGTGGTCCTGGGCGGCGCTGCGCGCCTCCCAGACGCCTGCGATGGCCAGGCCCAGGACGATGGCGTACACCACGCCGATCCACATGGTCATGTACTCGATGACGTCAGGGGTCTCGGTGATGTCCTCGTCCTCGGCGGCCCTGCGGTGCCGGACGAGGGTGATGACGACCACGACGGCACAGGCGGCCAGCATCGCGAGGGTGAGAACAAGCCATTCCGGCAAGAGAAGCCTCCAGGGATCAGCGCGGGCGCAGGGCGACGACGGCGGCCAGCGCGGGGATCAGGATGAGCAGGACGAAGACGAGCGGACGCATGGCGCCGCGCGGGGAGCGGGGGCGCTGCGGCGCGGAGCGGTAGCGCGGGTAGTGCACCGGCGTCAGGGACGGCCGGGGCGTGGGCGAGGCCGACGGAGCCGGCCGGCGCGGCGGCTCGGGCGCCGGGGTGGCGCTCGGCGCCGGGGCCGGTGACCGGGCGGGCGGCGGGGGAGCCGGCCGCGGTGGCGCGGGCGGCTCGGACGTGGGACGGACCGGCGCGGACGGCGTCCGCGGGGGCGGGGCCGGGGGTTTGGGCGACGGCGGCTTCGGGGGCGTCGGCTTCGGCGGCTCGGGCGGCGTGGGCGTGGGCGTAGGAGTCGGCGTCGGCGGCGGGCACGGCGGGAACGTGGGCCAGGTGCCGCCGCGGCCGGCGACCGCCGCGGCCCTGGTGTCCCCGGGGCCGTTCGACACGTACGCGCACGCGTCCGCCGCCGCGGGGGCCGCGGGGGCGCCGGCGAGTGCGAACGCCAGCGTCACCAGGGCCAACGTCCGTCCGGCGGGGGCGGATCGGATCGGTTCGGGTGCATGCACGTGGCGAATCATGGAGCGTGCCGCGACGGGGCACGCCGGGATGGCACCGGATTGCCCCGAAGGAGGGACCCCGGCTCGTACGTACGTATGGCCAACTCGTGGATGTGGTAAGCGCCGTTGAAGAAATCCCCGCCGCCGTTGAACACCACCGGGCCGCCCGTCCGTACCCCATGCCGTGCGGAGAACGGCAGTTCTCCGCACCACCCATCCAAGAAGGGGGAGTTGACGATGAGGACCTCGTGGCGAAGCGCCTCACTCGTGGCGAGCGCCGCGGTGGTGCTGGCGCTGACGACGGCGTGCGGTCAGGACGGCGGCGCCGCGGGCGGCAGCCAGAACGTGGGCGCCTCGGCCCAGCCCGGCGAGATCGGCACCGTCGGCGCGGGCCAGGGGCTCGGCGCGGACGCCGGGGACGCGCGGTCGGCAAGCCCGGCCGCCGCGGGCAAGCTGTCCGTCGCCGCCGACGACGAGATCGGCGAGCTGGTGACCGACGGCGCCGGCCGCACCCTGTACCGGTTCGACGCCGACACCGCGAAGCCGCCGAAGACGACCTGCGAGGCGGACTGCGCCACGGCCTGGCCGCCGGTGGCCGCCGACGACGCCATCGCCGGCGAGGGCATCGACGAGTCCCTGCTCGGCGAGGTCACCCGCGCCGACGGCACCAAACAGCTGACCATCGGCGGCTGGCCGGCGTACCGCTACGCCAAGGACACGGCGGCCGGGGACGTCAAGGGCCAGGGCGTGAACGGCAAGTGGTTCGCGCTCGCCGCCGACGGCAAGAAGGCGGCCCGGCCCAGCCTGTCCACCCGCGAGGACCCCGACCTCGGCGAGATCGTCGTCGACAAGGACGGGATGACGGTCTACCGCTTCCTGAAGGACGAGGCCTGGCCGGACCCGGTGTCCGCCTGCACCGGCGAGTGCCTGAAGAAATGGCCGGTCGTCGCCCCCGTCGAGGCCGCCGACACGGAGGACGTGGAGAAGAAGGGCCTGATGAGCTTCACCCGCCCGGACGGCGCGGCCCAGCAGACCCTTGACTGCTGGCCGCTGTACACCTTCGCCGGCGACGCGGAGGCCGGCGACATCAACGGCCAGGGCGTCGGCGGCACCTGGTACGCCGTCGCACCCGACGGAAAGCCGGTCAAGAAGTAGCACGGGAGCAGTGGGCCGCCCCTCCGCCTCGGCGCGGAGGGGCGGCCCGCTGCGCGCTGCCCGCACCCGGCACGTGCCACGGGCAGTGACCGGGAACGGATGGTCAATTTCCGTTTCCGCTCGCTCCTTTGGCGGGCGATCAGTAGCCTCTGCTCGAACACCGGATCGCCTTGAGCCTTGGAGAACCAGATGGAGCGTCCCGCCTGGGCCCCGCGGAGCATTGACATCACGGTGCCCAGCGTGTCCCGCATCTACGACTTCTACCTGGGCGGTTCGCACAATTTCGAGGTCGACCGGGAAGCGGCCCGCCGGGCCATGGAGTTCATGCCGGGACTGCCCAAGGTCATGCAGGCCAACCGGGCCTTCATGCGCCGCGCCGTGCGCTTCGCCGCCGCCGAGGGCATCACCCAGTTCCTGGACGTCGGCTCCGGCATCCCGACCTTCGGCAACGTCCACGAGGTGGCCCGGCGGGCCTGTCCCGGCGCCCGGGTGGTCTACGTCGACCACGACCCGGTGGCGGTCGCGCACAGCCAGGCGGTGCTGGCCGGCGACGCGGCCGCGGACGTGGTCGCCGCCGACCTGCGCAAGCCGCGCGAGATCCTCGCCGCCGAGCAGGTGGAGCGGCTGATCGACCTGAATCGGCCGGTGGCCCTGCTGCTCGTTGCCATACTGCACTTCGTGGATGACGAGGACGACCCGTACGCGGCGGTGGCCGAGTTGAGCTCCGCGCTCGCTCCCGGCAGCATGCTCGTCCTCACGCACGCCGCGTACGAGCACATCCCGCTGCCGCCCGAGCGGGCCTCGGGCGCGGTGGACGTGTACAAGGACATCCGCAACCCGCTGATCATGCGCACGCGCGAGGAGATCGCGCGGTTCTTCGAGGGGTACGACATGGTGGAACCCGGACTGGTGCCGATGGCGCGCTGGCGCCCCGAGGAGGCACCGGAGGGCGAGGACCCCTACGCCTTCTCCGGTTTCGCCGGCGTGGGGCGTACCGCGTGATGGCGCAGCCGGACGGGCCCGAGGACAGACTGCGCCGGTTCGCCACGATCTGGAGCCGGGCGGTGTTCCCCGTCACCACGACGTCGTCGACCCGGCCGGAGTTCGAGGCCGAACTGCTGCCGCTGGCCCGGCGGCTGAGCGAGGTGCTGCGCGCCCGGGCCTTCGAGGGGGAGGCGGCCAAGGCGGTCGGCGCCGCCCTCGTCGACGCGCACTGCACCGATCCCGAGGCGCTCAGCCGCACCCTGGACTGCGTCGACGCCTACCTGGTGCTCTACTGCGGCGAGGGCGGCGACCAGGAGGACCTGCGGGCCCGCTCCGCGCGGATGCAGCACGCGATGGCCGCCGGGTTCGCCGCGGCGCTGCGCGCCCGCACCCTGGCCGAGCAGGAGGCCATCGCACAGGCCGCGCTGAAGGCACAGGGCGTGGTGGCCGCCGCGCTGCACGCCAGCGAGGCCCGCTTCCGCGCGGTCTTCGAGGGCGCCGCCATAGGCATCGGCATCGCCGACCTGGACGGCAACATCCTCCAGGTCAACGAGGCGCTGACGCGCATGTTCGGCCTCACCGACCAGAAGCTGCGCCAGGGCCGGGTGCGGGACTGGACCCACCCCGACGACGCCCCGCAGACCTGGCGGCTCTACGACGAGCTGGTGCGCGGCGAGCGCGAGCACTACCACGTGGAGAAGGCGTTCTACCGGCCCGACGGCACCGTGCTGTGGACCAACCTGACCGTCTCCCTGCTGCGCGACGCCGACGGCGTCCCGCAGTACCAGCTCGCGCTGATGGAGGACACCACCGAGCGCCGCCTGCTCAACCTGCGGCTGCGCTACGAGGCCACCCACGACGCGCTCACCGGCCTGCCCAACCGCAGCTTCTTCTTCGAACGCCTGGAGAAGGCGCTGAACGCCGGCCCGGGCCAGCGCTTCGGCCTGTGCTACCTCGACCTGGACGGCTTCAAGACCGTCAACGACAGCCTCGGCCACGCGGCCGGCGACCGGCTCCTGGTGGAGGTCGCCGACCGGCTCCAGGGCTGCGCCACCGCGCCCGGCGAGATGGTGGCCCGGCTCGGCGGCGACGAGTTCGTGGCGCTGACCACCGGCCCGGACACCGTGCACGAGGTGGACGAGCTGGCCGGCCGGATCATGAACGCGCTGCTCGCGCCGATCAGCATCGACGGCCGGGAGATCACCGTGCGCGGCTCCGTCGGCATCGTCGAGGGACCGGCGGGGGAGCGCAGCGCGGCCGAGGTGCTGCGCAGCGCCGACATCACCATGTACCGGGCCAAGTCGGCGGGCGGCAACCGCTACGAACTGGCCGACCCGGAGGCCGACGCCCGCGCCATCACCCGGCACGGACTGACCACGGCGCTGCCCGCGGCCCTCGAGCGCGGCGAGTTCTTCATCGAGTACCAGCCGCTGGTCCACCTCGGCGACGGCAGTGTGCGCGGCGCGGAGGCGCTGGTGCGCTGGCTGCACCCGCAGCACGGCGTGCTCGGCCCGGACCGCTTCATTCCGCTCGCCGAGCACACCGGCCTGATCGTGCCGCTGGGCCGCTGGGTCCTGGAGCAGTCGGTGCGGCAGGCCCGCGCCTGGCGGGAACTGTACGGCGACGGCGGCGCGGACCCGCTGCGGATCAACGTCAACCTGTCCCCCTGCCAGCTCACCCACCCCGGGCTGGTCCAGGACACCGTCGACATCCTGGAACGGGCCGGGGTCGCGCCGGACGCGCTGTGCCTGGAGGTGACCGAGTCGGCCCTGATCGGCGCGGACGACGATCTCCTCAAACCGCTGCGGCGCCTTGCCGAGATGGGCGTGGACATCGCGCTGGACGACTTCGGCACCGGCTACTCCAACCTGGCCAACCTGCGCCGGCTGCCGGTGAGCGTGCTGAAACTGGACCGCTCCTTCACCCAGAGCATGCAGCAGTTCCCGGCCGACCCGGTCGACCTCCGGATCGTCGAGGGCATCGTCTCCCTCGCCCACGGCCTCGATCTGACGGTCACCGTGGAGGGCGTGGAGACGGGCGCGCAGGCGGAACAGCTCCGCATACTGGGCTGCGACACGGCCCAGGGCTGGTACTACGCCCGCCCCGGCCCGCCGGAACGGTTGCACGAGCTGGCGCTGGTGGATGCCACGGGGTGACTGAACGCCCCGAAAGGGGCGCGGGGAACTGCGCGACCAGCCACAACGGACCCGCACTCGACGACGGGACGTGCGGCTTTCGTCGTGGTTGCTCGCGCCCACGCGGCGGAGCCGCATATCGACACAGCCCCGCGCCCCCAGGGGCATGTCCGCACCCGGTGTCGGAAAGTCACCGTTCCAGCAGCATCCGCTGGAGTTCCCGGGCCGCCCGCGGCGGAGCCACGTCGCTGCGGTGGGCCAGCGCGATCGTGCGGTGCAGTCCGGGCCGGGTCAGCGGAGTGACCCGCAGGCCCCGCCCCGACCGCGCCGCCACCATCCGGGGCACCACCGCGATCCCCAGCCCCGCCCGCACAAAGCCGAGGACCGCGTCCATCTCACCGCCCTCGACGGCGAAACTCGGCTCGAACCCGGCGGAGCGGCACGCCGCCACGGTCAGCTCCCGCAGGTCGTAGCCGTGCCGGAACATCACCAGCCGCTCGCCCTCCAGGTCCCCGATGTCCACCGCCCGCCGCCCGCCCCCGGGCTTCGGCTCCTCCGGCGACGACACCACCACCAGGTCCTCGCGCAGCAGCTCCACCGTGGTCAGCGCCGGCGACGGCGTGGGCAGCGGCAGCACGACCAGCGCCAGATCCAGCGCACCGCGCGCCAGCTCCCGTACCAGGTCGTGGCTGCCGCCCTCCTCGATCAGCAGCCGGATGCCGGGATAGCGGTCGTGGAAGGCGCGCAGCACGTCGGGGAGCAGACCGGTGCACAGGCTCGGCGTGGCGCCGAGCCGGACCCGGCCGCCACGCAGCTCCACCAGTTCCCGCACCTCGTGCCGGGCGGTGTCCGCGTCGGCGAGGATGCGCCGGGCCAGCGGCAGCAGCGCCTCCCCGGCGTCGGTCAGCGTGATGTTGCCCCGGGCCCGCTGGAACAGATCGGCGCCCAGCTCCCGCTCCAGCGCCTTGATCTGCTGGGACAGCGACGGCTGGGAGACATGGACGAGATCGGCGGCCCGGGTGAAGTGCCGGGTCTCGGCCACCGCCACGAAGTACTGGAGCTGCTGGAAGTGCACCTCGCCAGCATAGGTCCTCGATAGGCGACGCCTATCGAAACGAGCCGGACCATGTCTTGGACCGATGGGGCCCTTCGGCCCTAGCGTCTTGTGACATGGCTCTGGCAACGCGGACGGACCGACGGCCGTCCATGGCACGCACCGTGTGGGACTCCACCGTCGGCAAGAAGACCGTGATGGCGGTCAGCGGACTGATCATGCTGCTGTACCTGGTCGTCCACATGATCGGCAACCTGAAGATCTTCTTCGGCACGGCGGAGTTCAACCACTACGCCCACTGGCTGCGCACGGTCGGTGAGCCGTTCATGCACTACGAGTGGACGCTGTGGCTGGTCCGGATCGTGCTGGTGGTCGCCGTCGTCGCGCACGCCGTCTCCGCGTACCAGCTCAGCCGCCGCGACCTCAGGGCCCGGCCCACCAAGTACGTGCACAAGCGCAAGCGGGCCAGTTACGCCACGAACACCATGCGGTACGGCGGGATCATCCTGGCCCTGTTCATCGTCTGGCACATCCTGGACCTGACCACCGGCACCGTGCACTCCGGCGGCTTCCAGTCGGGCAAGCCCTACCAGAACGTCGTGGACACCTTCTCCACCTGGTACGGCAACGTCATCTACATCGTCGCCATGCTCGCCCTCGGCCTGCACATCCAGCACGGCTTCTGGAGCGCCGCCCAGACCCTCGGCGCCGGCCGCCGCAGCCGCGACCGCGTCCTGAAGACCGCCGGCAACGTCCTCGCGCTGCTGCTCACGGCCGGCTTCGTCGCCGTCCCCGTGGGCGTCATGACCGGATTGGTGGGCTGACCATGACTTCCTACGCCGACTACACGACCGGTGAGCCGGTCGCCGACACCAAGGCCCCGGCCGGCCCGGTCAGCGAGCGCTGGGACAAGCGCCGCTTCGAGGCCAAGCTGGTCAACCCCGCCAACCGGCGCAAGCACACGGTGATCGTGGTGGGCACCGGCCTCGCGGGCGGTTCCGCCGGGGCGACCCTCGCCGAACAGGGCTACCACGTCGTCCAGTTCTGCTACCAGGACTCCCCGCGCCGGGCGCACTCCATCGCCGCCCAGGGCGGCATCAACGCGGCGAAGAACTACCGCAACGACGGCGACTCCGTGCACCGCCTCTTCTACGACACGGTCAAGGGCGGCGACTTCCGGGCGAGGGAGTCCAACGTCCACCGGCTCGCCCAGATCTCGGTGGAGATCATCGACCAGTGCGTGGCGCAGGGCGTGCCCTTCGCCCGCGAGTACGGCGGTCTGCTCGACACCCGCTCCTTCGGCGGCGTCCAGGTCTCCCGGACGTTCTACGCCCGCGGCCAGACCGGCCAGCAACTGCTGCTCGGCGCCTACCAGGCGCTCAGCCGGCAGGTGGCGGCCGGGAACATCGAGCTGCACCCCCGTACCGAGATGCTCGACGTGATCGTCGTCGACGGGCGGGCCCGGGGGATCGTCGCCCGGGACCTGATCACCGGGAAGATCGACACGTACTACGCGGACGCGGTGGTGCTGGCCAGCGGCGGTTACGGCAACGTCTTCTACCTGTCGACCAACGCCATGAACTCCAACGCGACCGCCGTCTGGCGGGCGCACCGGCGCGGCGCCTACTTCGCCAACCCCTGCTTCACCCAGATCCACCCCACCTGCATCCCGCGCACCGGCGACCACCAGTCCAAGCTGACCCTGATGAGCGAGTCGCTGCGCAACGACGGCCGGATCTGGGTGCCGAAGGCCAAGGGCGACGACCGCCCGGCCAACAAGATCCCCGAGGACGAGCGCGACTACTACCTGGAGCGCATCTACCCGTCCTTCGGCAACCTCGTCCCCCGGGACATCGCCTCCCGCGCCGCGAAGAACGTCTGCGACGAGGGGCGGGGCGTGGGCCCCGGCGGGCAGGGCGTGTACCTGGACTTCGCGGACGCCATCGAGCGGATGGGGCGGGGGGCGGTCGAGGCCAAGTACGGCAACCTCTTCGACATGTACCAGCGGATCACCGACGAAGATCCGTACCAGGTGCCGATGCGGATCTACCCCGCCGTGCACTACACGATGGGCGGCCTGTGGGTCGACTACGACCTCCAGACCACCGTCCCGGGCCTGTTCGCGGTCGGCGAGGCCAACTTCTCCGACCACGGCGCCAACCGGCTCGGCGCCTCCGCGCTGATGCAGGGCCTGGCCGACGGCTACTTCGTGCTGCCGGCCACCATCAACGACTACCTCGCCCGGCACCCGCACCGGGACCAGGTCGGCGACGACCACCCGGTGGTGCAGGAGGTGCTGGCCGAGACCCAGGACCGGCTGAACCTGCTGCTGTCCGTCGACGGCGACCGCACCCCCGACTCCTTCCACCGCGAACTCGGCGAGCTGATGTGGGAGTTCTGCGGCATGGCCCGCACCGACGCCGGCCTGCGCAAGGCCCTGGAGCGGATCCCGCAGATCCGGGAGGAGTTCTGGCGCCGGATCAAGGTGCCGGGCACCGGCGAGGAGTTCAACCAGTCGCTGGAGAAGGCCAACCGGGTCGTCGACTATCTGGAGCTGGCCGAGCTGATGTGCCTCGACGCGCTGCACCGCGCCGAGTCCTGCGGCGGCCACTTCCGCGAGGAGTCCCAGACCCCGGACGGCGAGGCCGCCCGGGTCGACGAGGAGTTCTCCTACGCCGCCGCCTGGCAGTTCGCCGGCACCGGCGAGGCGCCCGTCCTGCACAAGGAAGACCTGGTCTTCGAGTACGTCCACCCCACCCAGCGGAGCTACGCATGAGGCTCACCCTGCGCGTCTGGCGCCAGAAGAACGCCGACGCCGAAGGCGCCATGTCCACGTACCAGGTGGACGGGATCTCGCAGGACATGTCGTTCCTGGAGATGCTCGACACCCTCAACGAGGAGCTGATCCTCAAGGGCGACGACCCGGTCGCCTTCGACCACGACTGCCGCGAGGGCATCTGCGGCGCCTGCTCGCTCGTCATCAACGGCGACGCGCACGGTCCGGAGCGGACGACCACCTGTCAGCTGCACATGCGGTCGTTCCGGGACGGCGACACCATCGACATCGAGCCGTGGCGGGCGTCCGCGTTCCCGGTCGTGAAGGACCTGGTGGTGGACCGGTCGGCGTTCGACCGGATCATCCAGGCCGGCGGGTACGTCACCGCGCCCACCGGGGCGGCGCCGGAGGCGCACGCGACGCCGGTGCCGAAGGCCGACGCGGACTTCGCGTTCGAGCACGCGGAGTGCATCGGCTGCGGGGCGTGTGTCGCCGCGTGTCCCAACGGGGCGGCGATGCTGTTCACGTCCGCGAAGGTGAACCATCTCAACGTGCTGCCGCAGGGGGCGCCCGAGCGGGAGTCCCGGGTGCTGGACATGGTGGGGCAGATGGACGCGGAGGGGTTCGGCGGGTGCACGCTGGCCGGCGAGTGCGCCACCGCCTGCCCCAAGGGGATTCCGCTGATGTCCATCACAAGCATGAACAAGGAGTGGCTGCGGGCTGCCCGCAAGGCCGGGAAGCGGTAGTCGTCTGAACGTTCGCCGACATGTGCGGACGGGCGGGGCCGGGAGAGGTGCTCCTTCCGGCCCCGTCTCGCATGTCGCGCCCCGGGGATTCAGCGAGCGCACATCCGTTCTCCCGGCGGCGGTCATGTGCAGGACAGCCGGGGTCGGGAGAACTGTGGCGAGCCCGGCCCCTGACCAGGAGAGCAGCCATGAGCGGTGTACTGACCGTCGACCGTCCCCCGCAGCCCGCGACCCCCGTCCGTTATACCGTCTCCCTCGCCCGCGACGAGGACGAGGTCCGGGCCGCCCAGCGGCTGCGGCACGAGGTGTTCGCCGGGGAGCTGGGCGCGCTGCTGTCCGGTCCGCGGCCCGGCCTCGACACCGACGCCTTCGACGCCCACTGCGACCACCTGCTGGTCCGCGAGGAGACCAGCGGCGAGGTGGTCGGCACCTACCGGCTGCTGCCGCCGGAGCGGGCCGCGGTCGCCGGCCGGCTGTACGCGGAGAGCGAGTTCGAACTGTCCGCGCTGGACCCGATCCGCCCGGACCTGGTCGAGGTCGGCCGCTCCTGCGTCCACCCCGACCACCGCGACGGTGCCGTCATCGGCCTCATCTGGGCCGGCATCGCCCGCTACATGACCGACCGCGGCCACGAGTGGCTGGCCGGCTGCTGCTCCGTCCCGCTCGCCGACGGCGGCGCCCTCGCGTCGGCCACCTGGGACCGGGTGCGGGAACGGAACCTGTCCCCCGAGGAGTACCGGGTACGGCCGCTGCTGCCGTGGGTCCCGCGCCCCGGGGCGCCGGCCGGGCCCGCCGAGGTACCGGCTCTGCTGCGCGGCTACCTGCGGCTCGGTGCCTGGGTGTGCGGAGCGCCCGCGCACGACCCCGACTTCGGCGTCGCCGACCTGTACGTGCTGCTGCCGATGAGCCGGGTCAACCCGCGCTACCTGCGGCACTTCCTCTCGCTCGTGCCCGCCGCCCGGTGAGCGTCTGGCTGCCCGGCGCGCCCTGCACCCCCGAGGGCTGCGTGGAACGGGCGCGGACCGCGGCGGCCCTGCCCCGGGCCGTGCTGCGGCTGACGGCGGTCGCCGCCCTGCTGCTGGCCGGGATCGCGCTGACGCCGGTCGGACACCGGATGCCCGCCGCCCTGGTGCGGGCGTGGTCCCGGTGGATCGTACGGGCGGCGGGGGTCCGGGTCCGGATCGTCGGCGGCGCGCCGCCGGCCGGCGGGCTGCTGCTCGTCGCGCACCACGTCTCCTGGCTGGACGTCCCGCTGCTGGCCGCCGTCCGGCCGGCCCGGATGGTGGCCAAGGCCGAGATCCGGCGCTGGCCGGTGGCCGGGTGGCTGGCCGCCCGCGGCGGCGTGCTGTTCATCGACCGCGACCGGCTGCGGGCGCTGCCCGGGACCGTCGCCCGGATCGCCGCCGAACTGCGCGGCGGCGCCGCGGTCGCCGTCTTCCCCGAGGGCAGCACCTGGTGCGGCCGGGCCCGGGGGCGGTACCGGCGGGCCGTCTTCCAGGCCGCGCTGGACGCGGACGTACCGGTCCAGCCGGTGCGCATCCGCTACCTGGCGGGCGGACGCGCGGTGAGCACGACGCCCGCCTTCGTCGGCGAGGACACCCTGCTCGCCTCGCTGTGGCGGGTGGCCTGCGCGCGCGGCCTGGTGGCCGAGGCGCGGGTGCTGCCGGTCCTCGCGGCCGGTGCCCGCCCCGACCGTCGCGAACTGGCCCGGGCCGCCGAGGAGGCGGACGCCGGCGCCCCCGCCGGTCACCACGGGAAAGCACACTCGAAAAGTGCGTGCCATTTGTGACTGATGTGCCGTTTTCCCGCTCTTGATGCGGAAAACCGTACAAGTGTCACTCCGGAAGGAGGGTGAGGCCAGATGATCACCCGCGAAGAGATCACGATGCTGTTGGACCATCCCGTCTACGACGGCGACGGCAACAAGATCGGCGACGCCAAGCACGTCTTCTTCGACGACATGACCGGGCGCCCCGAGTGGGTCAGCGTCAAGACGGGCATGCTCGGCTCCAAGGAGTCGTTCATCCCCATCCACGACGCCTCCCTGGTCGAGGACCACCTCGAGGTGCCCTACGACAAGGACAAGGTCAAGGGCGCGCCCAGCGTGGACATCGACGCGGGCGGGCACCTGTCGGCGAGCGAGGAACACCGCCTCTACGAGTACTACGACGTCAACTGGGACAGCGTGCTGTCCGACGACGACCCGCGCGCGGACACGAGCACCGGCACCGGCACCGCCGCGGCGGCCGGCCCCGCGGGTCTGGCCGGCACGGCCGGGACAGCGGGCCTGGCGGGCACCGCCGGGCGCGGCCGCACGGACCGCACCGGCACGCCCGACGACGACGCCATGACGCTCTCCGAGGAGCGGCTGCGGGTCGGGGTCGAGCGGCGCGAGACCGGCCGGGCCCGGCTGCGCAAGTACGTCGTCACCGAGGAGGTGCAGCAGACCGTCCCGGTGCGGCACGAGGAGGTGCGCCTGGAGCGCGAGCCGATCACGGAGGCCAACCGCGGCGACGCGCTCTCCGGCCCGGAGATCAGCGAGGCCGAGCACGAGGTCACCCTCTACGAGGAACACGCCGTGGTGGACACCGAGACGGTCCCGGTGGAACGCGTGCGGCTGACCACCGAGGAGCACGTCGAGGACGAGACCGTGCGGGGTCAGGTCCGCAAGGAGCGGATCGAGACCGAGGGCACGGTCGACGACGTCCGGCGGCCGGGCCGCGACATCTGACCCGGACCCCTCCCGCCCCGCCCCCTACCGGGCCCGCGCCAGGTAGGGGGCGGTGGCACTGCCCTGAACGCGGGCCACCGCCGCGGGCGGACCGGCCGCCACGATCCGGCCGCCCGCGTCCCCGCCGCCGGGCCCGAGGTCGATCACCCAGTCCGCGCCGGCGGCGACGGACATGTCGTGCTCGACGACCACCACCGTGTGGCCGGCGTCCACCAGGCCGTGCAGCTGCCGCGCCAGCACCTCCACATCGGCCGGATGCAGACCGGTCGTCGGCTCGTCGAGGAGGTAGAGCGTGTGCCCGCGCCGGCCGCGCTGCAACTCGCTCGCCAGCTTGATGCGCTGCGCCTCGCCGCCGGACAGCTCGGTGGCGGGCTGGCCGAGCCGTAGATAGCCGAGGCCCACGTCGAGCAGCGCCCCGAGGCTGCGCGCCACCGCCGGGACGTCCGCGAAGAACTCCGCCGCGGCCTCCACCGTCAGGTCCAGCACCTCGGCGATGTTCCGTCCCCGGTAGGTCACTTCGAGCGTGCCGGGCCGGTAGCGGGCCCCGCCGCAGTCCGGGCACGGCGCGTAGGTGCTCGGCAGGAACAGCAGCTCCACGCTGACGAATCCCTCGCCCTGGCAGGTCTCGCAGCGCCCTCCCCCAGAGGGGGCACCCCCGGCGACGTTGAAGGAGAAGCGGCCCACCCCGAACCCCCGCTGCCGGGCGCCGTCGGTGGCCGCGAAGACCTTGCGGACCACGTCGAACAGGCCGGTGTAGGTGGCCAGGTTGGAACGCGGGGTGCGGCCGATGGGCCGCTGGTCGACGGAGACCAGCCGGTCCACCCCGGGCAGTTCCGGGCCGATCTCGCCGACCAGCGTGGACTTGCCGGAGCCGGACACCCCGGTGACCGCGGTGAGGACACCGAGCGGGAACTCGGCGGTCACGCCGCGCAGGTTGTGCCGGGTGACCGGGCCGACCTTCAGCGTGCCGCGCGGGGTGCGCGGAGTACGGGCCGGGGCGGCGGCGCGGCCGAAGAGGTACCGGGCGGTCGCCGACCGGGCCGCCCCGGCCAGCTCCGCCACCGGTCCGCTGTGCAGCACCCGCCCGCCGTGCTCGCCGGCGCCCGGTCCGACGTCCACGATCCAGTCGGCGCCGCGCACCACGTCCAGGTGGTGCTCGACCACGAACACCGAGTTGCCGGCCGCCTTCAGCCGCTGGAGCACCGCCCGCAGCGCCTCGGTGTCCGCCGGGTGCAGCCCGGCCGACGGCTCGTCGAGGACGTAGACCACGCCGAACAGGCCGGAGCGCAGCTGGGTGGCGAGCCGCAGCCGCTGCAGTTCGCCGGCCGAGAGGGTGGGGGTGGCCCGGTCCAGGCTGAGGTAGCCGAGGCCCAGTTCGACGACGGGGGCGATGCGGGCCCGCAGGTCCGCGGTGAGGACCCGGGCCGTCCCGCCCCCCTCGGGCAGGACGGCGGCCAGTTCGGTCAGCGGCAGCGCGGCCAGCTCCGCGACGCTGCGGCCGCCGACGGTCACGGCGAGCGCCTCGGGCCGCAGCCGCCCGCCGCCGCAGACCGGACACGGCGCGCTGGTGAGAAAGGCCTCCGCCTTCGCCCGCAGCGCCGGGCTCTTGGAATCGGCGAAGGTCTTCAGCACGTACCGCCGGGCGCTCAGATACGTCCCCTGGTACGGCCGCTGGATGCGCCCGGCCGCGCGCACCGGGTGCACGGTGACCACCGGCTGCTCGTCCGTGAACAGGATCCACTCGCGCTGCCCGGCGGGCAGCTCGCGCCAGGGCCGGTCGACGTCGTAGCCGAGGGCGTCCAGCACGTCGCGCAGGTTCTTGCCCTGCCAGGCGCCCGGCCACGCGGCGATCGCGCCGTCCCGGATCGACCGCGACGGGTCGGGGACCAGCAGTTCCTCGGTGGTCCGGTGCACCCGGCCGAGCCCGTGGCACTCGGGGCAGGCGCCCGCCGCCGTATTGGGCGAGAAGGCGTCGGAGTCGAGCCGCCCGGCGCCCGGCGGGTAGTCGCCGGCCCGGGAGAACAGCATCCGCAGCGAGTTCGACAGGTTCGTGACCGTGCCGACCGAGGACCGCGAGCCCGGCGTGGCCCGGCGCTGCTGGAGCGCGACGGCGGGCGGCAGTCCGGTGATCTCCCCGACCTTCGGCGCGCCGACCTGGTGGATGAGCCGGCGGGCGTACGGCGCGACCGACTCGAAGTAGCGCCGCTGCGCCTCGGCGTAGACCGTGCCGAACGCCAGCGAGGACTTCCCGGACCCCGAGACGCCGGTGAACGCCACCACCACGTCCCGGGGGATGTCGACGTCCACCCCCTTCAGATTGTGCTCGCGGGCGCCGCGGACCCGGACGTACGGGTCGTGGGGGTGGTGCATGGCAGGGCTCCGTACCGCAGGGGGGGGACAAACCCCGCGATTCTATGCGCCCGCCCCCGTGACCACCCGCGCCAGCCGCCGGTAGGAGTCGGTCAGCGCCGCGCGGTCGTACGTACTGGTGGTGACCAGCACCTCCTGGGCGTCGGTCTCCTTCAGCAGGGTCTCCAGCGCGTCGGCGACCTGCTCCTCGGTCCCGGTGATGTGGCCGGCGAGACCGGCCTCGTAGAAGTCGCGCTCCTTGGCGGTCATCGGCCGGGCCTCGACCGCCTCGGCGGGCGGCAGCGGCGGGAACGTGCCGCGGGTGCGGGCGTACGCCATCGACCACGCCTCCGGGAGCAGCAGCCGGCGCGCCGCCTCGGGGGTGGCGGCCACGGCGACCGTGCCGGAGACGACGACGTACGGCTCCGGCGCCCAGGGCGAGGGGCGGAACGTCTCGCGGTAGCGGTCGATGCCGCGCCGCATCCGGTCCCGGTCGCGCAGGTCGCCGATGACCATCGGCAGGCCCGCGCGGGCGGCGACGGCCGCGCCCTCGCCCATCGCCAGCACGAACGGCGGCACGGTCAGGCCCTCGGCGGGGCGGGCGTGCGCGCCGGTGGCGGAGGTGCCCGCGAACCAGCCGAGCAGTTCGGCCAGTTGCCCGGCGAACCGGTCGGCGTCGTCCTTGCCGCGGCCCAGCGCCCGGCGCACCCCGTCGGTGAAGCCCACCGAGCGGCCCAGCCCCATGTCGATCCGGCCCGGGAAGAGCGACTCCAGCACGCCGAACTGCTCGGCGACCACGAAGGGCCGGTGGTTGGGCAGCATCACGCCGCCGGTCCCGACCCGGATGGTCCGGGTCGCGGCGGCCGCGGCGGCGGCCAGCACGGTCGGCGCCGACCCGGCCACCCCCGGCACCCCGTGGTGCTCCGCCACCCAGAACCGGTGGTAACCGAGCCGCTCGGCCTCCTGGGCCAGCCGCACGGTGTCGCGCAGCGCCTCGCCGGGCGGGCGCCCCTCACGGGTGCGGGAACGGTCGAGGACGGCGAAACGGGTCCGGGCGGTCAGCGGGCTCACAGGTGGTTCAACGCCCCGCGGGCCCGGGCATTCCCCGCGCGGTCAGTCCTCGGGGCGCAGCAGACCGCGCTCGTAGGCCCGGCGCAGGTGCTGCGGGACGAGCCGGCGGACGCCGTCGACGGTGACCGGGACCAGGGCCGGGGCGGCCGCCTTCCACTGGGCGCGGCGGTGCCGGGTGTTGCTGCGGGACATCTTCCGCTTGGGGACGGCCATGGGGGAGTGCTCCTCGGTGACGGGCCTGCGTGGTCACCGAGGACGCTATATGAAAATGGATGCCATTTACAAAACGGTCACTCGTCCAGCCGGAAGCCCACCTTCAGGCCGACCTGCCAGTGGGCGACCTGGCCGTCCTCGATCTGGCCGCGGACCTGGGTGATCTCGAACCAGTCCAGGTTGCGCAGGGTCTCCGAGGCGCGGGCGATGCCGTTGCGGACGGCCTGGTCGACCCCGTCCGGCGAGGTGCCGACGATTTCCGTGACGCGATAGGTGTGGTTCGTCATCCCTCCACGGTGCCGCACGCCGGGCCGGCGCGCGAGACGGCGGGCGATCCGCCGGTGACCCTTGACCTCCGCATTGGTGCATACCAAAATCCAGTCACCCGTACGAGCCACGGGCTCGTCCCCCCATGTCGGGTCTCCCTTCGCCGTGTTCCGGAACAGGACCCCTCGTGAGACGTCGTCGCCTGCTCGCCCTCGTCCCCGCCGCCGCCCTGCTGCTCGGCGGCTGTGGCCTGGTCGGGGACGACTCCTCCGGCGGGCCCACCGTCACCGTGTGGCTGATGAAGGGCAGCGCCTCCGCGGAGTACCTGGACCGCTTCACCGAGGACTTCGCCCGCACCAACCCCGGCATCACCCTGGACCTGCGCATCCAGGAGTGGACCGGCATCGTCGAGAAGGTGCAGTCGGCGCTGGCGGCGGACGGCGCGGACCGGCCCGACGTCATCGAGGTCGGCAACACCCAGGTCCCCACCTACGCCGAGGGCGGCGGGCTGCTCGACCTGACGCTGGAGTCGATGCGGGACTGGGGCATCAAGGACTGGCTGCCCGGCCTGGCCGAACCCGGCGCGTGGCAGTCCCAGCAGTACGGCATCCCCTGGTACGCCGCCAACCGCGTCGTCATCTACCGCAAGGACCTCTTCGAGCAGGCGGGCATCAGCCGGCCGCCACGCACCCAGGACGAGTGGCTCGACGCCACCGAGCGGCTGAACGCGGACGGCCGGCAGGGCATCTACCTGGCCGGACAGGACTGGTACACGCTCTCCGGCTTCATCTGGGAGGAGGGCGGCGAACTGGCCCGGCAGCGCGGCGGCGGCTCCTGGGAGGGCACCCTGGACAGCGCGGCCGCCCTGCGCGGCATGGAGTTCTACCGCCGGCTCCAGGCGCTCGGCGACGGTCCGGTCGACGCCGACGAGGAACACCCGCCGCAGGCCGGCGTGTTCGCCCGGGGCGAGGTGGCGCAGCTCGTGGCGGTGCCGGGACTGGCCCAGGCCATCCTCCAGGAGAACCCCGGGCTCAAGGACGAACTGGGCTTCTTCCCCGTACCGGGCAGGAAGGCGGGCACGCCCGGGGCCGTGTTCACCGGCGGCTCCGACCTGGTCGTGGCGCGCGACACCGGCGACCGGGACGCCGCCGTCGCCGTGGTCGAGGCGCTGACCGGCAAGAAGTGGAACACCGAACTGGCCCGCGCCATGAACTACGTACCGAACAAGAAGTCGCTGGCCGGCGCCGTCGCGGGCGAGGCGGGAGTGGCCGCGATGGCGGCCGGGGCCGCGCACGGGCGGGCCACCCCGACCACGCCCGAGTGGGGCGCGGTCGAGGCGGACAACCCGATCAAGGAGTACATGACGAACGTGCTCACCGGCGCCGACCCGGCCACCGAGGCCCGCCGGGCCGCGGACCGGATCACCGAACTGCTGGACCCCGAGGCGCGGTGAGGTCCGGCGCCGTCAGCGCACGGTGCTCAGCGACAGCGCGAAGCGGCCCTCCGGGTCCGTCCACCAGTGGACCAGGTCCAGGCCCGCCGCCGCCAGTTCGGCGCGTACGCCCTGTTCGCGGAACTTGGCCGACACCTCGGTGCGCAGTTCCTCGCCGGCCGCGAAGTCCACGGCCAGGTCGAGGGCCTGCACCTTCACCGTCTGCGCGGTGCGCGAGCGCAGCCGCATCTCGATCCACTCCCGTTCCGCGTCCCAGCGCGCCACGTGGTCGAAGGCGGCGAGGTCGAAGTCGGCGTCCAGTTCGCGGTTGATCACGGCCAGTACGTTCTTGTCGAACGCGGCCGTCACCCCGGCCGCGTCGTCGTACGCCCGCACCAGCACCGCCTCGTCCTTGACCAGGTCGGTGCCGAGCAGCAGCGTGTCGCCGGGGGCCAGCGCGGCGCGCACCGAGGCGAGGAACGCGGACCGTTCGGCGGGCAGCAGATTGCCGACGGTGCCGCCGAGGAACGCCAGCAGCCGGGGTCCCGGCGTGTCCGGCAGCTCCAGCGCGGCGGTGAAGTCGGCGATCAGCGCGTGCACGTGCAGGCCCGGCCGCTCGGCGGCGATCGCCCGCCCGGCCGCCTCCAGGGCGCTCTCGCTGACGTCGACCGGGACGTAGGCGTCGAGCCCGGTCAGCGCGTCGAGCAGGTACCGGGTCTTCTCGGAGGAGCCGGAGCCCAGCTCGACCAGGGTGCGGGCGCCGGCCGCCGCCGCGATCTCACCGGACCGGGCGGCGAGGATCTCGCGCTCGGCGCGCGTCGGGTAGTACTCGGGCAGTGCGGTGATCTCCTCGAACAGTTCGCTGCCGCGCGCGTCGTAGAACCACTTCGGCGGCAGGGTGCGGGGGCTGCCCGTCAGGCCGGACAGGACGTCGGCGCGCAGGGCGGCGTCGGTGGCGTCCGCGGGCAGGATGCGGGTGATGCGGAACGTGCTCACGTACGGGACTCCTCCGGGATCACGGGCGCGGATTCCTTCAGCGGGGTGAGCCGCACGTCCGTGCGGCTCGCCGCCAGCAGGGTGCGGTCGGGCACCTCCTGCCAGTGCGGGTCGTCGTCGTAGGGTTCGGAGGCCACGACGGTGCCGCCGCCGGGCCGGGCCAGGTACCACAGGGTGTCGCCCCAGGCGGTGGCGGCGATCGTCGCCCCGTCGGTGAGCAGCAGGTTGAGGCGGGCGCCGGGGGCCGCCTCGGCGACCTCCCGGACGGTGTCGGCCAGCGCCCGGGACTGCGGCAGGCCGGCCCGCAGCCGGTGCAGGACCAGCGCCCACACGAACGCCGAGTCGTTGCGGGCCTCGAGCGACAGCAGGTCCTCGGCCGGCAGCGTCGGCACCAGCGGGGCGAGCGAGCCGGGCCAGCCGGGCACCGCCCCGTTGTGGCTGAACAGCCAGCTGCCCGCGGCGAACGGTGCCGCCGCGGCCTCCGCGTCGGCCCCGGACAGGGTGGCGTCCCGGACCGCGCCGAGCAGCGCAGTGCCGCGTACGACGCGGGCCAGGTCGGCGAAGGACCGATCGGCCCAGATCGGCCCGGCCCGCCGGTACCGGGCCGGCACCGGGTCCTCGGCGGCGTACCAGCCGACGCCGAACCCGTCGGCGTTGACCGTCCCGTACCGCTGCCGGCGCGGCGCCCACGACTGGCGGTACAGGGCGTGCGGGGGCTGTACGAGGAGCCCGCCGAGCGGCAGCGCGGGCCCCACGTACGCCAGGTGGCGGCACATCAGCCGGCCGCCGCGGACCGGGCGGTGCGGAACCCGGCGAAGATCTGCCGCCGGACGGGCAGGTCCCAGTTGCGGAACGTGCCCCGGCAGGCCACCGCGTCCACCGCGAACGAACCGCCGCGCAGCACCTTGTGCCCGGGGCCGAAGAACACCTCCGAGTACTCCTTGTACGGGAACGCCCGGAACCCGGGGTACGGCAGGAAGTCGCTCGCCGTCCACTCCCACACGTCACCGATCAACTGACGTACCCCCAGCGGGGACTCGCCCTCCGGGTAGCTGCCGGCCGGGGCCGGGCGCAGGTGGCGCTGGCCGAGGTTGGCGTGCTCGGGGCCCGGGTCGGCGTCGCCCCACGGGTAGCGGGCCGAGCCGCCGGTGGCCGGGTCGTGCCGGGCGGCCTTCTCCCACTCGGCCTCGGTGGGCAGCCGCCGCCCGGCCCAGCGGGCGTAGGCGTCGGCCTCGTACCAGCACACGTGCAGCACCGGCTCGTCGGGCGGCACCACCTCCACCGCCCCGAACCGGCGGCGCAGCCACTGCCCGCCGTCCCGGTGCCAGAACAGCGGGGCGGTCAGGGAAGCGCGGCGGACATGGTCCCAGCCGTCGGCGGTCCACCAGCGCGGGTCGCGGTAGCCGCCGTCGTCGATGAACGCCTGGTACGCCGCGTTGGTGACCGGCGTGGTGTCGATGTGGAACGCGGCCACCTCGCGCCGGTGCGCGGGCCGTTCGTTGTCCAGGGCCCACGGCTCGCTGGAGGTGCCCATCGTGAACGGGCCGCCGGGAACGAGGACTTCGGCGGGCCCGGTGAACAGCGGCACCGGGTCCGGGTCCGGCGCGGTGAGCGCCTGCGGCCCCCGGCGCAGCTGATGGGTGATCAGCATGGTCTCGTCGTGCTGCTGTTCGTGCTGCGCGATCATCCCGAAGGCGAACCCCGCCTCGGTCAGCCGCGTGCCGCGGAACGCGGCCCCCTCCAGCACGTCCAGGGCCCGGCCGCGCACCTCGGCCGCGTACCGGCGGGCCTCCTCCGGCGACAGCAGCGGCAGCCTGGGGCGCTCGGCGCGCGGATGCTCGAAGGCGTCGTAGAGGCTGTCTATCTCGGGCCGTATCGCCTCCTGCCCGGCGACCGCCCGCAGCAGCCACAGCTCCTCCTGGCTGCCGATGTGGGCGAGGTCCCACACCAGCGGCGACATCAGCGGCGAGTGCTGCGCGGTCAGGTCCGGTTCCGCCACACAGCTGGTCAGCAGCGTGGTGCGGTCGCGGGCGGCCAGCAGCGTGGTCAGTGCCCGCTCGCGCAGTGTCTCGGCGTCGTGGGCGGGGTGGGTCATGAGCCAGAGTCCTTCCCGTACTCGTCCAGCAGATCGTCGGCGGGGCACCTGCCCCGCGCGACATAGCGCTCCAGGTACGCCGTGACGGCGGCCGTCACCCGGGCGTCGGCGCCCAGCCGGGGCAGCGCCCCGAGGGCCGCCGCGAAGCACCCGGCGGCCGCCTCGCGCAGCTCCGGGTCGGTGAGGCCGAGCCGGGCCGCGTCCCGCCACAGCGGGTTGTGCGGGGCGGGCCGGCCGCCGGTGCGCTCGGCCAGCCGCTTCACCGCCCGGTAGGCGGTCTCGGATGCCTCCGGGTCGTCGAACAGCGCCGCCGTCACGGCCAGCGGCACGATCCAGCCGTCCTCCCCGCGCTGCGCGTCGATCATGCGCAGCTCCAGATGGCCGCGCGGTCTGACCGGCGGGAACAGCGTGGTGAGGTGGTAGTCGAGGTCCTCCGCGGTGGGCGGCCGGGGCGAGCGGGCGCGGGTCCAGTCCCGGAAGCTGAGCCCGTCCGGGACCTCCCAGGGGCCGGTGTCCCGCCGCACGCACATAACCGGGGCGTCCAGCACGTGCCGGGCCCAGGCGCCGGCCGGGTCGGTGTCCAGCGCGGGACCGCCCGCCCGGCCCGGGCCGATCTCCGTCCAGCACAGCTGCCGGGTGGACCGCCAGCCGGTGGGCCGCCGCCCGGCCAGCGGCGAGTTGGCGAACGCCGCCACCAGCACCGGACCCAGCTGGTGGGCCAGCCACCAGCGCCGCACCTGGCCGAGCGGACCCGGCTCCGCGTGCCCGGCGTCCACGCACACCTGCACGGAGGCCGTGGCCCGCATCATGCGGCGGCCGGCCGGGCCGGCGCGGTCCAGGCACGCCTCCATCGCGTCGTAGCGGGGCTGCCGCAGGAAGCGCTGGGGGAGATGCCACGGTTCGTGGCCGAGGCCGACCAGGGCCAGACCGTCCTCGCGCAGCACCGCGCGGACGGCGGCCAGATCGGCGGAGACGGTGTCGACGACGTCCGTCAGAGAGCCGGCGGGCGGCGAGCTGAGCTCCAGCTGACCGCCGGGCTCGACGGTGAGCGCCGACTTCAGGGGGACGGACCGCAGCGCGGCGTAGACCGCGTCGAGCCGTCCGGTGGTCACGGGGAGCCGCGGGTCGCGCAGCTCGTGGACGAGCCATTCCAGTTCCACCCCGAGCAGCCGGGGCGGTCCGGTCTTGAAGGCGATGCCGCGGACCAGCGCCTCGACCTCGGCCTCACTGACGGCGGTGCGTGGCCTGTGACAGCCACTGACCGATTCTGACATGTCGGGATCCTCCTGAGATTCCACCATGTCGCCGAACTCCGGCCCTCAGCGGCCGGGACGGCACACTCGTCCCACCCAAGACCTTCGAGCGGCAGCGCACAAGAGTGCGAAACTCCGTTGCGCCGCACGACCAGCATCGCTCACGATGCGTTCATGAGCACGACGGGGGAGGCCGCACGGCACGCGGTCACGGCGCCCACGGGGGTGGCGCCGTGAGCGCGCGCCTGCGGGAGATCGCGCAGCGCACGGAACAGATCGTCGCGGCCGGGACGTACCGCGCCCCGGACGGACGCGAGGTGGGGATCGCGGCGGCGGTGGCGGCGGCCCGGTCGGGCACCCGGCTGCACGGACCCGGGCCCGTCCCGGTCCCGGACACCCCGCCGGTCCGGACGTCCGTCGAGGTCACCGGCGAGGGCAGCCTGGCGGCCGCGCGCCGCCTCGGCGGTGACGTGGCGGTCCTCAACTTCGCCTCGGCCCGCAATCCGGGCGGCGGCTACCTCAACGGCGCCCAGGCTCAGGAAGAGGCCCTGTGCCGGGGCTCCGCGCTCTACACCTGCCTGCTGCGGGCCCCCGCCTTCTACGACCACCACCGCGCCCACCGCGACCCGTTCTACACCGACCGGGTGATCCACTCGCCCGCCGTCCCGGTCTTCCGGGACGACCGCGGCCGGCTGCTGGACGAGCCGTTCACCGCCGCCTTCCTCACCGCCGCCGCGCCCAACGCGGGCGTGGTGCTGCGCACGGCGCCGGAGCGCGCCGCCGACCTGCCGCACGCCCTGGCCGTGCGCGCCGAACGGGTCCTGGAGACGGCCGCGCACCACGGCCACCGCCGGCTCGTCCTCGGCGCCTGGGGCTGCGGTGTCTTCCGCAACGACCCGGCCGAGGTCGCGGGCGCCTTCCGGGCGCTGCTCGGGCCCGGTGGCCGGTTCGCGGCCACGTTCACGCACGTGGTTTTCGGCGTCCTGGACCGCACCGAGGGCGGCACGGTCCGCGCCGCTTTCGAGCGGGCGTTCGACGGGGTTCAGTTCCAGCCGTAGCGCTCCCGCAGCCGGTGCCGTACGAGGTTGAACCGCATCCGGTCCAGCGCGCACGCCTCCCGGCGCATGCCCGCCTCGTGCAGCCGCAGCACCCGGTCGGTGTCCACCCACGAGTCCCGGCCCGAACGGTCCCACGGGCCGCTGCCGATCGGCACCCAGTCCCGGTCGGCGTCGTGCCGCTTGCTGGACAGCTGCACGGCCAGCACGGTTCCGGCCGTCTCCCGTGCCACCACCAGCACCGGGCGGTCCTTGCCCCGGCCGTCGTTCTCCTCGTAGGGCACCCAGGTCCACACGATCTCGCCCGGGTCCGGGTCGCCGTCGTGGGCGGGGGAGTACTCGGTGCGCACCCGGCCCACCGAGCGGGCGTCGGCCTCGGTGGTGGCGTGCGGGCCGGGCCGGCCGGGGGAGTGCCCGGCGGTCCCGGCGGTCTCGTCGGGATCATGAGTGAAGGCAGTCACGGCCGTACGGTACGGGACGGGTCGCGGGCCGGCGGAGCTGGGGCATCGGGCGGCCGACGGTGTCGCCGGGTGGCGGCCCGCCGCCCGAGCGGACAGCATGCACCCAGACCCCTGGAACGGCGGGAAAGACAGACCACCATGAGCACCCGGAACGCGACCGGCCCGCCGCCCGCCTGCCCGGCACCGGCGACGGCTCCGTCTCGAACGAGGTGATGGCCAAGGGCGTCACCGCGGCCGAAGTGGCAGGCTGATCTCCCCACCCGTCACCGTCCGCAGGAGGAAGCCGACCTCATGACCGATCAGCTCACCGTGGCCGTCCTGGGCACCGGCATCATGGGCGCCGCGATGGCCCGCAACCTGGCCCGCGCCGGACACACCGTCCGCGCCTGGAACCGCACCCGCGCCAAGGCCGAACCGCTCGCCGCCGACGGCGCGCACATCGCCGGCACCCCCGAGGAGGCGGTCCGGGGCGCGGACGTCGTCCTGACCATGCTCTACGACGGCCCCGCCGCCCTCGACGTCATGCGCGAGGCCGCGCCCGGGCTGCGTCCCGGCGTCGCCTGGGCGCAGTCGACCACCGCGGGCGTCGAGGCCGTCGGCGACCTGGCCGGCTTCGCCCGCGAGCACGGCCTGGTCTTCTTCGACGCGCCCGTGCTGGGCACCCGCCAGCCCGCCGAGGCCGGCCAGTTGCTGGTGCTGGCCGCCGGACCGGCCGACGCCCGGGCCGCGGTGACGCCCGTGTTCGACGCGGTCGGCAACCGCACCGTGTGGACCGGCGAGGACGGCGCCGCCGGCAGCGCCACCCGGCTCAAGCTGGTCGCCAACAGCTGGGTGATCGCCGCCACCAACGCGGCGGGCGAGGTGCTCGCGCTGGCCGGGGCGCTCGGCGTCGACCCCGACCACTTCTTCGACGCCATCGCCGGCGGCGGGCTCGACATGGGCTATCTGCGGGCCAAGGCCGCGCTGATCCGCGAGGGCAGGCTGACCCCGGCGCAGTTCGCCGTGACCACCGCCGCCAAGGACGCCCGGCTGATCGTCGAGGCCGGTGAACTGGGCGGCGTCCGGCTGGACGTGGCCGCCGCGGGCGCCGAGCGGCTGGCCCGGGCCGCCGCGCAGGGCCACGGCGACGAGGACATGGCCGCCGCGTACTACGCCAGCTTCGCCAAGTAGCCTCCAAGTACAAGTAAGCCACCGGGCGCAAGTAGCCACCGGGCCCAAGCAGCTGTCAAGAGCCGTAAACACCCGAGGAGTTCGCATGTCCAAGCCACCGCTGCCCGCCGACGCCGTCGAACTGCTGCGCCGCGCCAACCCCTGCGTCATGGCCACCCTCCGCTCCGACGGCGCCCCCGTCTCCACCCCGACCTGGTACGTCTGGGAGGACGACGGCAAGGTCCTGATCAGCCTCGACGAGGGCCGGGTCCGGCTGAAGCACCTGCGCCGCGACCCGCGGGTCACCCTCAGCGTCCTGGACGGCGAGGACTGGTACACCCATGTCACCCTGATCGGTCGGGTGGTGGAGTTCCGCGCCGACGAGGGCCTGGCGGACATCGACCGCATCTCCACGCACTACACCGGCAACGCCTACCCGGACCGGGTCCGGCCCCGGGTCAGCGCCCTGATCGAGGTGGAGCGCTGGCACGGCTGGGGCGCCCACCGGGACAGCGACCAGGCGGCCACCTGAACCCTCCGGTGACCGGGGCGAGTCGGGGCCGCCCCGGGGGAACCGCGGTGAACTCCGGTGGACGATTGGCGGACGGGCAGGGCGACACGGGTGGGGAGGCAGGGGTAGGCCGTTCGAGTGGCGGTAGTGTGATCAGCGCTCGAACAACTCTCCCCTCCACGATGGAGAAGCCCGATGACCGTGCCGACCAGTGGCAGACCCGCGGGGGGCCGGGCCACCGTGGCAGCCCTCCTCTGCGTGCTCGCCCTGCTGCCCGTCCCGGGATACGCCGCCCCGAACGATCCCGGTCCGCAGGACGGCACGTCGATCGAGGACATCCGCGCCGAACTGGACGGACTGTACCGCGAGGCGGAACAGGCCACCGAGGCGTACAACGCGGCCGACGTGAAGGCCGGCCGGCAGGAGAAGCGGCTGACGTCGCTGCGCGGGGACCTGGCGCGCACCGAGGACCGGGTGAACGACCTGCACGACCTCGCGGGCGCGGCCGCCCGCACCCAGTACCGGGGCGGCGATCTCGCCGCCACCGGTCTCCAGTTGCTGCTCGGGGACCATCCCGACCAGGCCCTGAACGAGGCCTCCCAGGCCCGCCAGGCCATGCGGAACCTGGTCAACGTCGCCGATGCCCAGCAGACGGCCCGCGCGGAGCTGAGCCGGCGGACCGACGCCGCCGCGAAGGAACTGCGGAAGCTGGAGAGCAGCCGGGCGGACAAGGCCGAGGCGAAGAAGAAGATCGAGGGGAAGATCACCGAGGCCGAGGGGATCGAAGCCGGCCTGGAGGCGGCACAGACCCGCGCGCTGGCCCGGCTGGAGAAGCAGGACGCCAAGAAGGCCGAGGCCAGTTGGACGGGCTCCGGCACAACGTCCGGCGCAGGCGGCGGCAACTCGGCCGACAACGGCTCGGGGGGCGGCGGGACACCGGCCGTCGGAGCGGCCGCGAGCGCCGTCGACTTCGCGATGGCGCAGATCGGCAAACCGTACGTGTGGGGCGCCACCGGCCCTTCCTCGTACGACTGCTCGGGGCTCACCTCCGCCGCGTGGGCGGCGGCCGGACACCCCATACCCCGTACCTCGCAGGCGCAGTGGCAGGGACTGACCCGGGTCACCCTGGCGTCCGCGCAGCCCGGAGACCTGATCATCTACTACAGCGACGCCACCCACGTGGGCATGTACATCGGAGGCGGCCAGATGGTCCACGCCCCCCGGCCCGGGCGCACGGTCACGACCGCGCCAGTGGCCTCCATGCCCGTCCTCGGTGTCGTGCGTCCCGGAGTCTGAGTCCCATGTCCCACTCGCTGACGCCCCGCGACGACAGCAACCTGCCCGCGCTCCCCGCACAGCCGCTGATCCGGCTCGACGCCTACGTGGCCGAGGACGGATCGACGGTGGTCAACGGCCATCTGCTGGAGATGAGCGGCACCCGGCCGGCCAACGAGGCACTGCTCGACGCCGTCGCCATGTTCGCCCGTACCATCGGCGCCCCGGTGGCCGCCACCGTCATCGACCGTCCCGCCCAGCAGGTGGCCCGGCTGCGGGTGTACCCCGACGGCTCCAGCCTGACCATCGCCGAAGAGGACGACCTGCCGCCCGGGCCCGAGCGCACCGCTGCCGAGGAGGCGGCGTTCCCGCCGCTCTCCCGCGTCGAGCGGATCATCCAGCACGCCCGGCGCGGGGAGCTGCACGCCGCGTTCGTGCTGGCCGGCGCGTTGCGGGAGCACCTGACGCTGCGCCGGGGAGCGGATGACCAGCTCGCCATGGAGGCCCGGGCGATCGAGGCGTACATCGCGTTCCAGCGCGCCGACTACATGGTCGCCACCACCCTCGCGCTGACCGTCGCGCGGATCCGCTGCCGCACCGACCTGGAGCGGGCGGCGCCCGACGTGGCCCGCGCCACCGCCGCCTGGCAGCGGCTGATGGACGAGGGGCAGGGGGCCGTCCGCGGCCAGGAACTGCTGCACATGTGGGACCGGCTGTCCGAGGCGGGCCTGCTGCGCGAACCGGCCCAGCTGGCCGTGGTCGAGTCGGTCCGGAACCGGCTCAGGCGCGGCAGCGGACCCGTCCCGGCGCCCCCGGCCGCACCGCCGGCGGTGACCGCGGGCCCATCGCCGGCGGCCCCCGAGGACAAGCCCCTCAAGCCGGCCCGACGGGGACTGCGACGGTTCACCCGACGGCCCGGTTCCCCCGCCGGCTCCTAGCACCGAGGAGGGGCGCCGGGGCACGCCGGGGCCGCTCGCCCGCCGGGCGGCCGCGCCGCGGTCACCGCGTCAGCAGCTCGCGCAGCGCCGCCGCGACCTGAGCCGGTGCCTCCTCCGCCATGAAGTGCCCGCAGTCCACGGTGACATGGCGCAGCTCCGCGGCCCAGGCCCGCCACAGCGCGGCGGCGTCGTAGCCGAGGGCCGCGCCCCAGTCCTGCTGGAGCACGGTGACCGGCATCCGCAGCCGGTTGCCCTGCTCCCGGTCGGCCCGGTCGTGGTCGACGTCGACGCCGGCCGAGGCCCGGTAGTCGGCCACGATGGACGGCACCGCCGCCCGGGACGCCTTCAGATAGGCGGCCCGTACGCCGGCGGGCAGGGCGTCCGGGTCGCGGGCCCACAGGTCGAGGAAGTGGCCGAAGAACGCGTCCGGCGTCGCGGCGATCAGCCGCTCCGGCAGACCGGGCGGCTGGGCCATCAGGTACAGGTGGAAGGCGACGGCGGCCGTGGCGCCGTGCAGTACGTCCCACATGTCCAGGGTCGGCAGCACGTCCAGCGCCGCCAGGTGCGTCACCGCCGCCGGATGGTCGAGCCCGGCCCGGACCGCCACCAGCGCCCCCCGGTCGTGCCCGGCGAGCGCGAACCGCTCGTGCCCCAGCGTCCGGGCGAGGGCGACCACGTCGGCGGCCATCGTCCGCTTGGCGTACGCGGTGCCGTCCGGGTCGGCCGGCTTGTCGCTGTCGCCGTAGCCGCGCAGGTCGGGGCAGATCACGGTGTGCTCGGCGGCCAGGTCGGCGGCGACGTGCCGCCACATCAGGTGGGTCTGCGGGAAGCCGTGCAGCAGGACGACGGGGCTGCCGGAGCCGCCGACGGCGACGTGCAGCGCCACCCCCTCGGCGACGGGAACCCGGTCGTAGGAGAAGCCGGGAATGGTCGGGTTCATGCTGATTCGTTCCTCTCGGCGGTGCTGTGTGCCCATGAGCCTGCCGGGCGTGAATCAGCAACCGATCAGCGCGCGTACCGTGGGGGCCGGGCAACACGGCGGAACAGGGCGGATCATGGAAGCGGTCACCTTCGGCGTGCTCGGGCCGGTCACGGCCGAGCGCGCCGGCCAGGCACTCGCCCTGAAGGGGCCCCGGCACCGCGCCGTGCTGGCCCGCCTGGTGCTGGCCCGGCGGCGGATGGTGCCGGTGGACCGGCTGGTCGCGGACCTGTGGGAGGTACCGCCCGCGCGGGCCGTGGGCGCGGTGCGCACCTTCGTCGGCGATCTGCGCCGCGCCCTGGAACCGGACCGCCCACGCCGCGCCCCGGCCCGGCTGCTGGTCACCGAGGGCCCCGGATACGCGCTGCGCGCCGCGCCGGACGCGGTGGACGCCTGGCGGTTCGAGGCGGCCGTCGCGGCGGCCGGCCGGCTGCCCGCGGGGCAGGCACCGGACCGGCTCGCGGCGGCGCTGGGCCAGTGGCGGGGACCGGCGTACGCCGAGTTCGCCGAGGCACCGTGGGCGCGCGGCGAGCGGCTCCGGCTGACCGAACTGCGGCTGCGCGCCGTCGAACGCCGGGCGGAACTCTTGCTGGAGTCGGGCCGGGCGGCGGAGGCGGTCCCCGACCTCGACGCCCACCTGGACGGCCACCCCTGGCGCGAGGAGGCCTGGCGGCTGCTCGCGCTCGCCCTGTACCGCACCGGCCGGCAGGCGGACGCCCTCGCGGTACTGCGCCGGGCCCGCGCGCTGCTCGCCGACGAACTGGGCATCGATCCGGGACCCCGGCTGCGCCGCCTGGAGGCCGGTGTCCTCGCCCAGGACCCGGTCCTGGACCCGCCCGCCGAACCGGCCGAGGCGGCGGCCCGGCTGTGGACCCGCGCCACCGAGGCGTACGACCGCGCGGTCGCCGCCGGATCGGCCGCCCGCCTGGAAACCACCGTCGGCCTGCTGCGCACCCTCGCGGTCACCGGCGGCGGCGGTCTGGAGGTGGCCCGGCAGCAGCGCCCGGCCGCCGTGGCCGCCGCCGAGGAGACCGGCGACGCGGAGCTGACCGCCCGGGTGATCGGCGCCTACGACGTCCCCGCCAACTGGACCCGCAGCGACGACCCCGAGGCCGCCCGCCGCATCGTGGCGGCCGCCGAACGCACCCTCGCCGCCCTCCCGGACACCCCGGCGGCCGACCCCGCCCGGGCCCGGCTGCTCGCCACCGTCGCCCTGGAGAGCCGCGGCGTACGGTCCCCGCGCGGCCCGGAGGCGGCCCGGCGGGCCGAGGAGATCGCCCGCCGCCTGGCCGACCCCGCGCTGCTCGCGTTCGCCCTCAACGGCACCTACATGCAGTCCTGCGCCACCGCCGGCGGGTCCCCGCGCCGCGCCGCGATCGGCGCCGAGCTCGTCGAGCTCGCCGCCCGGCACGGTCTGGCCACCTACGAGATCCTCGGCCATCTGATCCGCCTCCAGGCCCGGAGCGCGGCGGCCGACTTCACGGGCGCGGACCGGCACGCCGCCGCCGCGGACGCCCTGGCCGCCCGGCACGAACGGCCCCTGGTGGCCGTCTTCACCACCTGGTACCGCGCCCTGCGCCGGGCCGCCACCGGTGCCCCGTACGACCGGGCCGAGGCCGGCTACCGGGCCGCCGCCGCCCGCCTGGAGGACGCCGGCATGCCGGGCCTGGAACGCGGCCTGCTGCCGCTCGCCCTGCTCGGTCTGCGGCTGTCCCGGGGCCTGCCGCCCGAGGTGGACCGACGGGCGGACTGGGGCCCGTACCGCCCCTGGGCCGAGCCCTTCGCGCTGCTGGCCGAGGGCGGCCGGGACGCGGCCCGCGCAGCCCTGCACCGGCTGCCCGAACCCCCGCCCGACCTGCTCTACGAGGCCCTGTGCTGCGCCGAGGCGGCGCTGGCCCGCGCGCTCGGCGACCGGCCGGCGCTGCGCCGTGCCCAGGACCGGCTGCTGCCCGCGTCCGGCGAACTCGCGGGCGCGGGCAGCGGGGTGCTCACCTTCGGGCCGGTCGACGACTGGCTGGCCGCAGCGGTCAGCCCGTGACCTGCTCCGCCGGCCGGGCGGAGGCCAGCGGGACCGGCTCGAACATGGCCGGTTCCTCGTCCGGGAAGAGCGCGGTCGGGCCGTAGACCCAGTCGGTGAAGGCGTAGCCGTACGGGTCCACCTCCCGCAGCACCGCGTTGCGCCGCAGCCGCCGCTCGCCGTCCAGGTGCCACAGCTCGCCCCAGGCGCGGGCGGTGCGCTGCACCCGGCGGCAGTGCTCGACCCGGACCGCCTGGTACGCGGCCAGCACCGCGTCCCAGTCCGGGCCGCCCGCACCGGGCAGCCGGGCGGCGTGCTTCGCCAGCACCCAGCCGTCCTCGATCGCCATCACCGCGCCCTGCGCCATGTACTGGAGCGGGGGATGGGCGGCGTCGCCGAGCAGGGCGATCCGGCCGTGCACCCACGTCTCGACCGGGTCCCGGTCCAGCATCTGCCACCAGCGGTCCCGCCACATCAGCGGAATCCCCTTGCGCACCGGGTCGCAGGTCGCCTCGAACGCGGCGTCCAGCTCGTCCAGCTCGTCCGGCGTGCCCCAGTCGTCCCGGCCGGCCAGCGCCGCCGGCGAGCGGAAGACCGCGACCTGGTTGAACATGTCGCCGCCGCGCAGCGCGTACTGCACGAAGTGGCAGTGCGGGCCGACGTAGACGGTGACGTCCTGCTCCGCGACGCCGTTGGCGCGCACCGCGTCGATCGGGACGGCCGCCCGGTAGGCGACGTAGTCGGAGCTGACCACGTCGTCGCCGACCAGATCGCGCCGGGCCACCGAGCGCAGCCCGTCGGCGGCGATCACCAGCGGCGCCCGCTCGGCCGACCCGTCCGCGAGGCGGACCAGGGCACCGCCCGCCGTCTGCTCGTACCCGGTGACCGTGCGGTCGGTCAGCAGCTCCACGCCGGCCGCGCGGCAGGCCCGCAGGAAGAGTCCGTGCAGGTCGCTGCGGTGGATGACCATGTACGGGAAGCCGTAGTGCCGCTCCAGGTCCGCGAGGTCGAGGCGGGTCAGCTCGCGGGCGTCGAGCGCGTCCCGCATCACCATGTTCGCGGGGAGCACACCGAGGCTCTTGGCCTCGTCCAGCAGGCCGTACTCGTGCAGGATGCGGGTGCAGTTGGGGGCGATCTGGATGCCGGCGCCGACCTCGCCGAACTCCTTGGCGCGCTCCAGGACGCGTACCCGCAGGCCCTCCCGGGTCAGGGCGAACGCGGTGCTGAGACCACCGATGCCGCCACCGACGACGATCACGTCGGGGGTGTCTGAGGTGGGGGGCTGTGCAGGGTTCATCGTCTCTTCCTTGAGTCGGCCGGCGGAGGGCGGCGGGGGCGGGCGGGGGCGGGCGGGGTGAGCGGGGGCTAGAGCCAGGGGCCGAGCCGCGGAACCGGGCCGCCGTGCCGGGTGGTCGGGGTGGCGGGCCGGCCGGTCAGGTACGCGGTCAGCTCGTGCAGCGGGCCGGTGACCTCGGCCGGAGCGCCGGTGCCGGGCAGCTCCCAGCGGGCGTCGGCGTCCGTCGGGACCAGCCGCACGGCCGGTCCGGTCCGGGCGGCGGCGCGCTTGGCCACCACGTCGTCGCAGAGCGCGCTGAGGAAACCGGCCGGCAGGTCGGCGAAGGTGACGCCCCGGCCCAGGTCCACCGCGTGCACGCACACCTCGCGGGCGCGCATCCAGGGCAGTTCGGTGGCCGGCACGGTCCGGCCCTGGGCGGTGACGACCTCGGCCCGCCACTGCTCCGCGCCGAGCGCGGCCGTCGCCGTCTCCAGCTCCGCCGCCGAGCCGCGCAGCCACCCGGTCAGCTCGGCGGCGGGCAGCGCCGCGCCCTTCGCGATCCCCTCGGCGCGCTCCTCGGCGGAGGCGTACATCGGGGTCTGCTCGCCGGTGGCGGCCCAGTGCACCAGGTTGCCGAGCGCGTCCGCGTTGGCCGCGACGTGCGCGACCACGTGCTTGCGGCTCCAGCCGGGCAGCACACTGGGCGCGTCCAGCACCGCGTCACCGGCGTCGGCCGCCCCGGTCAGCAGGGCGGTACCGAGCCGCACCCAGTCGCGCGCCTCCTCGAACGTGCGGGTCATCAGACGGACTTCTCCTTGACGACCTTGTTCTCCAGGCGGCCGATGCCCGCGATCTCGGTCACGACGGTCTCGCCGCCGAGCAGGTAGCGCTCCGGCCGGCGGGCGTGGCCGACGCCGCCGGGGGTGCCGGTGGCGATGATGTCGCCGGGGTTCAGCCGCACCACCGTGGAGACGTACTCCACCAGGGCCACCGGGTCGAACAGCAGGTCGCCGGTGGAGTCGGACTGCATGACCTCGCCGTCCACCGTCAGCGTCACGTCGAGCGCGGGGCGGACACCGCCGGGCAGCTCGTCCGGGGTGACCAGGTAGGGGCCGACCGGCGTGGAGGAGTCCCACATCTTGCCCTGGAGCCACTCCCGGGTGCGGAACTGCCAGTCGCGGCAGGTGATGTCGTTGAGCACCGTGAAGCCCGCGATCGCCCGCTCGGCCTCGGCGCCCTTCGCGCGGCGCACCGGCGCGCCGACGACCACGGCCAGCTCGACCTCCCAGTCGAACTTCTCGGTCTCCTCGGGCCGCGCGATGTCGTCGTGCGCGCCGATCAGCGAGTCGGCGAACTTCGCGAACAGGGTGGGGTGCTCAGGCAGGTCCCGGCCCATCTCCTGGATGTGGTTGCGGTAGTTGAGGCCGACGCACACCACCTTGGAGGGCCGCGGCACGACCGGCGCGAAGTCCGCGCCCCGCACCGGGTACGTGGCCCCGGTCGCGGCGGCGGCCCGCCCGGCCCAGCCCGGCTCGGCCAGCAGGGCGCCGAGGTCGGCGGCGCCGAGATCGACCAGGACGTCGCCGTCCAGCCGCACGGCACGGGTGGCGCCGTCGGCGCGGAGGGTCGCGAGCTTCATCGGGTGGTTCCTTCCACATGGGTACGGTCGAGACGCAGCGCCTCGAAGATCGGGGAGTCGCTGAACCGGAACAGGTCCAGCGCACCGGAGTCGGAGTCGGCGGCGCCCGCCTCGGAGCGCACCGAGAACGGCTGCCAGGACGGCACCACGAACAGGTCGCCGCGCGTCACCGACCAGGACCGGTCACCGACGGTGACCGTGCCGGCCCCGTCGAAGACCTGGTAGACGGACGAACCCGTCTCCCTGACCGGCGCGGTCTCGGTGCCGCGGGTCACCCGGTGCATCTCGGCGCGGATGGTCGGCAGCACGTCGCCGCCGGTCGCCGGGTCGCTGAACCGGACGGCGGCGTGACCGGGCTCGACGGCGCCCGCGAAGCCCTCGGCCGCCAGCGCGAGCTGGTCGGCCAGCGCCCGGTCGGTGTGCTCCCAGCGGTAGGCCAGCAGCGGGGAGCCGGGACCGGTGGAGCCGGGCGCGGCGGAGACCGGCCGCAGCCCCGGGTGGCCCCACAGCCGCTCGGCCCGCGACCGCTGCGGAGTGATCCGTTCCGCGTCGCTGATCCGGTCCCGGCCGAACTCGAAGAACTGCGCCTCGGAGGTGTACTGGAACGGGATGTCCAGACCGTCGATCCAGGCCATCGGCTCGGCGGTGGCGTTGTGGTGGGCGTGCATGTTCCAGCCCGCCTGCGGCAGGAAGTCGCCGCGCCGCATGGCCACCGGGTCCCGGCCGACCACCGTCCACACGCCCTCGCCCTCGACGACGAACCGGAACGCGTGCTGGGTGTGCCGGTGCTCGGGCGCGTCCTCGCCCGGCATCAGGTACTGGATCGCCGCCCACAGTGTCGGCGTGGCGAACGGCCGCCCGCCCAGCGACGGGTTGGCCAGCGCGATGGCGCGCCGCTCGCCGCCCCGGCCGACCGGCACGATGCGCCCGGCCCGGTCGGCCAGTTCGCGCAGCCGCTGCCAGCGCCACACGTGCGGTACGGCGCGCGAGCGCGGGTGGGCGGGCATCAGGTCGCCGATCTCGGTCCACAGCGGGACGAGCAGCTCCTTCTCGAAGCCCCGGTACAGCTCTTCGAGCGCCGGGGTGACCTCGGGCTGGTCCGGCGCCGCGACGGCCCGGAGCCGGACGGGGGAGCCCGCGACAGTGTCTGAAGCAGTGGAGGAAGTCACGCGCTCAGCGTCCTCCCGGGTCCGCAGGGCGGACGTGTAAATTCTGTGTTGCAGAATCGGTTGCAGAATCGGGAACAGCCGGGGAGAGGCCCGTGGACAAACCGCTGAAGACACCGCCGCCGTACGCGATCGCCAGCGTCGACCACGCGCTGCGGGCCGCGACCGTGCTCCAGCTGGAGGGCGGGCTGACCGTCTCGCAGCTCGCCGACCGCCTCGGCGTCGCCCGCTCCACCGCGCACCGGCTGCTGGCGATGCTGGTCTACCGGGACTTCGCCGTCCAGGACGACCAGCGCGTCTACCACGCGGGCCCGGTGCTGGAACTGGCCGCGCACTCCCGCTCCCAGGTCTCCCGGCTGCGTGCCGCCGCCCTGCCCCCGCTGCACCGGCTCGTCGACCTGCTGGACGAGACCGCCAACCTGACCATCCGCACCCGCGACACCGCCCGCTTCATCGCCAGCGTCGAGTGCGCCCGGGCGCTGCGGGTCGGCTCCCGCGAGGGCATGGTCTTCCCGGCCCACCGCACCACGGCCGGCCTGCTCCTGCTCGCCGAACTGGACCCGGCGGAACTGGACGACGTGTACGCCCCCGAGCGCTACCGCGACCGGCCCGACGACCGGCCCGACCTGGACCGGCTCCGCCCCGAGCTGGCCCGGGCCCGGCGCAGCGGCTTCGCCGTCAACCGGGAGCGGTCGGAGCGGGGCCTGGTCGCGGTGGGCGTGCCGGTCCGCGACCCGGGCGGCGGCGCCGTGGCGGGCCTGTCGGTGTCGATGCCGCGCGTCCGCTACGAGCCGCGCCGGCTGCGGTCCCTGGTCGCCGCCCTGGAGGCGGCGGCCCGCGCCCTGGAGGCGGACCTGGCCGCCGACCGCTGATCCGGGGCCGCCGCCGGGCGCCCCGGCCGACCGGTTCGACCGGCGCCCGTCACCACCCCCACCCCGCAGGACACCAACGCCCGGACGGCCGGGCTGACGCGCCGGTACGCCGTGTGCCGCGTCCCGGTCGCCACCCGCGGCGGCGACCCGGCCGGCGTCGGCGGGGCGCCGGGTCAGACCTCCCCGGCCTGACCGATCCGCAGCCGCGCCCCCTGCCGCAGCAGCTCCTGCTGGACCAGCCGGTACGGCAGCCCGCGCGGCCCGTGCCGGTGCCGGACGGTCAGCGCGGCGCACACCCCGGCCGCCTGGCCGGTGGCCATCGCGATCGGCATCACCCGGTACGAGGAGTGCGCCACATGCGTACCGGAGATGCAGCGCCCGGCGACCAGCAGCCGGTCGGTGCCGCGCGGCAGCAGACAGCGCAGCGGAATGTCGTAGAAGCTGCCGGCGGGCACCCGCTTCAGGACCGTGCCGGTGCCGCGCGGGTTGTGGATGTCGACCGGGTACGCGCCGTGCGCGATCACGTCCGGGAAGGGGCGCGCGGCCAGGATGTCGTGTCCGGTGAGCTGGTAGTCGCCGAGCACCCGGCGGGTCTCGCGGACGCCGACGTGGGTGCCGCTCTGCACCACGTACGCCGCCTCGAACCCGGGGACCCGGGTGCGCAGGAACCGGTCGATCTGGGCGAGCTGCCGGCGCGCGGTGTGCTCGGCCCGGGTCAGGTCCCACACGCTGGTGCCGAGCACCCGGGTGACCCGGGTGCAGTTGACGCTCAGCTCGTTCGGGTGCGGGGTGGCGAAGAACAGGATGTCCTCGCGCGGCAGCCGCAGGTCCCCGTCGGCCCGCGCCTGCTCCACCAGGTCCCACAGCCCGTACACGCCGCGCCACTGGTCGGGGTGGTCGCGCACGTACGCCGCGAAGTCCGGCCGGGAGAAGTCCGCCACCCGGAACATCAGCGTCATCGGCTGGGTCAGCCCGTCCTCCGGCCGGCCGATCTCGTACGGCGCCCCGCAGGCCGCCGCCACGTCCCCGTCCCCGGTGCCGTCCACCACCACCCCGGCGTCCAGCACCACCGGCCCCGACTTGGTCTCGAACACCACCCGCCAGCCGTCGTCCAGCCCGATCGCGGTCGACGCGAAGGCGTGGAACAGCATCCGCACGCCCGACTCGTCCATCATCTCCAGCAGGGTCAGTTTGAACAGCTCGGGGTCGAAGGGGACGGTGTACCCGGTCTTCGTGGACGGCCGCAGACAGCCGCCGCGTTCCATCAGCCGCTCCAGCAGCCGCCACAGCACGCCCGCGACCACCGGCTCGCCCTCGCCGTGATCGGTGGGCAGCAGCCGGGAGGCGTCCCCGGCCTCGGTGAACGCCGCCTGCTTGTGTTCGTTGTGGAACGACATCAGCGGCATCACCAGCGCCGCCGTCGCGTTGCCGCCGAGGAACCCGTACCGCTCCACCAGCACCACGTCGGCCCCGGCGTCGGCGGCGGCCAGCGCGGCGGCGAACCCGGCCGGGCCGCCGCCCACCACCAGCACGTCGCAGCGGCCCCCGTGCCGGGCGTCCCGCGGCGGCAGGGTCACCGTGCGCGGCTCACCGGGTTCTCGCAGGACCGGCATCACACCTCCAGGGGCCGTGCCTCGGCCGCGTCCGCCACCCGCGCGCCCTCCACCGCGGCCAGCAGCGAACCGCAGCGCACACAGGTCTCCCGGGCCGCCGCCGTCAGCTCCGCCATCCGGGCCCGCAGGTCCTCCTCGCGCCGCGGGTACTCGTCCCACAGCCGGTCCACCTCGGCCAGCAGCAGCCCGGCCTGCTCCCGGGCCACCCCCACCAGCGCGGGCGCGCCGAGCCGGCGCGCGAAGTCGAACACCTTGCCCGAGTAGGGCAGCGGCAGCACCGGTACGCCGGTCAGCGCCGCGAAGATCACGAAGTGCAGCCGCATGCCGACCGCCAGGTCCAGGTGGCGCATCAGCCCGAGCACCTGCCCCGGGCTGTAGTCACCGTGCAGGATGCGGCCCTTGTCCGGCGCGGTCATGTGGGACAGCACCGCGTGCGCGTGCCGTACGTCGTGCCGCTCCATCGGCAGGAACACCACGTGCGCGTCCAGCCGCCGCACCAGGAAGTCCGCGACGGTGGCGAGCAGCGCGTGGTAGTCGCTCTCGTCCAGCGCCTCGGCCGCCCGGCCCGGCTCCCGCACCGACATCCCCACCAGCCGGGCGCCGATGGGCACGCCCTCGTCGCGCATCATGGCGTGGGTGAAGGGCTCCGGGCGCAGCAGCAGCGCCGGGTCGGCGGTCACGGTGACCTCGCGTTCCAGCCCGACCTCCTCCAGGACCAGCCGGGACTCCTCGTCCCGCACCACCACGTCGTCCATGTCGGCCAGCACCGTGCGCACCATCTCCCGGTCCTCGGCCTCCCGCAGCGGCCCGGCGCCGACGGCGTAGGCGAAGGTCGGCACGTCCCGGTCCTGGGCGGCGCGCACCAGCCGCAGATAGCGCCGGGCCTCGCCGTCGAAGAGGAGGCCGCCGCCGCCCAGCACCAGCAGGTCCAGGCCGGGCAGCACGTCGATCACGTGGTTGCGCCGGACACCCTCCCAGTCGACCACCTCGTCGGCCTCGTGGTGGTGGGTGCGGGTGTGCTCGGCGTTCCGGCTGAAGACGACCAGGTGGGCGTCCGGCCGGTGGGCCCGCAGACAGCCGAGGACGCAGGTCAGGATCGCCTCGTCACCGGTGTTGAAACCGCCGTAGGAGCCGAGCACGCCGATGCGCGGACCGGACCGGGCGGAGGGCGGATGCGAAGCTGCGATGGTCATCCGGGTGCTCCCGTCACGTCGGGTCGGCCGGACCGCCGGCCAGGGTCGTGCTCAGGCGGGCGGTGCCTGCGCAGGGACCCGGGTTGCCTGCGGCGCCCACCCGGAAACCCCTCATCGGCCGCGAGCCGCACGACGTGTCGGCAGGGAGGCAGGGGAGGCCGGGGAGGGCCGGGACCGGCTGCCGCGGACCGTCGAGCGCCGCTCGGCGTCGGCCGGCCGCGCCGTCCCGGCCCGCGCGCCGCCCGCGGCGACTAGTCGACCAGCGCCTGGGTGCCCAGCACGGCGACCAGGGCCAGCCGCTCGGCGTCCGCGGTGCCCGGCTCGGCGGAGTACACCATGACCCGCAGGTCGGCGCCCGCCACGGCGAGTACGTCGCAGTCCAGGTCCAGCGGGCCCACCGCCGGGTGCTCGATGGTCTTGCGGGCCACCTCGTGCCGGCCGACGATCCCCGACTCCCACAGCTCGGCGAACCGCTCGCTGTGCGCGCGCAGGTCCTCGACGAGCTGCCGCAGCCGCCGGTCGGCCGGATACCGGCTGACCGTGTCGCGCAGATCGGCGGCGAGCGCCTCCTCGAACGCCCGCCGCCGCGGCGGGTCCTGCCGGGCCCGGCCGCGCGGGCCGACGAAGTTGCGCCACACGCTGTTGCGCTCGTGGCCGCGCCACCCGGAGGGGTCGCCCATCAGCGCCGTGTACGGCTGGTTGGCCAGCAGCAGCGTCCACGCCGCGTCGAACACGGCGACCGGGGTGCCGGCCAGCCGGTCGAGCAGTCGGTGCACGCTCGGCGGGATGTACGACGGCACGGTGTCCGGGCCCGGCGGCACCAGTCCGGCCTGCCGGTACAGATAGGCCCGCTCCTGGAGCGGCAGCCGCAGCGCCCGGGCCAGCGCCTCGACGATCCCCGGCGACGGGTTGGACGCCCGGCCCTGTTCCAGCCGCGTGACGTAGTCGACCGAGATGCCGGCCAGCAGGGCCAGTTCCTCCCGGCGTAGTCCGGCCGCGCGCCGCGGACCGCGGGCCGGCAGCCCGGCCGACTCGGGGGAGACGCGATCGCGCCACCGGCGTACGGTCCGTCCGAACTCGGTCGTCGTCATGGTTGCCAGTGAACACCGTCCGGCGCCCGCGTACCTGGTACCGCTGGTCCCAGGACACGGCGCCCGGGACACAGGCCCAGGAGGCGGCGCGGCCGGGCCGGGCGGATGGTGGTCTGGTGCCGGGGCGCGGTGCTCAGGGCGCGGTTCGCAGGAGGCGGCGCAGCCAGGCCGGGCGGGTCGTGCGGGCGGCGTGGGAGAGGGCCGCGTTCGGGACGAGGGCGTCGAAGCCGTGGCAGCCGCCGGGCCACACGTGCAGTTCGGCGGCCCCGCCGGCCTGCCACAGGCGGCCCGCGTAGGCGACCGTCTCGTCCCGGAAGGTCTCCGCCGAACCGACGTCCAGGAAGGCCGGCGGCAGCCCCGACAGGTCCCGGGCCCGGGCGGGCGCCGCGTACGGGGACACGTCCGGGCCGCCCCGCGCCGCGCCCAGCAGCGCGGTCCAGGCGGTCTCGTTGGCCGAGCGGTCCCAGGTGCCGAGGCCCGCCATCTGCCGGGCGGAGGGCGAGTCGCCCCGGTCGTCGAGCATCGGCGACATCAGCAGCTGGCCGGCCGGCCGCGGCCCGCCGCGGTCCCGGGCGAGCAGGGCCAGCGCGGCGCACAGCCCGCCGCCCGCGCTCGCGCCGACCAGCACGATCCGCTCCGGATCGGCGCCCAGCTCCGCCGCCTGCCCGGCGGTCCAGCGCAGCCCGGCGTACGCGTCCCGCACCGGGGCCGGGTGCGGATGCTCCGGCGCCAGCCGGTACTCCACCGAGACCACCACCGCGCCCAGCTCCGCCGCCCAGCTCAGGGGTTCCGCCAGGCCGGCCCGGTTGGTGCCGAGGACCATGCCGCCGCCGTGCACGTGGTAGAGGACCGGCCGCGGCGCCGCGGCCGGTCCGGCCGGGCGGCAGACCAGCA
>NZ_JBFAAP010000057.1:0-46412 GCF_040639815.1 Streptomyces sp. NPDC023723
TCGTCACGGTCGACGGTCAGGTCATCGGCGAAGTGCCGGTCGCCGGTGGCGTCGGGCACGTACTTCACAGTGACAACGATCCTCAAGCTCACGCCGGCTCTCCTACTGCCTCGACATTTCCATTGCTGCCTCTTGCAGGCAGCATAGGCGCCCCAAGCGGCCGATCCCGGCCGGGGCGACCTGCGCTCCGACCGAAATATTACTCGTCAGTACACTCAGTTCGTGCCCGCTGAGCAAGCGCTTTGAACTGTGACCTTCGCAACGCAGCGTAACCGGAACCCGACTGCTTCGCAGCAGCGCCCGGAGCGCGGTCAGCCGCGCAGCCCGCCGAAGCGTCCCTGGTGGTAGACGAGGGGCCGGCCGTCGCCGGCGGGGTCACCGAGGAGGACTTCGGCGAGCACGATGCGGTGGTCGCCGGCCGGCACCCGGCCGGCGACGCGGCACACCAGCCAGGCCAGTACGCCGTCCAGCACGGGCACGCCCTCGGGGCCGGTGCGCCAGGCGGTGGGCGGGCCGAAGCGGTCGGCGCCGCTGCGGGCGAAGGTGGCGGCCAGCTCCTGCTGGTGCTCGCCGAGTATGTGCACGCCGACATGGCCGGCCTCGGCGATCACCGGCCAGCTCGAGGAACCGGTGCCGACGCCGAAGGAGAGCAGCGGCGGCTCGGCGGAGACCGAGGCGAGGGAGGTGGCGGTGAAGCCGGCCGGACCGGACGGGCCGCTCGCGGTGATCACGGCGACGCCCGCCGCGTGCCGCCGGAAGACGGACCGCAGCAGACCGGGGGTGTCGGATCGGAGGCGGGCCAGGTCGGGTGTGGCCGTCATGCGTATGTCCTTCTGCGCCGCGCCCCGGCCGGCCGGGGAGTGGCCGGAGGCTCAAGTGTCAGGCTGACGATAGAGGGTGCGCACCGTCAAGCGGGTGTTCCGGAATGCGGAACCCATGCCGCCGGGCCGGTGCGGGCAGCCGTCACACGGCCTCCCCCAGCGCGGCGATCACGTCCGCCTTGCGCGGCTGCCCGGCGGCCCGCCGCACCACGCGGCCGGCGGCGTCCAGCACCAGCACGGTCGGCGTGCTGACGATGTCCAGGGCGCGGACCAGCTCCAGCCGGGCCTCGGCGTCGATCTCGACATGGGCGACACCCGGGACCAGCGCGGCCACCTCGGCCAGCACCCGGCGGGTGGCCCGGCAGGGAGCGCAGAAGGCGCTGGAGAACTGCACCAACGTGGCCCGTACACCCAGTTCCGCGCCCAGATCGGCGGCGGCCAGCCGCTCGCCCTCGCTGTGCCCGCGCACCCGCACGCTCCCGCCTCGATCGGAATACCCGCCGGTGCAGCGCCCGGGGGACGGTGAAAGATTCCCGCCGTCCCGCCCTGCCGGGGGGACGTGATGAGAATCTCGCCCTGTGTGGGCACCAGGGCTGGTACACCGGTCGTTCTTCGGGCACGATCTGCGACAAGCCGTAAACCTACGGCTGCGTAAGTTCTTGACTGGGAGTCCCCTTCCCAGGCGAAGCAGGAAGGGTCCGCGCCGCCCATGGCAGAACTCGTCTACCGTCCGGTCATCGGTCTCGCCCGCACCCTCTTCAAGGTGTGGGACCTCAAGATCGACTGCCAGGGTTCGGAGAACATCCCGCGCTCGGGCGGCGCCGTGCTGGTCAGCAACCACATCAGCTACCTGGACTTCATCTTCGACGGCCTCGCCGCGCTGCCGCAGAAGCGGCTGGTGCGCTTCATGGCGAAGGAGTCGGTCTTCCGGCACCGGATCTCCGGCCCGCTGATGCGTGGCATGAAGCACATCCCGGTCGACCGCAAGCAGGGCGAGGCGGCGTACGCGCACGCGCTGGACTCGCTGCGCTCCGGTGAGATCATCGGAGTCTTCCCGGAGGCCACGATCTCCGAGTCGTTCACGCTGAAGAGCTTCAAGTCGGGTGCGGCGCGCCTGGCGCAGGAGGCGGGCGTCCCGCTGGTGCCGATGGCGCTGTGGGGCACGCAGCGGCTGTGGACCAAGGGCCACCCGCGCAACTTCAAGCGCAGTCACACCCCCATCACCATCCGGGTCGGCGAGGCGATGGAGGCCCCGCGCGAGCAGTACGCGGGCGCGATCACCCGCCGGCTGCGCGACCGGGTGCACGAGCTGCTCGAAGCCGCGCAGCGCGCCTACCCGGTGCGCCCGAAGGGCCCGGACGACACCTGGTGGATGCCGGCCCACCTGGGCGGCACGGCTCCGACGCCGGAGCAGGTCCGCGCGGCCGAGGCGCACTGACCGCGGTCTCAGACGAAGGCCGGCAGGAGCCGCCACAGGTGCGGCCGGTCGGTGGCGGTGCGCAGGGCCTTCAGTACGGCCGGGCGCGGGGCGGCGTACAGGACCGGGTGGTCGGCCTCCCCCGCCTCGGGGTCGGGGGTGAAGGCCAGCCGTTCCCCGTCGAGGGAGAACCGGGCGTCGACACCGGGTTTGTTGCCGCGCGGGTCCTGCCGGTGCCAGCCGCCGTTGAACCGTACGGCGATCAGTCCGTGCACCACGTGACCGCTCCCGTCGTCGTGCCGCAGCCGCTGGTAGCACAGCGCGGCCGGGATGTCCTCGGCGCGCAGCAGCGCGGCCAGCGCGTGCGCCTTGGCGTAGCAGATGCCGGTGCGCTGCGCCAGGACGTCCGAGGCGCGCCAGGTGACCCGCAGATCACCGCAGTCCTGGGAGTGCGGGATGGTGTCGCGGACGAACTCGAAGGCCAGTCGCGCATAGGCATACGAGTCCTCCGCGTCCTTGGCGAGCCGCGCCGCCGTCTCGCGCACCAGTGGGTGCTCATGGTCGATGACCTCGTCCGCGGCGAGATAGGCGGACAGGTCGGGCGTCTCCTGGATCAGCTCCATGCCCGCAGAGCATAGGAAAGCGATCACCCGAAGGTCAATATCTTTTCGGGTGATCGCATATTTATGCAGCACGTCTAGCGGGCCGCTTCCTCCTTGAGGGCCGCCACGAAGGTGTCCACGTCGTCCTCGGTGGTGTCGAAGGCGCACATCCAGCGGACGTCGCCGGCCGCCTCGTCCCAGAAGTAGAAGCGGAACCGCTGCTGGAGCCGCTCGGTCACGTCGTGCGGCAGCCGGGCGAAGACGGCGTTGGCCTGCACGGGGTAAAGGATCTCCACGCCGTGCACGGCCCGCACGCCCTCGGCCAGCCGCTGGGCCATCTCGTTGGCGTGCCGGGCGTTGCGCAGCCACAGGTCCTTGGCGAGCAGCGCCTCCAGCTGCACCGAGACGAAGCGCATCTTGGAGGCGAGTTGCATGGACAGCTTGCGCAGGTGCTTCATGCGCCGCACGGCGTCCTGGTTGATGACGACGACGGCCTCGCCGAACAGCGCGCCGTTCTTGGTGCCGCCCAGCGAGAGCAGGTCGACGCCGGCCGCGTTGGTGAAGGTCCGCATGGGGACGTCCAGGGCGGCGGCGGCGTTGGCCATGCGTGAGCCGTCCAGGTGCACGGTCATGCCGTGGGCGTGGGCGTGCTCGCAGATCGCGCGGATCTCGTCGGGCGTGTAGAGGGTGCCGAGTTCGGTGCTCTGGGTGATCGAGACGGCTTGCGGCATCGCGCGGTGCTCGTCGTCCCAGCCGTACGCCTGCCGGTCGATCAGCTCGGGGGTGAGCTTGCCGTCCGGGGTGGGCACGGTGAGCAGCTTGATGCCGGCCATCCGCTCGGGGGCGCCACCCTCGTCGGTGTTGATGTGGGCGCTCTCCGCGCAGATCACCGATCCCCAGCGGTCGGTGACCGCCTGGAGCGCGACGACGTTGGCGCCGGTGCCGTTGAAGACCGGGAACGCCTCGGCGGTGGGCCCGAAGTGGCTCCGGATCACGGTCTGGAGGTGGTGCGTGTAGTCGTCCTCGCCGTACGCGATCTGGTGGCCGCCGTTGGCCAGGGCCAGGGCGGCGAGTATCTCCGGGTGCGCCCCGGCGTAGTTGTCGCTGGCGAATCCGCGGACCCCGGGGTCGTGATGGCGACGCGCGTCGGTTCTGGGCGGGTTCACGGCTTCTCGGTCAGCCACAGACGGTTTCCGTTCACTTCCGCGGCGGGCTGCTCCCAGACTCCGGCGACCGCCTCGGCCAGGTCCTTGACGTCCGTGAAGCCCGCGAACTTCGCGTTGGGGCGCTCGGCGCGCATCGCGTCGTGCACCAACGCCTTCACCACCAGGATCGCAGCCGCGGAGGTCGGCCCCTGCTCGCCCCCCGCCTTGCGGAAGTAGTCCGCCATGGCCAGCGTCCACGCCTCGGCGGCGGCCTTGGCGGCGGAGTAGGCCGCGTTGCCGGCGGTCGGCCGGGAGGCGCCCGCGGCGCTGATCAGGACGTAGCGGCCGCGGTCGCTGCGCTGGAGGGCCTCGTGGAAGGCGAGGGAGGTGTGCTGGACGGTGCGGATCAGCAGCTTCTCCAGCAGTTCCCAGTCGTCCAGGTCGGTCTTGGTGAAGGTCTGGCTGCCGCGCCAGCCGCCGACGAGATGGACCAGGCCGTCGACCCGGCCGTGCTCCTGCTCGATCCGGTCGGCCCAGGCGTGGGCGGCGGCCAGGTCCAGCAGGTCGACGGTCTCACCGGTGACGGTGGCGCCGCCGTGCGCGTAGCGGGCCGCGTCCACCGCCTCGGCCAGCTTCTGCGGGTCGTTGTCCGAGCCGACGACCGTCGCCCCGGCCTCGGCGAGCCGCAGCAGCGCGGCCCGTCCGGCGGGGCCGCCCGCGCCGGCCACCGCCACGACCGCGCCGTCGAGCGCCCCGTTCCCCACGGACGCCGTGTTCCTGGACCCCATGGTCCTCGCCTCCCGAGTCTTGTGCCCGATGCCGGTGCCGTCGCTCACGCGGCGGCCCGCTCGGCACCGTCCGCCGTGATGCCCTTGGTCGAGGCGATCACGTTCTTCAGCTTCTTGGACAGTGCCTCGTAGAACATGCTCAGCGGAAACTCGTCCGGCAGCACGTCGTCGACGAGCTTGCGCGGCGGCAGGGTCAGGTCGAGGGCGTCCGGGCCCTTGGCCCACTTGGAGCCGGGGTGCGGGGCGAGGTAGGTGGCGACGAGTTCGTAGCCGGCGAACCAGTGGACGAGCTTGGGGCGGTCGATGCCGTCGCGGTAGAGGGTCTCGATCTCGGCGCACAGCCGGTTGGTGACCTCGGGGGCCCGCTGCCAGTCGATGGCAAGCCGGTTGTCGGTCCACCGGACCACGTCGTGCTTGTGCAGGTAGGCGAAGAGCAGCTGGCCGCCGAGACCGTCGTAGTTGCGGACCCGTTCGCCGGTGACCGGGAAGCGGAACATGCGGTCGAAGAGGACCGCGACCTGCACGTCCCGGGCCTGCGGGACACCCTCGCCGGCGAGTTTCACCGCCTCCCTGAAGGCGGTGAGGTCGCAGCGCAGCTCCTCCAGGCCGTACATCCAGAACGGCTGCCGCTGCTTGATCATGAACGGGTCGAAGGGCAGGTCGCCGTGGCTGTGGGTGCGGTCGTGGACCATGTCCCACAGCACGAACGCCGCCTCGCAGCGCCGCTGGTCGTGGACGAGCGCGGCCACCTCCGCGGGCAGCTCCAGGCCCAGCACTTCGACGGCGGCGGCGGTGACCCGGCGGAAGCGGGCGGCCTCCCGGTCGCAGAAGATGCCGCCCCAGGAGAACCGCTCGGGGGCCTCGCGCACCGCGATGGTCTCCGGGAACAGGACGGCGGAGTTGGTGTCGTAGCCCGCGGTGAAGTCCTCGAAGGTGATGCCGCAGAACAGCGGGTTGTCGTAGCGGGTGCGCTCCAGCTCGGCCAGCCAGTTCGGCCAGACCATGCGCAGCACGACCGCTTCGAGGTTGCGGTCCGGGTTGCCGTTCTGCGTGTACATCGGGAAGACGACCAGGTGCTGGAGGCCGTCGGCGCGCTGCGCGGCGGGCTGGAAGGCCAGCAGCGAGTCCAGGAAGTCCGGCACCGCGAAGCCGCCGTCCGCCCACCGCTCCAGGTCCGTCACCAGGGCCTCGTGGTACGCGCGGTCGTGCGGCAGCAGCGGGGACAGCTCCCGTACGGCCGTGGCGACCTGCCGTACGGCGGCTTCGGCGGCGGTGCGTTCCGGGGCGCCGTCGGCGCCGAGGTCGATCGAGCCGTCCTTGGACTGCCAGGGCCGGATGCGCTCTACGGCATCCTTGAGCACGGGCCACGCCGGGTGCTCCACCACCCTGTCCGCCGGAGGAAGCCGCTCCTCCGTCGCCGCCTGCACAAGAATTTCCGTCATGTTCCATCCTCCACGGGAGAACCTCGCGTAAGGACACCGTATGCAAAGAGGGTTTCCCGCAGCAAGGGGAACCTCCGGAAATTATCCTGCCCCACCCCGGGCTTCACCGCATTTTTTCCTGTGGGTCACCCGGGGAGGGCCGGTGCCGGGAGGGGCCGGTTAGGCTGCGGCCGTGAACTTCCTCACCATCGGTCACCGCGGTGTCATGGGCGTCGAGCCCGAGAACACCCTGCGTTCCTTCACCGCCGCCGAGCAGGCCGGGCTCGACATGATCGAACTCGACCTGCACCTGAGCAAGGACGGCGCCCTCGTCGTCATGCACGACACGGACGTGGACCGCACGACCGACGGCACCGGCCCGATCGCCGCGAAGACCCTCGCCGAACTGCGCGCGCTGGACGCGGGGCGCGAGGAGCGGGTGCCGGTGTTCGAGGAGGTGCTCGACGCCGTGTCGCTGCCGTTGCAGGCGGAGATCAAGGACGTGGCGGCGGCCCGCGCGCTGGCCGGGGTGATCACCGAGCGGGAGCTGACCGGGCGGGTGGAGGTGTCCTCGTTCCACGACGAGGCGGTCGCCGAGACCACCCGGCTGGTGCCGGGGGTACGGACCGCGCTCATCGCCGGCCGGTACGGCACCGACATCGTGGAGCGCGCCGTCGAGGCCGGCGCGGCGACCGTCTGCCTCAACATCCGCCGGCTCACCCTGGAGACCGTGGAGCTGGCCCGCGAGGCGAACCTGCGGATCATCGGCTGGGTGGTCAACACCCAGGAGCAGCTGCGCCTGGCGCGGGCCTTCGGCCTCGACGGCGTGACGACCGACTACCCGGAGATCAAGCGGACCGGCCGCTTCACCGCATAGCTCCGCGGCGCGGTTCCTGGTGGCTTCTCAGCGCAGTTCCTTGACCAGCAGTTCGAAGGCGAGGTCGGCGCGGAGCGGGACGCCGAACCGCTCGTCGCCGTAGGGGAACGGGCTGGTGCGGCCGGTACGGCGGTAGCCGCGCCGCTCGTACCAGGCGATCAGGTCCTCGCGCGCCGTGATCACGGTCATGTGCATCTCCTCCATGCCCCACTCGGTGCGGGCCTGCCGCTCCGCCTCGGCGATGACCGCCTTGCCGAGGCCGGCGCCCTGCAGGCCGGGGCGGACGGCGAACATCCCGAAGTAGGCGTGGCCGTCCCGGCGCTCCAGCTGGCAGCAGGCCACCGTCTCGCCGTCCCGCTGGACCGTCAGCAGCCGGCTGCCGGGCGTCTCGATGACCGTGCGCACCCCTTCGGGATCGGTCCGCTGCCCTTCGAGGAGGTGGGCCTCGGTGGTCCACCCGGTCCGGCTGCGGTCGCCCCGGTACGCCGACTCGATCAGCGCGACGAGCGCGTCGACGTCGGCGGCGGTGGCGTTCCGGAAGGTCAGGTCGGTGGCGAGGGGCTCGACGGTGTCCATGAGCGGCATCTCCGGTTCGGTGCGGCGCGGCGCGGGCACCGAAGAGCGTAACGCCGCGGCGTTAGGCTCCGGACGCATGGTGCATGTACTCAGCAGTCGTATCCTGCTCCGTCCCGTCGACCCCGACCGGTCCCGTGCCTTCTACGGCGGGCAACTCGGTCTCGCCGTCCACCGTGAGTTCGGCACCGGTCCGGAGCGCGGCACCGTCTACTTCCTCGGCGGCGGCTTCCTGGAGGTCTCCGGCCGGGCCGAGGCCCCGGCCGCGCCGGCGCTCAGCATCTGGATGCAGGTGGCGGACGCGGCGGCGGCCCACGCCGAGCTGCGGGCCAAGGGCGTGCCGATCGTCCGGGAGCCGGTGCGCGAGCCGTGGGGGCTGGTGGAGATGTGGCTCCAGGACCCGGACGGTACGCGGATCGTCCTGGTGGAGATCCCCGACGACCATCCGCTGCGGTACCGGCCGGGCATCTGAGACCCGGCTCCCCCGGCCCCGGCCCCGGTGGGCCCCTCGGGAGGCGGATCCCACCGGACCGGGTGACCGGCGGGCCCCACCGGACCGGCCGGCCCCGGCCCCGGTGAGTCCTCCCGGTGGGGGATCAGGCGCGTGGCACCCCCAGCCGTCCCTCCAGTTGGACCAGCAGTTCACCGAGCAGCCCGGTCAGCGTGTCGCGCTCCGGTGTGCCGAGGCCGGACAGCGCGGCGGTCTCGTAGGCGAGCTGCTCGGGGAGGATGCCGTCCACCGTGTCGCGTCCGGCGCCGGTGAGCCGGACGTGGGCGACGCGGCGGTCCCGGGTGTCGCCGCGGCGTTCGACCAGGCCGCGCTCGGAGAGCTGCTTGAGGCGCTTGGTGACGGCGGCGCCGGAGGAGAAGGTCTCGCGGGCCAGTTCGCCGGGCGTCAGTTCGTGCCCGGTGCGGCGCAACGCGCCGAGCAGGTCGAACTCGGCCCGGCTGAGACCGGCCCGGCGCAGCGGCGCGTCCTCCGCCTGCTGGAGCAGGGCGGCGCAGCGGTTGATGCGGCCGATGATCTCCATCGGGCCGGTGTCCAGGTCGGGATGGACGGCCCGCCACTGCCGGACGACACCGGCGACGGTGTCGCCCCGCGCCGGCCCCGTCGGGTCGTCCTTGGTCGCCGAGGGCCGGTCGGTTGCCGTCATGGCTTCGCGTCCTCCGTTGTGGTGCCCGAGTCCTGGTCGGCGCCGGCCGTGCGGCGGCGCACCGTAGCGGCGAGGGTACGGTGTCCGGCCTGCTCGGCCAGCACGACCCTCTCCTGCGGCAGGGCCCGCTGCCACCACTCGCCGGCCGCGGCGTCGGCGGTGGCCCGCAGGTCGGTCAGGGCGGCGGACAGGGCGCGCCGGGCGGCCTCCAGGGCGGCGGGGGCGGGGCGCGGTTCGGCCAGCAGCCGGGCGGCGTGCTCGCGGGCCCGGTCGGCGGCGGTGACCGCCTCCTCGACCCGGGAGCCGGCCCGCCGGTTGGTGACGGCGATCGCGGCCAGGAACCCGACCACCGCGCCGACCACGGTGTCCAGCACCCGCTCGGTGATCAGCTCCCCGGGGTCCTGGTAGCGGGCGAACTCGCTGATGAGCAGGGCCATCGGGGTGACGCAGACGCTGCCGAGCCAGTAGTTGCGGCTGATGAACGCCTCGGCGCCGAAGCCGCAGGCGAGGCAGAACACGACGAGGAACGCCTGGTGCAGGTGGGCGACCGGGGCGACCACGGCGAACACCAGCACCCCGGCGAGGTTGCCGACGACGCGCTGGACGGTGCGGCTCCAGGTGAGGGTCAGGTTGGCCTGGTAGAGCGCGGCGGCGGTGACCAGGGCCCAGTACGGGCGGCCGACGCCGAGCGCGAGGGAGGCCCAGCCGGCCAGCGCGCAGCCGAGCGCGGTGCGGGCACCGATGGGCAGCAGCGGGCCGAGCCGGTGCCACAGCGAGCTGGGGCGGGCGGCGAGTTCGGTCTCGACGCCGAGCAGTTCCTCGGTGTCCGCGCCGCGGTCACCGGTGCGCGGCACACGGCCGGTGCCGCGCAGCTCGCGGGCCCAGGCGCGGAGCCGGCCCGGGTCGGCGTCGGCGGGCGCGGCGAGCGCGACCTCGGCGCGGACCAGGAGGCGTTCCAGGGCCCGCCGGGTGGTGGCGCGGGCGCCGGTGGCCGGCACCGCGAGCAGCGTCTGCCAGGCGGCCTGGACGGCGGCGTACCCGGCGGCACGGGCCCCTGGGTGGCCGTCGCCGGTGCCGCGGGTGTCGGCGTATCCGGCGGCGGCGTCGAGGGCGGCGGCGGTGGCACGGCGCTCGGGGCCGTGCGGCCGGACCAGGCCGGGCGCCATGCAGACGATCCAGGCCCAGGCGGCCGCGGCCAGGGCGAGTCCGAGGTGGCCGGGGAGCTGCCCGAGGGTCCCCGGCACGAACAGGGCGGCCGAGCTGATGAAGGAGAGGACGACGTTGCCCGGCGGGCCGACTCGGGTGGCGTCGCACAGCGTCTTCTGCACGGCGGCCAGCAGGGCGCCGACGGCGACCAGGACGACGGTGTTGTCGGTGAGCGACGCGGCGGTCAGGGCGACGGCGAGGCCGCCGACCATGCCGAGGGCGACCCAGAGCAGGGTGCGGGCGCGGGCGGCGTAGGGCCGGTTGTGCGCGTACAGCGCGCACATCGACCCGGCCATCGTGTACATGGCCAGGTCGAGCCGGCCGAGCGCCAGCAGGGTGAGGTTGGGCGGGGCGAGCGAGGCGACGGAGCTGAGCGCGGGCTTGAACCAGATGTCGGAGGGGCGGCGCGGCCGCAGTACGCCGGCCAGGGGGAGGCGGCGGGCGCGGGGGGTGCCGGGGGTGGGGGTCGCACTGCTCATGCGATTAGTTTAACAGGTGTTTTACCTGTAAACGATGTAGCGCTTCTCATGCCGCACTCCGGGAATGCCCCCGGGACGCCCCTTTGCGCTCGCGTGCGCGCCGCGTGCACCGGGCATCCCTTGACCGACCGCCGAGCTCGGAGCGAGGGAGGGGCGCGTGCACATACCGGTGTCCTCCGGCTGGCTGCTGGTCGCGCTGTGCGCGGCGACCGGCGCCTACTGCCTGCTGCGGATGCGCAGCGATGTCGAGGAGCAGCGCCGCGCCGCGGGCGGCGAGGCCCTCATGGGTTTCGGCATGGCCGCGATGGCCGTGCCGGCGGCCGTGTTCACCCCGCCGGGCTGGGCCTGGCCGCTGTACGCGGCGGTGTTCGGCGCGGCCGGGCTGCGCGCCCTGTGGGCCGCCCGGCGCAGCCGCCACCATCTGCACCACCTGGTCGGCGCCGGGGCGATGGTCTACATGTCGCTGGTGATGGCCGCCGCCCCCGGCCACGGGCCCGGTCACGGCGGTTCCGGCGTGCCGCTGCTCACCGGCGCCCTGCTGCTCTACTTCGCCGGGTACGTGCTGATGGCCGGGGTACGCCTGGTGCCGGTGCCCGCGCCGGCCGGCCCCTCGGCCGACGCCACGGCCGGCCCCGAGGCCCGCGCCACGGCCCGCGCTTCGGCCCGCGCTTCGGCCGGCGGCTGGGGCGACCGGCCGGAAGTGGCCCGCGCCTGCCGGCTGTCGATGGGCATCGGGATGCTGGCGATGCTGCTGGCCATGTGAGGGACGGCGGCCGGCCGGCACGGGCCCCCGGCCCCGGGATTGGCCTCGATGCCGCCGGGTCGGCGAGGATCTCAGGATGCAGACGCCGCCCCTCGACTCCCCGCCCCGTCCGCCGCGAACCGGTACCGCGCTCGGTGCCGCCTGGATCCTGGCGCTGTGCTCGGCGCTGCTGCTCGTCCTGGTCGCCGCCGAGTGGCACCCGCTGATGAGCCTGGACGGCGACATCGCCCGCACCACGCACCGCTGGGCGGTCGAGGAGGCCGGTGTCACCCGTGCCTTCCGGGTACTGACCGACTGGGTGTGGGACCCGTGGACGATGCGGCTGCTGTGCGCGGCGGCGGTGCTGTGGCTGGGGCTGCGGCACGGCGCCTGGTGGACGGCGGTGTGGCTGGCGGTGACCTGCGCGCTGACCGCGCTGGTGCAGCAGGTGCTGAAGGCCGCGGTGGGCCGGGCCCGCCCGGTCTGGCCGGACCCGGTGGACAGCGCGCACTACGCGGCGTTCCCCTCCGGCCACGCCATGACCGCCACGGTCGTGTGCGGCCTGCTGCTGTGGCTGCTGCACCGCGGCGCCGCCGCCCGCGCGGTCCGGCCGGCCGCGCTGGTGGTGGCCGTGGTCTCGGTGGGCGGCGTCGGTCTGACCCGTGTCTGGCTGGGCGTCCACTGGAGCACGGACGTGGTCGCCGGCTGGCTGATGGGCGCGCTGCTGGTGTGCCTGGCGGTGACGGCGCATCACCGCTGGTGTCCGGCCCGGGAGACGGGGCCCGTGCCCCGGCGGGCCCCCGCCTCGTAGGATCCGGACATGACCGCCGTACTCTTCGACTTCTCCGGCACCCTCTTCCGCATCGAGTCCTGCGAGACGTGGCTGCGCACGGTGCTCGCCGAGGCTCGGGTCCGCCTGTCCGAGGAGGAGTTGGCGGGTACGGCGCGGGCGCTGGCGCAGGCGGGCGCGCAGCCGGGCGGGGCGGCCCCGCTGGTGGTGCCCGAGGAACTGGTGGGCGTGTGGGAGGTCCGCGACCAGACGCCCGAACTGCACCGCGCGGCGTACACCGGCCTGTCCCGCCGGGTGCCGCTGCCCGCGCCGGAACTCCACGACGCGCTGTACGAGCGGCACATGACCCCGGCCGCGTGGCGGCCCTACCCGGACGCCGCCGAGGTGCTGCGCGCCCTGAAGGAGCGCGGGATCGCGGTCGGTGTGGTCAGCAACATCGGCTGGGACCCGCGCCCGGTCTTCCGCGAGCACGGACTCGACCCGTACGTGGACACCTACGTCCTGTCCTACCGGCACGGCGTCCGCAAGCCCGATCCGCGGCTGTTCGCCACGGCCTGCGCCCGGCTGGGCGCCGATCCCGCGCGGACCCTGATGGTCGGCGACGACCGCCGGGCGGACGGCGGCGCCGCGGCGCTGGGCTGCGCGGTGCACTTCGTCGACCATCTCCCGGTCACCGAGCGGCCGGACGGCCTGCGGCCGGTACTGGACCTGGTGGGCCGGTCCCCGCGGTCCGCGGACCGGACCTAGTCCGGGGCGAGCGATGCCGCGGAGGAACCGCCCGCCTCGGGCGCTCCCCCGCGTCGCCCGAGGCGGGCGGCAGCCGGACGCGTCCATGACGGAGCGGATCCGGCCGTACTGATTCTAGTTGGCCGGCAGCAAGTCAACGCGGGGAGTCGCGCATGTCCCCGCGGAGCGCCCCGGCCAGCGAAGAGCCGCGTCGGCGATCCGAGGAACGGCTGCTCCAGGCGGCCGTGGAGCTGGCCGGCGAACGCGGCTACGACGCCACCACGTTGGGGGACGTCACCGACCGGGCCGCGCGGCGCGGGGCTGATCTCGTACTACTTCCCCGGCAAGCACCGGCTCGTGCGGTCGGCCGTGCACCGGCTGCCGCGCCGCACGCTGGAGGAGGCGCCGCGATCCTCAGCCCGGCCCGGGACCGGCCGTGCTGATGCGCCGGCACCCGGCGGCCCTGCTGCACGCCGAGGGGTTCGGGCCCTGTCCCGAGCAGCGGCGGCCGGCGGTGCCGCGCGCCGAGCTGTTCGCGCGCCACGGGCCGGCGTAAGACCTGCGGGTCCCGCCGGACGCCGAGGCGTCCGGCGGGACGGGCGGCACCGGGCTGTCGCGGTTCTTCGCGACCGGCGCCGAGGATCAGTCGAAGTAGTCCGGCTGCGTCTGGACGTTCAGCTCGTCCAGCCGGACCCGCTTGGCCGGGTCCGTGCGCCGGTCGCTGAGCTTGAGCACGTCGAAGCCCTTGGCGATGTCGTTCGAGTAGATGTAGCCGTTGTAGTAGTACGCCGACCAGGAGCCGCCGGTGACCATCGTCTCGGTGGACAGCGGGCCGCGCTCGAAGTAGGCGATCTCCTTCGGCTTGGTGGAGTCCGTGAAGTCCCAGACGGAGACGCCGCCCTGGTACCAGGCCTGGACCATGAGGTCCTTGCCCTTGACCGGGATCAGCGAGCCGTTGTGGGCGACGCAGTTCTCCGTGTCGGCCTGGTGGCGCGGGATCTTGTAGTAGCTGCGGAAGACGAGCCTGCTCTTGTCGCCCTTGCCGACGATGTCGTAGATGCCGTCGGCGCCGCGGTCGGGGCCGATCTCCGCGTTGCAGGTGGCCGCGCCGCCGCCGCCCAGCTCGTCGGTGAAGACGACCTTCTTGGCGGTCTGGTTGAAGGTCGCCGAGTGCCAGAACGCGAAGTTGACGTTGTCCTGGACCCGGTCGATGACCTTCGGGTGCTCCGGGTCCTTGATGGAGAACAGGATGCCGTCGCCCATGCAGGCGCCCGCCGCGAGGTCCTTGGCGGGCAGCACGGTGATGTCGTGGCAGCCGGTGGTCTTGGTGACGCCGGGGTTGGCGGGCGCGCCCGGGTTGCCGCCGCCGTCGGGGCCCTCACCGGGGAACAGCACCGGGAAGCCCACGACCGCCGCCTTCTCGGGGGCACCGCGCGGCACCTTGATGACCGAGATGCCGTCGTGCGGCGGCTGGCAGTCGGGGTAGGACGCGCTCGGCGAGTACGAGGAGACGTAGATGTAGACGTCGCGGCGCTCGGGCACGATGGTGTGGGTGTGCGAGCCGCAGGCGGTCTCGACGGCGGCGACGTACTTCGGGTTGCGCACGTCGCTGATGTCGAAGACCTTCATGCCCTCCCAGGAGGACTTCTCGGTCACCGGCTGGGTGGTGCTGTTGCAACTGTCGTCGCTGCGCGAGGAGTCGGTCGACAGGAACAGCAGGTCGCCGGAGACGGAGATGTCGTTCTGCGAGCCGGGGCAGAGCACCTGGGCGACGGTCTTCGGCTGCTTCGGGTTGCTGATGTCGAAGACGCGGAAGCCGTCGTAGTTGCCCGCGAAGGCATACTTCCCCTGAAAGGCCAGGTCCGAGTTGGTGCCCGGCAGCACGTCCTTGGGGATGTTGACGAGGTGCTCGAGGTTGGCCGAGTGGACGATCTCGTCCTGGCCGGGTATCTCGCCGCTCGCGATCGCCTCAGCGGCCTCGGCCCGCGCGCTCTTGGAGACCTGCTCGGTCGCGGCCGGACCGTCCCCGGGGTCGGGGGTCGCCGTCGCCGGTGCCGCGGTGAGCAGCGCGGCCAGCAGCCCAGCGGCGGCCGTGGCAACTCCCAGGCGTCTGCGCCGAGTTCTCGGGTCGTTCAACAGGATCACTGCTTCCTCCCTGGTTCCGTTCGCGTGGGAACGGTGTACGCACCCCGCAGTATCGTCTTCGTCATGCTCATACCAACAGGGGGCAACAGACTCGTAATGAAGTTTTCTGATCACTGGCGTGTGCAAGCGTGCTAGGACGGTCACGACACTCACGAGGTGTCCCCGCCCGGCTGCCACAGGAGGTCGTTGTGCCCTTCCGTCCCGCGTCCCGCGCCTCGCTCGTCACGGTCTCGCTGACCGCCCTGGCCGTGCTCGGGCTCGGGGCCTGCGACTCCGGCGGCTCCGGTACGGACACCGGCTCGGCGGCCTCCCCGGGCCCCTCGGTGATCGCGCCCGGCGAACCCGGCGGGGCCAACCGCACGCTGTCCGCGCAGGACGCCGAGGAGCAGCGCGCCGACGACGACTCGCCCAACTCGGCCGACGTCGACTACGCGCGGATGATGATCCAGCACCACGCCCAGGCCCTGACGATGACCGGCCTCGTGCCCGAGCGCGCCGCGTCCGAGAAGCTGCGGCGCCTGGCCGAGCGGATCGCCGCGTCCCAGGAGCCGGAGATCGACACCATGCGGGGCTGGCTGACGGAGCACGGCGCGAAGGAGACCGGAAGCGGCGGCGCGCACGACCACGCCGCGATGCCGGGGATGGCCACCGAGGCGCAGCTGAAGGACCTGCGGGCGGCGCGGGGCAAGGCGTTCGACCAGCTCTTCCTGACGCTGATGATCACCCATCACCAGGGGGCGGTCACCATGGCGACGGAGGTGAAGGCGCAGGGCAACAACGTCCGGATCGAGGAGATGGCCGACGACGTGGTCGCGCAGCAGACCAGCGAGATCGCGCGGATGCGGGAGATGCTCTGACGGGCCGGGGCACAGCTCAGCGGCGGGCCCGGCGCGGGGCCAGCAGACCGGCGTCCCGGGCCTGTCCGATCAGCCGCAGCGAGCCGCGCCTGCCGCACCCGGTCGCGGCCATCACCGCCAGGACGGGGTCGCCGCCGCGCTCCTGAGCGGCCCGGTACTCCCGCGCCACCAGCCGTCGCCCCTCCGGGCCGCGCGGGCCGCCGGGCCGGGCGTGCCGTACGCCGGACGGGGTGCCGTCCGCGCGGCCGGCGCCGCACGCCTCGGCGAGGGGGTCCTCCAGCCACTCGCCGAGCACCGGCAGATCGTCCAGGCAGAGGGCGGGCCGGGCCTGTACGTCCTCCAGGCAGACGCCCTCCGCCGACACCACCGCGAGGGCCTCGATCCGGGCGCCGTCGGTGAACACCAGCCGGACGTCGTACCAGGAGGCGGTGGCACCGTCCTCGCACACGTTCCACGCGTGCCGCACGGAGACCTCGCCGTCGTCCGGACAGCGGTCGGAGAGCCGGAGGGAGCGAGGAACGCGCGGAATGTCGGGCACCCCGGAAACGTAACCGCATGATCACATTCGATACGAAACGGACACGCGTCGAGCGCCCCGTGCGGCACCCTGTCAGCCGACCCGGAGCGGTGCGCTGCCGGACCGTGTCAGCGACTCCCGCCGAAGGGGGTGCCCGTGCCGAGTACATCCAGTACGAGGGCCAGGGGCCGGCACTCCCCCAGCCTCCGGGCGGACGACGGGACCTTCACCGCGGAGCCTAGGCCGGATTGTCCAGCAGCCCCAGGTCGCGCAGGCTCTCGGCGGTCTCCACGATGGTCGTCTCGGCGGGGCGCGGGATCCAGCCCAGTTCCTTGCGGGCCCGGTCGTTGTGGATGACCGAGCGGCGCGGCTCCGCCCCCGGGGCTTCCTCGGTGGGCACCCGGGCGGCCGCCGCGCCGAGCCGCCGGCGCAGGGTCCGGGCCAGGTCCAGGTAACTGATCGTGGGACCGTCCGCCAGCGCCAGGTAGCGGCGCCCGGCGGCCTCGGGCGCGGCCATCGCGCGCAGGTGCAGGTCGGCGACGTCCCGGACGTCGGCCACCCCGAAGTACTGCCGGGGCAGCACGCTCAGCGTCCCGTCGAGCATGGCCTTGACGAACTGGGCCGAGGCGCGCAGGTCCGTGGTGAGGGTGGGCCCGAGGATGAACGTCGGGTTGACGACGACGAGTTCGAGGTCGCCGCCCTCGCGGGCCATCAGGTCCCAGGCGGCGCGCTCGGCGATCGCCTTGGAGCGCGGGTAGGGCGCGAGTCCCGGGGTGTCGGGGTCGGTCCAGTCCTCCTCGGTGTAGTCGGGTACCGGCTTCGGGCTGTAGCCGATCGCCGCGAAGGACGAGGTGAGGACGGTGCGCCGGGCCCCGGCGTCGCGGGCGGCGCGCAGTACCCGCAGGACGCCCTCGCGGGCCGGGACGATCAGTTCGTCGGGGTCCTTGGGCTGGGTGACCGGGGAGGGTGAGGCGACGTGGTGCACCTCCGCGCAGCCGGCCAGCGCCGCGGACCAGCCGGCGTCGGACATCAGGTCCGCGGCGACCACCTCAAGACCGGCGTCGTCGGCGCCGCCGCGCCGCACCGCCGCGCGCAGCTCCGCCTCGCGGGCGGCGGTCGAACGGACCGTGGCGCGTACCTCCCGGCCGTCCCGCAGCAGCGCCGCGATCAGGTGCGTCGCCAGATATCCGGATCCACCGGTGACCAGAACCTTGCTCATCGTTCCACCTCCAGGCGGCCTGCCGCCGCCATCACTCGTCGGGTCGCCTCGGTCTCGGCGACGGCGTCGCCGCGGTCCCGGGCGTCCCACATCGCCGCCTTCTCCTTCAGGTAGGTGAGGCGGGCCCGCTGTGCGGCCAGTTCGCGCTCGACCCGTTCCGCGTGCCGCAGCAGCAGATCGCGCTGCTCGGCCGCCGCCGCCCGGCCCCGGGCCCGGTTGGCCATGTACGTCCGCATGTCCTCGATGCCGACGCCGACGGCACGCAGACAGGCCAGCATGTCCAGCATGTCGAGGTCCTCGGCCCGGTAGCGGCGGTGCCCGCTGCTCTCGTCCCGCTCCACCGGGCCGATCAGCCCCACGTCCTCGTAGTAGCGCAGCGTGGGCTCACTGAGCCCGCTGCGTCGGGATACGTCCCGAATGGTGAAGGTCGTTGCCATGGATGCAGCAGAACACACTTCAAGCGCTTGAGGTCAAGGCAAGGCGGCGGTGGCGGGACACACGGCGGCAACAAGCCAGAAATCAACAAACTGTTCAAGGCGCTTACGGTCTCTGCCTGTCGGCTTGTTTCCCACCCGCAGCCCAGGAGCGCCCATGGCCCCGCCCACCTCCGTGCACCCCGTCGACGAGATACCCCCGGTACGGCAACTGGCCGCCTTCGGCCTCCAGCACGTGCTCGCGATGTACGCGGGCGCGGTCGCCGTCCCGCTGATCGTGGGCGGGGCGATGAAGTTGCCGCCGGCCGACCTGGCGTATCTGGTCACCGCCGATCTGCTGGTGTGCGGGATCGCCACGCTCATCCAGTGCGTCGGCTTCTGGCGGTTCGGCGTCCGGCTGCCGATCATGCAGGGCTGTACGTTCGCCGCGGTCTCCCCGATGGTGATGATCGGGACGACGGGCGGCGGGCTGCCCGCGATATACGGCGCGGTGATCGTGGCGGGGCTGGCGATCATGCTGCTGGCCCCGGTCTTCGGGCGGCTGCTGCGGTTCTTCCCGCCGCTGGTGACGGGCACGGTGATCCTGATCATCGGGGTGTCGCTGATGCCGGTGGCGGGCAACTGGGTGGCCGGCGGCTCCGGCGCCGAGGACTTCGGCGATCCGGGGAACATCGGGCTGGCGGCCTTCGTGCTGGTGGTCGTGCTCGCCGTGCAGCGGTTCGGGCCGGCCTTCCTCAGCCGGATCGCGGTGCTGGTCGGCATAGCCGTCGGGCTGGCGGTCGCGGTGCCGTTCGGCTTCACCGACTTCGGCGGGGTCGGGGACGCCGACTGGGTCGGGATCAGCACCCCGTTCCACTTCGGCGCGCCGACGTTCGAGGCGTCGGCGATCGTGTCGATGCTGGTGGTGGCTCTGGTCTGCATGACCGAGACCACGGGTGACTTCATCGCGGTCGGCGAGATGACCGGCCGGAAGGCCGAGCCGCGCCCGCTGGCGGACGGACTGCGCGCCGACGGCCTCTCCACGGTCCTCGGCGGAGTGTTCAACACCTTCCCGTACACGGCGTTCGCGCAGAACGTGGGCCTGGTCGGGATGACCCGGGTGCGCAGCCGCTGGGTGGTCGCCGCGGCGGGCGGCATGCTGGTGCTGCTCGGGCTGCTGCCCAAGCTGGGCGCGGTGGTGGCGGCGATCCCCGCGCCGGTGCTCGGCGGGGCGGGCGTGGTGATGTTCGGGACGGTGGCCGCGAGCGGTCTGCGCACGCTCTCCGAGGTCGACTTCGAGGGCAACCACAACCTCACGGTGGTGGCGGTGTCCCTGGCGGTCGGACTGCTGCCGGTGGGGGTGCCGACCGTGTACGACAAGTTCCCGGACTGGTTCCAGACGGTGATGCACAGCGGCATCAGCGCGGGCTGTCTGACGGCGATCGTGCTGAACCTGCTCTTCAACCACCTGCCCGCGCGCACCGGTTCGACCAGCGCGGAACCGGTGCGGAGCGGCACCCCGGCGACACCGGGAGAGGCCGCCTAGCCGTCCGGGGGGCGCCGGTCGTCGTCGCGCCGGCGCCGGCTAAGGCGTCCACTCCCGCCGATAGCCGGCGTACGCGTCCCGCAGTGCCGGGCCGGGCCAGTCGGCGGGGAGGAGGGCCGGCGGGAGGACCGGGTCGGCGAGCAGGTGGCGGACGACGGCCGCGAAGGCGGCGAGGCGGCCGGCCGGGTCCCGGGCCTGCTCGATCCGGGTGAGCAGGGAGCGGGCCGTCGCCGCCCAGGCGTCCAGCGGCCACAGGCCGGCGGCCAGCTCGCGCGCCGGGCGGTCCGGGCGCGCGGTGTAGCACTGGGCCACCGCGTCGAGGGCGGCGGGCAGCGGGCGGCGCAGGTTGGCGGGGCGCAGCCAGACGCCCTCGCGGAGTTCGGCCAGCCGCAGGGCGGTGAGCCGGGCGCGCAGGCCGGCGCGTTCGGCGGGGCCGCGTCCGGTGGCGGTGACCACGACCATCTCCCAGTCGCCGTCCCAGGCCCGCGTGTGCGGCCGTACCGCCTCGTCCTGGCGGCGCTGCCGCTCCAGGAGCCGGTCGCCCAGCCGGTAGCCGGTCGCCGTACGCCGTACGTCCCCGGCGGCCGCCATCCGGCTGAGCGCCGCCCGCGCGGTGGAGCCCCGGACGCCGGACACCGCCGCGAGCCGCACCAGTTCCCGCACCGGCAGCTCGGGCGGATGGGTGCCCAGCAGCAGGCTCAGCAGGACCGACCGCGCGGACAGCGGGCGCGGTACGGCTTCGCCGTCGTGGGCAGGGTCGTCGGTCCGCGTGGCCATGGGCACGTACTGTACGTGCGCTGATGTATTGCAGTATTGCTACGACCGCAGCGCCAGTGCAACACTTGGCTCATGACGACCCACGACGTCACCAACCAGCCGCCGCCGCTGTCCCCGTACGACGCGTCCGACGACGCCGCGCTCCTGGAGGGACTGCGGCGGGAGGGCGCGGCCTGGGCCGAGGAGGAGGTACGGCGGCTGGGCCGGCGGGCGGGCTCCGCCGAGGCGCAGGAGTGGGGCGAGCTGGCCAACCGGCACGAGCCCGTGCTGCGCACCCACGACCGGTACGGCCACCGGATCGACGAGGTCGAGTACCACCCGAGCTGGCACCGCCTGATGCGGGTCGCGGTCGGCGCCGGGCTGGCCGGCGCGCCCTGGGCGGACGCCCGGCCCGGCGCGCACGTCGCGCGGACCGCCGGCGGACTGGTCTGGGGGCACACCGAGGCGGGCCACGGCTGCCCGACCTCCATGACGTACGCCGCCGTGCCCGTGCTGCGCCGGCAGCCGGAGCTGGCCAAGGTGTACGAGCCGCTGCTCACCGCGCGGGAGTACGACCCGGAGCTGCGGACACCGGCGGACAAGCGGGGGCTGCTCGCCGGGATGGGGATGACCGAGAAGCAGGGCGGCTCGGACGTGCGGACCAACACGACGACGGCCACGCCGACCGCCGAACCGGGCGTGTACACGCTGCGTGGGCACAAGTGGTTCACGTCGGCCCCGATGTGCGACGTGTTCCTGGTGCTGGCCCAGGCACCGGACGGGCTGACCTGCTTCCTGGTGCCGCGCGTGCTGCCCGACGGCACCCGCAACACCTTCCGGGTCCAGCGGCTGAAGGACAAGCTCGGCAACCGGTCCAACGCCTCGTCCGAGCCGGAGTTCGACGGGACGGTGGCGTGGCTGGTCGGGCCGCCGGGACAGGGCGTCAAGACGATCATCGAGATGGTCAACTGCACCCGGCTGGACTGTGTGATGGCGTCGGCGACGCTGATGCGCAAGACGCTGGTGGAGGCCGGGCACCATGTCCGGCACCGGAGCGCGTTCGGTGCCCGGCTGCTGGACCAGCCGCTGATGCGCAACGTGCTGGCCGACCTGGCGCTGGAGTCGGAGGCCGCGACGGCGCTGACGCTGCGGCTGGCCGGGGCGGCGGACCGCGCGGTGCGCGGGGACGAGGGGGAGGCGGCGTTCCGGCGGATCGCCACCGCCGTCGGCAAGTACTGGGTGACCAAACGGGGTCCGGCGTTCACCGCGGAGGCCCTGGAGTGCCAGGGCGGCAACGGCTACGTCGAGGAGTCGGGCATGCCCCGGCACTACCGCGAGGCGCCCCTGCTGTCGATCTGGGAGGGCTCGGGCAACGTCAACGCGCTGGACGTGCTGCGGGCGCTGGGCCGGGACCCGCGCACCGCCGACGCCCTGTTCGGGGAACTGGCCCTGGCCCGGGGCGCGGACGCCCGGCTGGACGCGGCCGTGGTCCGGCTGAAGGAGCGGTCGGCGGGCGCGGCCGAGGCCGGGGCGCGCCGGCTGGTGGAGCTGATGGCGCTCACCCTCCAGGCGTCCCTGCTGGTGCGGTACGCGCCGGCCGCGGTCGCCGACGCGTTCTGCGCGAGCCGGCTCGGCGGCGACTGGGGGCACGCCTTCGGCACGCTGCCGGACGGCGTCGGCACCGACCGGGTCCTGGAGCGCGCACTGCCGGTCTGACCTGCGCGGACGCCGGTCCCGGAGGTGAGTGTCAGTGGCGGGGTGCAGACTGGCCGATGTCCGAACAAAGGCGTCGACGAGGACGCCGCGGAGGTGATCGGCATGACCGAGGTTCTGCTCGCCGTGGGCACCAGAAAGGGTCTGTTCATCGGGCGCCGGCGAGAGGGCGGCTGGGAGTTCGACGCGGATCCCTGTTTCAACGCGCAGGCCGTGTACTCGGTCGCCATCGACACCCGGCGGGACACCCCGCGGCTGCTGGCCGGCGGCGACAGCGCGCACTGGGGGCCGTCCGTCTTCCACTCCGACGACCTGGGCCGGTCCTGGACCGAACCGGCACGGCCCGCCGTGAAGTTCCCCAAGGAGACGGGCGCCTCCCTGGAGCGGGTGTGGCAGCTGCACCCCTCCGCGGCGGAACCCGACGTGGTGTACGCGGGCACCGAGCCGGCCGCGCTGTACCGCTCGGCGGACCGCGGGGAGAGCTTCGAGCTGGTCCGGCCGCTGTGGGAGCACCCCACGCGTTCGCGCTGGGTGCCGGGCGGCGGCGGCGAGGGGCTGCACACCGTACTCACCGACGCGCGCGATCCGCGGTCGGTGACCGTCGCCGTGTCGACGGCGGGGGTGTTCCGTACCACCGACGGCGGCGCCAGCTGGTCCCCGTCCAACTCGGGTGTCTCGGCGGTCTTCCTGCCGGATCCGAACCCGGAGTTCGGTCAGTGCGTGCACAAGGTCGCCCGGGACGCGGCCGACCCCGACCGTCTCTATCTCCAGAACCACTGGGGGGTGTACCGCAGCGACGACGCGGGCGCGCACTGGACGGACATCGGCGAGGGCCTGCCGTCCACCTTCGGCTTCGCGGTGGCGACGCACCCGCGGCGCGGTGACACGGCGTACGTCTTCCCCATCAACGCCGACGCGGACCGGGTCCCGGCCGACCGGCGCTGCCGGGTCTTCCGGACCCGCGACGCGGGCAAGAGCTGGGAGCCGCTCACGGCGGGGCTGCCGACGGCGGACCACTACGGCACGGTGCTGCGCGACGCGCTGTGCACGGACGACGCCGGCGAGCGGGCCGGAGTGTACTTCGGCAATCGCAACGGCGAGGTGTACGCGTCGGCCGACGACGGCGACAGCTGGCGGCAGCTGGCCGCGCATCTGCCGGACGTGCTGTGCGTGCGGGCGGCGGTGGTCGACTGAGGCGGTGCGCACCGCTCGGGGGCCGCGGGGGCCTCGGCGGCCTCAGGTCCTCGGTTCGGTCAGGTGGGCGAGTGAGGTGATGACGCGCTCGGCGATGTCCTCGGGCCAGGGGAAGGAGGGGCTGACGGCCCGCTGGTGGGCGAGTCCGTGCAGGCCCACCCAGAGCGCCGTGGCGTCGGCGGTCAGGTCGGTGCTGCCGGCGAGACCCGCGGCGACGCAGTCCCCGAGGGCGTCGATCAGCAGTTGCATGGACTCCATACCGAGCGTGGCCATGTCCTCCACGGTCAGGGAGCTGTCCTCCAGGGCCGGTACCCACAGGCCGCCGAACATCGTGCGGTAGCGCTCGGGATGGCTGCGGGCGAAGTCGAGGTAGGCGTCGCACACCGCCAGCAGCCGCCGCCGGGGGTCCTGGCCGGCCTGGTCCAGTGCGGTGCGCAGACAGCGCTCCAGACCGGCGAACTCCCGCTGCACCACGGCCAGCATGATGGCCGGCTGGTCGGGGAAGTGCGGGTAGATCGAGGGGGCGGCGATGCCCACCTTCCGGGCCACCGACCTGAGGGTGACGGAGTGTTCGTCGCCGGTCTCGTCGAGCAGTTCCGCGGCCGCGGTGATGATCTCTTCCCGCAGCCGTCCGCCCTCGCCGCGGCGGTTGCGGGTGCGGGTCCGCTTGGGCGCGGTGGGCTCGGCCGTTGAACTGGTGTGTTCCATCCTGTCAGCTTACACCGTGAAGTTTATCGGGTGTCCTGGTCGGACGCCGCCGCCGGAGCGGACCCCGCTCCCGTCCCCGTCCCCATCCCCGTCCCCGCCTCCGTCAGCAAGGCCGCCGCGAGCTGCTCCGTGAGCCAGTCCTCCGCGCTGTCCCAGGACCAGCCGCGTTCGACGACCAGTTGGTGCCAGGAGGCGTGGCCCAGGTGGAACCACAGGATGTCGGTGGCCCGCTCGGCGGCGAGGCCGGGGCGCAGCGCGTCCAGCTCCCGAAGGCGCCGGGTCACGGCGGCGAGGGCCGTCCGGTACGCCTCGTCGGCGCGGGCCAGGGCCGCGGCGGCGTGCGGGTCGGCGTGCGCGGCGCTGACCATGACCCGGACCAGGCCGTGGTGCCGCTCGTTGTCGCGGCGGGTGCCGCGGGCGGCCGCGGCCAGCACCGCGCGCGGTACGCCGGTGCCGCGCACCGCGGCCAGCGCCGCCTCGGACGCCGAGCCCCGCACTCCGTCCTGGATGAGCAGCGTCAGGATGGCGCCCTTGCCGCCGGTGCTGGCGTACACCGTGGGGACGGCGGTCCCCGCCGCCCGGGCGATCTGGGCGACGGTGACGCTCGGGTAGCCCTGGGCCAGGAAGAGGCGCGTGGCCGCGGCGAGGATGGCCGCGCGGGTCTCCGCGGCCGACTCGGCCCGGCGGGGCGCGTGATAGGGGCGGCGCCTGGGCCCGGCGGGCGGGTCTTCCGGATTCACCGGGCCATTCTGCCGCACCGGCGGTGCGCGGACGCTATTCGATATAGGTTGCCTCTAACCAATGCAGCAGCCCTCCCCCTTAGAGCATTCCGAGGACGATCAGTGAGCCACTTCCCGTCTCTGTCCATCAACCCGGACCACCCCGGCCGGCAGTACGCGCTCGGTCAGGAACTGCGGATCTCGATCCTCACCTCGGGCGAGGAGACCGACGGCCGCCACGACGTGACGGACTCCTTCATGCCCGCCGGCGCGGCCACCCCGCTGCACGCCCACACCGCGTACGAGGAGCGGCTCTGGGTCTCCTCCGGGTCGCTGACCGTGTGGGCCGGGGACGCGACGGTGACCCTGCGCTCGGGGGACTTCTACGCCATCCCCCTGCACGTCCCGCACGCCATAGCGGCCGGTCCCGAGGGCGCCCGCGCCCTCAACATCTCCTCCCCCGCCGGGTTCGCCGAGCTCATCGCCCGGGTCGCCACCCCGCTGCACGTGGCCACCGAACAGACCGCGCTCGACGTGGACCTGTTCAACGCGGTCGCCCAGGAGATGGGCGACATCCTGCTCGGCCCGCCCGGGTCCACCCCGGCCGACCTGCCGCCGGGGAACCCGGCCCGCGGCTGAGGTCCGGGGGCGCGGGCGCGCCCCCGGATCCCGGCTCAGCCCAGCGGCCGCACCTGGATGTCGCGGAACCGCACGGTGTTCCCGTGATCCTGCAACCGGATCGCCCCCGCGGCCGGGGTCTCCGGCCGTCCCGCGGCCGTGGGGCCGTCCAGGGCCACGTCGTCGTGGACCGTCCGGCCGTTCCACACCACCGTCACCCGGGCGTCGGCGGTCTTGTCGCCGTCGTCGTCGAAGCGGGCCGCCCGGAAGACGATGTCGTACGTCTGCCAGGTCCCCGGCGCGGTGGCCGCGTTCACGTCGGGTGCCTTCTGCTCGTAGAACGCCCCGGCCTCGTTGGCCGCCGGGGTGGTGTCGCCGTAGGAGTCGAGGATCTGGAGTTCGTAGCGGTCCTGGAGGTAGATGCCGCTGTTGCCGCGGTCCTGACCGGTCACCTCCGGGGGCAGTTCCGGTACCCGGAACTCCGCGTGCAGCGCGAAGTCCTGGTAGGCGTCCTTGGTGCGCAGGTCGCCGCAGCACACCTCCATGGACTTCTCGGCCGCCAGCGGCCAGGCGGTGGGCCGCCCGTCGGTGTGCTGCCACTGGGCCTGCGCGGCGGCGGTGCCGTCGAAGAGGGCGACGCGGGCGCCCTCGGGGTGCACGGTGATCAGGTCGAGGTTGACGTGTCCGGTGTCGCCGGGGTCGTAGCGGTAGGAGACCGTGTTGTGTCCGGCGCGCAGGGTCAGCCGCTCGGTCCTGGTGGACCAGGTGTCCCAGTCGCCCGTCGAGGGGAGCCGGGTCTGGCGCAGCTTCTCGCCGTTCGCGTACAGGGAGAGGGACTTGGTGCCCTGAAACGGGTCGGGGCCGTTGGAGTAGCGCAGGCCGACGTCGTAGCTGCCCTGCTTCGGGACCGTCACGTCGAAGGTGGTGGCGACCCTGCCCTCGGTGGCGTAGCGGTCGACGAAGCCGCTGCCGGAGTAGCCGGTGTGGTCGGTGTGGATGCCGGCCGTGCCGGTGAGGGTGGCCTCCTCGGCCTCGTAGCGGGGGGCGGCGGGCGGCTGCTTGCCGGGCATCTCGTTGAGGGTGTACCAGGCTTCCGTGCTCCAGAGCGTCTCGCCGGACGCCGAGGCGAAGGGGCGCGGGGAGCGCAGGTGCACCACCCGGTCCGGCTTCAGGCCGTCCAGCCGCAGCCGGACGGTGCGGCCGTCGCCGGAGAGGGTCGCCGAGCGGACGGCGAGCCGCTCCTCGGCGATCTTGGGGCCGCCGTAGTCGGCGGTCGGGGTGTAGCGCCACTGCTCGGCCTCGTAGCGCGCGGTGAGTTCGGCGGCGGTCCCGGCGGAGAGCGGCTGGGTGTAGGTGAGGTCGAAGCCGCCGGGTACGGCGCGCATGGTTTTGACGTCGAAGGTGTTGCCGCCGTTGGGGGTCAGCTTCTGGAGGCCGAACTTGAGCTTGCCCTCCTGGCCCCAGTTGCCGTCGGCGCCCAGGCCGCCCGCGTAGATCGCGCCGTCCGGACCGAGGGTGATCCGGTTGACGCCGGCCTCCAGGCCCTGGGTGTAGCGGAAGACGGCGCCCTGGTACTGGCCCTCGACCTGCTCCAGGTAGGCGCGCTGGAGGCCGCCGTAGGTGACGTCACCGATCAGCATCTGGCCCGCGTACTGGCCCTTCTTCAGGTACAGCGGGGTGGAGGGCGAGTTGCCTATCTCGTTCTGCGGGAACCACAGCACCGGTTCGGTCGCGGGGTTGGCGTCGAAGGGGCCGGCGGGCTCGGTGTAGTGGTTGAAGAAGCGGTCCTGCTTGATCTGGACGAGCTTGGAGGCCGGCAGCCAGCCGCCCTGGTTGTCGGTGGCGAACAGGTCGCCGCCGGGTCCCCAGCCGATGCCGTTGGGGGTGCGCAGTCCGCCGGCCACCGGGCTGGTCTTCCCGGTCCTCTTGCTGACCTTGTACGTGGCGCCGCGGTTCGGCGCGGGCTGCGGGACGGTGGTGGCACCGCCGAGGTCGATGGCCACGGACAGGTTCACGTAGAAGTAGCCGTCGCGGTAGAGGAGGCCGAACGCGAACTCGTGGAAGTTGCCGCCGTAGGGCCAGGTGGCCACGGTGCGGTAGTCGTCGGTGACCTCGTCGCCGTCCGCGTCGACGAGCCGGGTCAGCTCGTGCTTCTGCGAGACGTACAGCGAGCCGTCCACGTACTTGATGCCCATCGGCTCGCGCAGTCCGCTCGCCACCTTCTTCACGGTGACCTGCTCGGCACTGGTCGCCCCGGTGACGTGGTCCAGCAGGTAGACCTCGCCGGCCAGGTTGCCGGTGCCGCCCCAGGTGCTGATGGCGAGGCGCCCGTCGGGCAGCCAGTCCATGCCGCTGACCTGCGGCTCGAAGCCTTCGGGGCGCAGGTCGGTGAGGGTCAGGTCGGGGCGCACCGAGGTCAGCGGCAGGCCGTCGCCGGGGGTGTCGCGGCCGGCCTCGCACTCCTTGCGGCCCGGTGCCGTGACCCGGACCACGCCCGCGTCGGTGCTCAGCGCCTCGCCCGGTACCACGGTGAAGTCGGCGGCGCCGGGCGGGCGCCAGGACAGCCGCAGCTGCTGCCCGCCGTCGCGTTCGAAGTGGTCGATGCGGAACGGGTGCGGGCCGGCGGTGAGGTGGACGGTGCCGTCCTTCGGTTCGGCGCCGTGCAGTCCGTCGTGGTCGATGACGGTGGTGTCGTCGACGGTCAGCCGGGAGCCGTCGTCGCTGGTGAGGCGGAGGACGTAACTGCCCTCGTCCGGAACGTTCAGGTAACCGGATGTCTCCGTCACGAAGTTGTCCGCGAAGCCGCCGAAGTCGGCCTGCGTGGACCAGTCGACGGTCGGCATCAGCTGGTCGTGGTTGGGGGTCTGCCCCGGCTTGAGGGTGCACAGCTCGCTCAGTGGGGTCTGCGTGTCGAAGACGCGCAGGGTGACACCGGGCTCCTGGGGCGGGAGGTCAGCGGGGGCGGCGGTGACGGCGCCGGCGGCCGGGACGGCGTACAGGCCGCCGGTCAGGACACTGGTGGCCAGCAGGAGTACGGCGCGTCTGCGCAGCCGGGGTAACAGGCGTGGGTGCATTGGTCCTCCGGGGGTGGGGACCGGACCGTGCCGGAAATCGCTCCGGTCGTGAGCGGGGTGGCTTCAGTTCCGCCGTCACGGTAGGAGACTTCTGCTTGACATGTCCACACTTTGTCACGGATGTGTTCAAAGTTGCCTGACATTCCTTCCCCCGCTCGTTCACAGGTGGCTCATGGGCGTTCATCTGACGTGCGCATGATCCGCCCTGAACGACAAGACGCCTCGTAGCGACAGGAAGGACGGCTGCCGATGCGGCCAGCACAACGACGAAGACGGCCGAGCGGCGGGTCCGCCGGACAGCGTCTGGCGGGTGCCGCGCTCGCCGCGCTCGTCCTCGTGGGCGGGAACGTGACGGCGGCGTACGCCGGTCCCCCGGCCGATCCGCACGCCGCGGACCGGCGGGACCCGGCCGCCGGGGACGCGACCTCGCTGCCCGCCCTCACGCCCGCCGACGGGAGTTACCTGGAGGGCACCCAGCAGGTCGAGGCGACCCCGACCCTGACGGGCGACTCGGTCACCGGGCTCACCGTCGACGGGAAGGCCGTCGCGGCGGAGCGGACGGTCGGGGTCTCGCGGCTGAGTTTCGACGTCGGGTCCAACTCGACGGAGGCCCGGTACGGCAACCACGTCCTGGTCAACGGCGAGTACCGGGCGGCCCTCGGAGACCTCGTCAACGAGCGCGGCACCATCGAGATCCCGAACGAGCACCTGGTCGAGGGCGAGAACACGATCCGGTTCGTGGCCGGTGCCGTGGAGACCTCGTGCGGTACGAACCACGACGACTTCGTGCTCTCCGACATCCAGCTCACGCTGCTCGGCGAGGTCGCGGACGGTGAGGATAACGAGTACACCTACTCGTTCGGCGACGGCAGCTGCGGCACCAACACCTCGCTGCGCACCGAGGCGTCGCTCAGCTTCTTCGTGCTCGGCGACCCGAGCGGCACCACCGGGCTCAAGGGCGCCCTCGACACCACGGAACTGGCCAACGGCGACCACGCGCTCACCGCGACCACCACCTCGGGCAAGACCGTCACCAACAAGGTGACCGTCAACAACGCCCCGGCCGGCGCCCCCCGGCTGCTCCCGAAGGACGGCACCCTGGTCAAGGGCGAGCAGCCGGTGTTCGCCACCTTCCCGGCCGGCGGCGACGGCGAGGTCGCCTCGCTCACCGTGGACGGCGCGGCACCGGCCGCGAAACCGCGGCTGGGCAACGGTGCCGCGACCTTCTCCTTCGCCGTCGGCGCCAACTCGATCGACGACAAGTTCGACAACCATCTGCTGGTCAACGGCAAGCGGATCGACCTGGGCGGCAGCTGGGCCGGCCAGCAGGTCGCCATTCCGGTGCCGGCCCGGTACCTGGTGCCCGGTGACAACACCGTCAAGGTGGTCACCGGTGACTACCAGGAGAGCTGCGGCGCCAACCGCGACGACTTCGAGATCGGCGGTCTCGGTCTGGCCCTGGACGGCGCCACCGTCACCGGCGAGGACATCGCGGCCTCCTATGCGATGGGCGACGGCACCTGCGGCTCGTCGTCGACCGCGCTGCGCGAGGCCGAGCTGCACTGGACGATCGACGCCCCGGCCGTGCCGGTCGTGCCGACGCTCGGCTCCGGCACCGCCACCCTCGGGTTCACCGTGGGCAGCAACTCGATCGAGGCGCGTTACCAGAACCACGTCCTGGTCAACGGTCAGAAGGTGGTGCTGGACAGCGACTACGTCAGCCAGCACGTCGATCTCACCTTCCCCGACGAGTGGCTGGTGCCCGGCTGGAACACGCTCGACGTCGTCACCGGCGGCATCGACAGCACCTGCGGCGTCAACCGCGACGACTTCGTGCTCTCCGACCTCACCCTCACCCCGGCCGACGGCAGCGCCGAAGGACGGATGGTGAAGGGGTCGTACGGCTTCGGCGACGGATCCTGCGGCTCCAGCGTCAACCCGCTGGCCGAGGTCGACCTGGAGTTCTTCGTGACCGGCCCCGCGAGGGGCCTGCGCACCGACCTGGACACCACGAAGCTCCCCGACGGCACGCACACGCTGGCCGCCGCCGCGAAGTCCGGCCCGGCCGCCACCCGCGTGCTGGCCACCGACAACTCGGCGCCCGTGGTCACCGGCAGCACCCCGAAGGCCGGACAGCGGCTCACCGCCTCGGTCGTGCTCGGCGTGCAGATGGACGACCTCTCCGGTGTCACCGACGGCCCGGACATCGAGCTGGACGGCACGGCGGTCGAGGCGGGGGACGCGATCGGCCCCGGTCTGAAGGCCGGGAAGCACACCCTCTCGGTGACCGCCACCGACGGCCTCGGCAACACCGGTACCCGCGAGATCGCCTTCACCTCGGCCGGCATCCCGGACGCACCGGCCGGGCTGACCCCCGCGTCCGGCAGCACCGACGCCGGACGGAACGTCAAGCTGTCCGCGAAGGTGGCCGAACCGGACGGCGGCGAGGTGACCGCCACCTTCGCCGAGGCCGACATCCTCACCCCGGACCAGGTGTACCAGGGCACCGCCACCGCCGTGCCGACCACCCTGCGGGTCAAGGGCGAGAAGCAGGTCAAGGCCGCGGGGCTGGCCCCGGCCGACGGACGCACCCTGGACGCGCCCGCCTCCTCCGACGTCACCTTCCAGCGGTACGACGTCGGTGTGAACGGCCGCGTCGACCATCCGGTGCTGCGCTGGGAGGGGGTCATCGACCCCGAGCGGCTCGCCGCGCTGCGGGTGTGGAACACCGGCACCCGGCAGTGGGACGTGGTCGGCAGCGCCCGCGGCGCCGCCGAGGGCAACACCGTCCTGAGCGCCGTACTGGCCGACGACCGTTACGTCGACCGGCGCACGGTGCACGTCATGGTCACCGGCGAGGACCCGTTCGCCGACGACATCGACGCCGGTGACCCGGACTCCTTCGCCGACCCGGACTCGTACGACTTCTCGATCGTCCACCACACCGACACGCAGTACCTCTCCGAGGGCGCGGTCGAGCAGGAGACGGCGGCGGAGCGCGCGGTGTGGGAGAAGGCGTACGGGGACGTCGACCGCTGGATCGTCGCCAACAAGGACGAGCGGAAGATCGCGTACGTCGCGCACACCGGCGACATCATCGAGAACAACATCCGCAAGCCCACCACCGAGGCCCTCCAGCAGCAGGTCGTCGGTGAGCTGGAACTGTCCTCGAAGCAGCAGCGGATCCTGGACGACGCGGGCATCCCCAACGGGGTGATCGCGGGCAACCACGACAACCAGTCGGGCACCGAGAACGGCCCGGACGCCATCTACAACCAGTACTACGGTCCGGACCGCTACCAGGCGCTCGCCAAGGGCTGGGAGCACGCCAGTTACGGCGGTCCCTGGAAGCCGGGCGACAACCAGAACCACTACGACCTGTTCTCGGCCGGCGGCCAGGACTTCGTCGTGGTCGGTCTGTCCTACGGCGTCACCCGCGAGGAGGCCGAGTGGGCCGACTCGGTGTTCGCGCGGTTCTCCGACCGCAACGGCATCCTGCTCTCGCACGACTACCTCGCGCCGAGCACCAGCCCCGACGGCCGCGGCGCCCCGTTCTCCGCGCCCGACGGTTCGATGCTGTACAAGACGGTGGTCCAGGACAACCCGAACGTGTTCCTGATCCTGGCCGGCCACGAGCACGGCGTGGGCACCAATGTGAAGCCGCAGGTCGGCCAGGTCGGCCATGACGTGGTCGAGCTGCTCGCGGACTACCAGTTCTACACGGTCTCCGCGGACCGGCTCGGGCTCACCGAGGCGGGCGGCTACCAGCCGGACGACCAGCTCCAGTTCGGCGCGAGCTTCTTCCGGATGCTCCAGTTCGACGTGGACCGCTCCGAGCTGACCGTCGACACCTACTCGCCGCTGCTCGACGAGTTCGGTGCCACCGAGTACGACACCGACCACCGGTACGACGGCACCGAGGACAACATGGTGCTGCCGATCGACCTCCAGTCCCGCGAGACGACCTTCCGGACCGACTCGGTCGCGCTGTACGACCCGGTCGGTGTGATCGGCAGGGCCAAGGTGAAGTCGGGCGAGGTCGCCTCGGTGACCTGGGCGGACCTGAAGCCCGGCAGCACCCACGCGTGGTTCGTCACGGCCCGCTCCAGTGGCGGCGGTGTCACCGCCTCGCCGCCGAGCGTCTTCGTGACGAAGGACGCCGACGGGCGCCCGGGCCACTGGGGCCCCGGATCGCCGTACTACGACTGGTTCGGCCACCTGGAAGACCAGGACTGACCCCCGTAGGAGCGGACCCCGCTCCCCCGCCGCCCGGACCGCATCGGTCCGGGCGGCGGGGCCACCCACCACCATCCAACACCGGAACCGGGCCCGCCATGCGCCGCACCACCACCGCCCTCCTGCTGACCGTGCTCGCCGCAGTCCTCCTCACCGGCCTGCCGCGCGCCACCCCCGCCGCCGCCCACGACGCCACCTCGACCGCGTACGCGGAGATCACCGGCACCGCCGACCGTCCCGAGGCCAGGCTCGACCTGGAGTACGACCTGCTGATGAAGTCGGCCTGGCTGTACGCCGAGGCGTACCAGGCCCGGGAACGCGACGAGCAGTTGCGGCAGTTGGCGAAGCACGCCGACGCGGTCGGCGCCTATGTCACCGGCCACTTCGGGCTCGCCCGCGGCGAGCGGGCCTGCACCGCCCGCCCAGTCGGCGACGCGGGCCTGCGCAGCCGCGGCGGCCGCGCCTTCGCCGTCGTCACCCTCGGCTACACCTGCCCGGCCGGCACCGACGAGCCGGTCACCGTCACCAGCGCGCTGTTCCCGGACGCGGAGAGTTTCGTCCACAGCACCAGGACGATCGTGCACTACGACGTCGGCGGCCGGCGCGGCTCCCAGGTCCTCACCCCCGCCGCGGCCGCCGTCGCCCTGACCGGCGCGGACCCGGCCGCCACGACCCACCAGGTGGGGGACTTCTTCGTGCTGGGCACCGAACACCTGCTGTTCGGCCTGGACCACATCCTCTTCCTGCTGTCCCTGCTGCTCGGCGCCCGCTCGCTGCGCGACATCGTGCTCACCGCGTCCACCTTCACCGCCGCGCACAGCGTCACCTTCCTGCTGGCCGCGTGCGGGGTGGTCGACGTGCCGGCGGGCCTGGTGGAACCGGTGATCGCCGCGTCCATCGCGGTCGTCGCCCTCGCCAACGTCCTGCTGCGCGACCGCGACCGCAACGCCCGCTGGCGGCTGCCCACCGTCTTCGTCTTCGGCCTGGTGCACGGGCTCGGGTTCGCCGGTTCCCTCGGCATCGACGAGAGCTGGTCCTGGGAGCTGCTGCTGTCCCTGCTCAGCTTCAACGTCGGCATCGAGGTGGTGCAACTGGGCATCATCGCGGTGGTCTTCCCGCTGCTGGCGCTGCTGCGCCGGGTCCCCGCGCACCGCTGGGCGCTGCCCGCACTGACCGCACCGATCGTGCTGGTCAGCTGCTACTGGGTGTGGGACCGGGTGACGCAGGCCGCCTGACGGTGTGGCAGCGCTGCTCGCACTTCGGCGGGACTCGTGCCTTGGGCGATCCGACTGACGATGCATCAGGTCAGCTCGCACTTCGGTAGGACCAACGCGTTGAGCGAGCTGTATGACGGACCGTCAAGTGCGGTCGTAGTCCGGCAGGACCAGCGCGTTGTAGGCGGCGCGGCCCCGTTCCTCCGAGGGCAGGGCGGTCCGGTCGCGCAGGGCGCGGTCGCGGGCGTCCAGCTCCTGCTGGGTGCGCGGGGTGACCACGGTGCCGCCGGTGCCGGCGAGGGCCTGGTTCAGGGTGACGAACTCGCGCAGGGTCTTCTCGTAGGCGCTGAACGCCGCGGTGTGGTCGGCGTGCGTGGCCAGTTCCCCGGCCAGCACGTAGGCGCCCACCAGGGAGAGGCTGGAGCCCTGGCCGGACAGGAAGGACGGGGCGTGCGCCGCGTCGCCGGCCAGCGCGACCCGGCCCTTGGACCAGGTGGGCAGGTGGATCTGGCTGACTATGTCGAAGAACAGGTCGTCCGCCTCGCGCAGGGCGGCCACCAGCCGGGGGATCTCCCACCGCCGGTCCGGGAAGGTGGCGGCGACCAGGTCGCGCTGCGCCCGCGGGTCGCGGAACGCGTCGAACGGGGGCTCGGCCCGCCCGAAGAAGAGGAAGCCGTGGATCCGCTCGCCCGGTTCGTAGGCGTACAGCGCGGCGCCCCGGTCGGGGACGTTCCAGACGACCGCCTCGCGCTCCAGAGCGAAGTCGTTGGGCAGGGTGAAGCCGGCGAAGGCGCGGCCGAGGTAGCGATGGAAGGGCTGTTCCGGACCGAAGACCAGGCCGCGGGTGTGCGAGTGCAGTCCGTCGGCGCCGATCACCAGGTCGAACCGGCGCCGGGCGCCGCCGCGGAAGGTGACGTCGACATGGTCGCCCCGGTCGTCGAGGGTGGCGATGGAGTCGTCGAAGAGGTACTCCACCGGGTCGCGGGTGAGCCGGTACAGGCCCGCGGCCAGGTCGCCGCGGCGTACTTCCAGGTCGTGCCGCGCGTCGGACCCGACGACGACGTCGGTCTCCAGCGCGGCGATCGGCGCTCCCTCGGTGTCGAGGAAGGTGATCCGGCGGGTGTCCACGTGCGCCCGGCGCAGTTCGGGCAGCAGGCCCATCCGCTCGACGACGCCGAGCGCGGTGCCGCGGATGTCGATGGCGTAGCCGCCGCCGCGGACGGCGGGCGCCTTCTCCACGACGGTGACGTCGAAGCCGTGGCGGTCGAGCCAGTAGGCCAGGGCGGGGCCCGCGATGCTGGCACCTGAGACGAGAACGGAGCGGGTCATGACATACCCTTCGCGTGCGTCGCATCGGAAAGATGCGTACCTTAGTTATCCTTCTTTCGGGACTATATAGATACCTGAGTTAGGTATGCAAGTGAGTGGGAGCATGGAGGGCATGGACGACGTACGGGAGGTCCTCCCGCACCTGGCCCAGCTGAGCAACGCGATCAATCGCGGGCGGCTGACCGAGCGCGCCATGGACAGCGCGGGGCTCGCCCTGGACCGGCCGGCGATGACGGTCCTGCTCTCCGTGCACCTGGCCGACCGGCCGCTGCGGATCGGGGAGATCGCCGAGCGCATGCAGGTGGTCGGGCCGCATGTCACCCGGCAGGTGCAGGAGCTGGAGCGGCGCGGCCTGGTGCGGCGGATCGCCGATCCGCACGACCGGCGGGCCAGTCTCATCGAGCCCACCGAGGAGGGCGCGGCGGCCACCGACCGCTACACCACGACGCTGATGGGCTGGTTCACCGAGGCGATCGCGCACTGGCCGGAGCAGGACCGGACCGACCTCGGGCGGCTGCTGCGGCGGCTGGTCACCGACGTCTCCGAGCGGCTGACCGCGCTGGACGCCGACGAGGGGTGAACGTCCCTACGGCAGCCGCCAGTCCACCGGCGCCGCTTCCTGCCGGGCGAGGAAGTCGTTGGCCCGGCTGAACGGGCGGGAGCCGAAGAAGCCGCGGTCGGCGGAGCGCGGGGACGGGTGCGCGGACTCGATCACCGGGTAGCGGTCCAGGTGCGGGCGCAGGTTGCGGGCGTCGCGCCCCCACAGGATCGAGACCAGCGGCCGGCCGCGCTCGGCGAGGGCGCGGATCGCCTGTTCGGTGACCTCCTCCCAGCCCTTGTCGCGGTGCGAGCCGGGGCTGTTCGGCCGGGTCGTCAGCGCCCGGTTCAGCAGCAGCACGCCCTGCCGGGTCCACGGGGTGAGGTCGCCGTTGGACGGCTGGGGCAGGCCCAGGTCGCTCCCCAGCTCCTGGAAGATGTTGAGCAGGCTGCCGGGCAGCCGGCGCACCTCGGGGGCCACCGCGAAGCTCAGGCCGATGGCCATCCCGGGGGTGGGGTAGGGGTCCTGGCCGACGATCAGCACGCGTACGTCGTCGAAGGGCTGCTGGAACGCGCGCAGGACGTTCGGACCGGCCGGCAGATAGGTGCGGCCGGCCGCGAGTTCGGACCGGAGGAAGCCGCCCATCGCGGCGACGCGTTCGGCCACCGGTTCCAGGGCCTTCGCCCAGCCGGGCTCGACAAGTTCATGGAGGGGTCGTGGTGCCACGGACAGTCACTCTACTGGCCTACGCGGGGCGTTTTCGACGGTAACCTTCACCGCCGTGACGGACGGACATCTCGCGGTGGACTCCGGCGGCTCGGGGCTGCGGGTCGCCGTCGGGGCGCGCGGCGGCGGCGCGCCGGTGCTGCGCATCTCCCGGGAGCCGGTGCGGACCGGCGCGCGGGGCCTCGATCCCGGGCATCTGATGGCCCAACTGGGGCCGCTGGCACGGGCGGCGGCCGCCGCGGCCGGGGTGGACCGGATCACCGTCGCCGCGGTCGGGGCGGCGGGGCTCGCCACCCTCGGGGACGCCCTGCGGGCCGAACTGCCCGGCGCCCTGGCCCGGGAGCTGGGGGTGCGGACGGTGGCACTGGCCGCCGACGCCGTCACCGCCTACGCCGGGGCACTCGGCCGCCGGCCCGGTGCGGTGGTCGCCGCGGGGACGGGCGTGATCGCCGTCGGCACGGATCTGCTCCACTGGCGCCGCGCGGACGGCTGGGGGCATCTGCTCGGGGACTGCGGGAGCGGCGCGTGGATCGGGCGGGCGGGGCTGGAGGCCGCGCTGCGGGCGTACGACGGGCGGGCCGGCGGCTCCGCGCCACTGCTGGCCCGCGCGACGAAGCGCTTCGGGCCGGTGCCGGGCCTGCCCGGCGCCCTGTACCCGCGTACCGACCGGGCCGCCGTCCTCGCCTCCTTCGCGCCGGACGTCGCCTCGTGCGCGGCGGGCGATACGGACAGCGCTGCGGGCGGCGCTGCGGATGGCGCTGCGGATGGCGCTGCGGACGGCGGCACGAACAGCGGTACGGGTGGTGACCCGGTGGCCGTGGGCATTCTGCGGGCCGCCGCCCGGCATCTCGCCGACTCCGCCGCCGCGGTCGTGCCGGACGACCCGGGCGCCCGGGTCGCCGTCACCGGCGGGCTGCTGCGGCTCGGCGACGCCCTCACCGGGCCGCTGGAGGAGGAGTTGGCGCGCCGGCTGCCCGGGGTGCGGCGGGTGCCGGCCGAGGGCGATCCGCTGGACGGCGCGGTGCGGATCGCGACCGGCCTGGCGGACGGTTCGCCGGCCCTGCCGGCCGCCCCGGGAATGCTGTGGGTGACCACTTCCGGGGGTGGCTGAGTCCGGTCTTCCGGGGAGGGGAAACGTGCCGATGTCGTCCGATCCGTACATCACTCTTCAGACAAAACCGGACGGATACCGCTCACCTGGCCCCTCCCCGAACAGGGGGACCCAGGAAGCCAGTAACATGCGGCGCCATGAGCTCCCCCACTGGGCCCGCGTCCGGCCTGCCAGTACGAATGCCGCGCCCCCGCCAGCCGGGGCGCCACCGCCGACCCGAGCCGCTGGTGGCTCCCGAGGGCGCGCCCGCGCTCGTCCTCGCCGTGCCGGGCACGCCGAGCCGTGCCACGCGGAGCCTGGCCGAGGAGGTCGTGAGCATCGCCCGCTCCGAGCTGCCCGGCCTGGACGCCCGGATCGGGTACCTGGACGGGGACCAGGAGGAGTTCCCGTCGCTGGCCGCCGTGCTGGCCCACGCGGCCGACGAGCGCACCGCCCGTTACGAGCAGGCGGTCGCCGCCGGGGTCGAGGTCAAGGAGCCCGACGGTCCGGTCGCCGTCGTCGTACCGCTGCTCGCCGGGCCGGACAGCGCGCTGCTGCGCCGGGTCCGGCAGGCCGTGATGGACAGCCGGGTGGCGGCCGAGCTGACGGACGTACTGGGTCCGCACCCGCTGCTGGCCGAGGCACTGCACGTGCGGCTCTCGGAGGCCGGGCTGGCCCGCGCCGACCGGGCCCGGCTGTTCACCGTGGCGACCGCGGCGGACGGCATCGTGCTGGCGTCGGTGGGCGGCGACGAGGCCGTGCAGGCGGCCGGGATCACCGGCATGCTGCTCGCCGCGCGGCTCGCCGTGCCGGTGATGGCGGCGGCGCTGGACCAGGAGGGCTCGATCGCGTCCGTGGCCGAGCAGCTGCGGGGCTCCGGCTCCCAGCAGCTGGCGCTGGCGCCCTACCTGATCGGTCCGGAGATCGAGGCGACGCTGCTGGCGGCGGCGGCCCGGGAGGCCGGCTGCTCGGTGGCCGAGCCGCTCGGCCCGTACCCGGCCATCGGCAAGCTGGCGCTGGCCAAGTACACGACGGCGCTGGGGATCACGCCGCCGCAGCCGCAGGGGACGCCGGTTCGCTGACGGCCCGATGACGGCCCGTTGACAGGTGAGGGCCCGCTCGCCGGTTCGGCCGGACCGGCGAGCGGGCCTTCGTCGTACCCGCGCCCGTGCCCGTGCCCGTATCGGCGGCTACCCGAAGACCACGCAGGAGGCCGCCGGGACCGGGATCGCGCCGGCCCGGCGGGGCAGGCCGGTGGCTTCGTCCACCGCGAACCAGGTCACGTTCCCGGAGCGCTCGTTGGCCGCGTAGAGGAAGCCGTCGGCCTCGGCGAGCGCCCGCGGCCAGTGACCCCCGGAGGGCACCGTGCCGGCCGGGCGCAGCGTCTCGCCCTCGACGGCGAACACCGTCAGGAGGTCCGCGCCGCGGGTCGCGGTCCACACGAACCGGCCGTCGGAGGAGACCACCACGCCGGACGGGTGGACGTCGCCGGCCGGGGCGCCGGGCAGTACCGGGACCTCGGTGAGCGGGCGCAGCGTTCCCCCCTCGGCGTCCCAGCGGCAGACGGTGACGGTCGGCGCGAGTTCGTTGACCACGTAGGCGCGGGCGCCGTCCGGGTGGAAGGCGAGATGCCGGGGCCCGGAGCCAGGACGCAGGGCGGACTCCCGGTGCACGGCGGGAGTCCCGTCCCGGAGGGTGCACACACGTACCGAGTCGGTGCCGAGGTCCACGCTGACCGCCCAGCGGCCGCTGGGGTCGGGCTGGATCTGGTGGGCGTGCGGGCCCTGCTGGCGCGGCGCCTGCGGGCCGGAACCGGTGTGCCGGAGCACGCCGGAGGCGGCGCGGGCGAGGGTGCCGTCCGGCCGGACGGGGACGGCGGTGACGCTGCCGGAGCCGTAGTTGGCGGTCAGCACATGTCCGCGGTACAGGCTGAGGTGGGTGGGTCCGCTGCCGTCGACGGACACCCGCGGCCCGGCCGGTACGGGTCCGTCCGGGGTCACCCGGTAGGCGGCCACCGCGCCGTCGGCGGTCTCGCTGACGGCGTACAGCGTGTCCCCGGCGGGCGACAGCGCCAGGTAGGAGGGGTCGGGCAGGGCGTTCACGGCACCCAGGGCGGTCAGCGCGCCGTTGTCCGGATCGACGGCCGCGGTGACGATGCCGGGGCCGCCGGCCGCCGTGAACGACCCGATGTACGCCCGCCGCTGCCGGCCCGTGCCCTCTGCCACCGCTGTCCCCTCTCGTCCCTGCCGACCCTGCCGACCCTGCCGTCCTTCGGGCGACGGTAGCAGCGGGCGCCTCCGGTCCAGACCAAGTGGACCAAGGTGGACCAGGAGGGTTGCGGCAGTCGGTCAGGCCGCCCGGTCCAGGCCGAGCGGTACCGGACCGCGCAGCGGCCCGGCGAGTTCGGCCAGCGCGTGCTCCAGGCCGTGCAGATGGACCAGGACCGGCTCCACCGCGCCCGCCCGCCCCGTACGCTCCGTCCGCCCCGCCCGCTCCGTCCGCCCCGTCCGCGCCGGGACGGCGCCGCCGCCGGTGAGCGCCTCGACAGCGGCCGCCACCCGGCCGCACGCGGCGGGCAGCCGGGCGTCGTGCGAGGCCTCCGGGTCGGCGGCGACGGCCACCAGGCCGTGGATCTCGCGGGCGCAGTCGTCGAGCAGCGCGAGTACCCGGCGGGCGCGCCGCTTGCGGGCGCGCAGCGGGTTCAGCGGGTGCGTCAGCGGGGCCACCGACAGCCGGACCCGGCCGAGCAGCCGCTCCAGTTCGGCCACCCGCGGCGTCGGGTCGGCGCCCGGGTCGCCCGCGATCCGGGCGGCCGCTTCGGAGGTGCAGCCGTGCACGCAGCGCAGCGCCCGCTGGATCCAGCCGTCGGTGACGGCGTGGGTGGTGACCGGCAGCACGAGGAGCACCGCGAGCGCCGCGCCGAGCGCTCCCACGGCGGTCTCGGCCAGGCGCAGGGCGAGCAGGGCGGGGGTGAGCACGCCGAGCAGCCCGTAGAGCAGCTCGGCGAGAAGGGTGACGCAGAGCATCATCCAGGTGTACGACACGGCGGCCGAGTAGAAGACGCCGAAGACGCAGGCGACGGCGAGGACGGCGCTGGGCAGGGCCGCCCCGGCCACCGGGACGGCGACCAGCAGGCCGAGGCCGACGCCGAGCACCGTGCCGGCCACCCGGCGGAAGCCGCGCACCAGGGTCTCGCCGCGCGAGCTGGTGTTGACGAAGACCCACCAGGTGGCGCCCACCGCCCAGTACCAGCGGTCGCCGGACACCAGGTGCCCGGCGACCAGCGCGAAGCCCGCGCCGGCCGTCGCCTGGACGGCCTGGCGGGTGGTGACGCGGGCGAGCCCCCGGCCGCCGGGCGGGGCGGGCACCACGGGCGCCGGGAGGTGGCGCTCGTAGCACCACAGCCCGAAGCGGACCGCCCCCGCGGTGGCCACGGACAGCAGGACCGCGGCGTACAGGCCGGGCAGCCGGTCCGGGGTGGTGTGCAGGAACTGGGCCACGAAATAGGTCATGAAGGCGAAGACGCCGAGGCTGTGGCCGCGCGGGCCCCAGCGCCGGGCGTACACGCCCACGCCGGTGACGGCGAGGAAGGCGAGGTCCCGGGCGACCGGCTGGTCGTGCAGGACGGCCGCGACGGCGAGCACCGGCAGGCCGGCGACCGGCAGCAGCGCGGTGCTGACCGCCTGGCCGCGCACGGTGGCGTCGGTGACGGTGAACAGCGCGAGCAGCGCGGCGAGCCCGCCCGCGACCGCGCCGGCCAGCGGTTGGCCGGCGAGCCCGCACAGCGCGACGGCCGCGCCGATGCCGAGCACGGCCCGGGCCGCGAAGCGCAGCCGCACCCGCCCCGGGTCCGGCGCGACGAACATCCTCTTCATGCCCTTCAGCAGCACTCGCCTCCCCCTTCGGATCACCGCTCGCGCAGACGCCGGAAACGCTCGCGCGGACACCAGAACGCTCGCGCGGACACCGAAACGCCCGCGCGGACACCAAAAAAGCGCCGCGGGGTCCTCCGCAGCGCCATCGACCCGTCTATAGCAGCATCCTGTGCGCCGCTGGCTCAAGTGTTCACTCATTCACTGGGCCAATGGTCCAGTGCGGAGGGCATTACGATGTCCAGGGGCCGGCCATCGGCCCAGCGGACCGGCAACGGGCGAGCGGAGGACGTCATGGCCGTGGACGAGCTGGACACCCGCATCCTGCGGCTGCTGCTGGAACAGCCGCGCACCAGCGTCCGCGAGTACGCCCGCCTGCTCGGCGTCGCCCGGGGCACGGTGCAGGCGCGGCTGGACCGGCTGGAGCGGGACGGCGTGATCACCGGGACCGGCCCGGTCCTCTCCCCCGCCGCGCTCGGGCATCCGGTGCTGGCCTTCGTGCACATCGAGGTGACGCAGGGCCACCTGGACGAGGTGGGGGACGCGCTCGCGCAGGTCCCCGAGATCGTCGAGGCGTTCTCGATCACCGGCGGCGGGGACCTGCTGACCCGGGTGGTGGCCCGGGACAACGCCCATCTGGAGGACGTCGTCCAGAAGCTGATCAGCCTCCCCGGCGTGGTCCGCACCCGCTCCGAGGTGGCGCTGCGCGAACGCGTCCCGCACCGGCTGCTGCCGCTGGTGGAGTCGGTCGGCCGGGCCCGCCGGGGGCAGTGACGCCCGGCCGGGCGAGGTTTTGCCCGGGACGGTGACTGATTCGCGGCGCGCGTGCGTATCTCCTGGTGTCCGAGCCCGCCCGACCCAGGAGGAACGATGCGCGTCACGCGCGCCACCGCGGGCACCGCCTTCGTGATCGGTGCCCTGCTCCTCACCCTCACCGCGCTCGCCTACCCGACCATGCTCGGGGTGCGGAACACCACCGGTGGCCCGGACCGTGTCATCGCCGACACCCGGTACGGTCCGCTGACCGAGGCGGACCGGGACTTCGTGGTCAAGGTGCGGGCCGCGGGGCTGTGGGAGCACCCGTTGGGGCTGCTGGCCATGGAGCGGGGGACGACACCGGAGATGCGGGAGGCCGGCGAGCATCTGGTGGTGGGCCACGCCCGGCTCGACGCCACCTGCCGCAAGATCGCGCCGGAGCTGGGCATCGTGCTGCCGAATCGGGCCTCGCCGCAGCAGCAGCAGTTCGTGGCGACCGTGGAGGGCACGACGGGCAAGCAGTTCGACACCACGGCGGTCAACATCATGCGGGTGACCCACGGGCAGATCTTCCCGGCCATCGCCAAGATCCGCGCCAACACCGAGAACAGTCTCGTGCGTCAGCTGGCCGACCAGGCCAACGACACCGTCCTGGACCACATCACCGTCCTGGAGAAGACCGGGCTGGTCAACTTCGACCAGGCCAACCTCCAGCAGACCGCCCCGCCGCAACTGCCCGCGGCCCAGGTGACGCCGCCGGCCCCGCAGCCGGGGGAACCGGTGGTGTCGCTCACCGAGCCGCCGGGACTGGAGGTGAACACCACCTCACCGACGCCGAGTGCCAGTGCCGGCTGAGCCGCTGCCGGAAGGCCGGCCTAGGAACGGCGGCGGGGCTTGCCGCGCCGGGCGCCGCTCTTCGCCCCGGCCTGCTTTCCCGCGCCGGAGGTGCGGTGGCCGCCGCCGCGCTCGGTCTTCTTCTTCGGGTCGGGCTTGCGCGGCTGCGGCGCGGCCTGCGCGCGGCCCCGGGTGCTGTTCACGGTCCGGCCGCGGACGATGCCGATGAAGTCCTCCACCAGGTCCGTGTGCGCGTCCTGGGGCCAGGACAGCGCCACCGCGGACTGCGGGGCGTCGGTGACCGGGCGGTGCGTGAGGTCCTTGCGGTGGTGCAGGCGGGCCAGCGACAGCGGCACGACGAGCACGCCCACCCCGGCCGCCACCAGTTCGACGGCGTCGGCCGTGGTGGCGGGGCGGTCCAGGGCGGGCCGGCCCGGCAGCGTCTCCCAGGCCAGCACGTCGTCCAGGGGGTGGAACACGATCTCGTCGGCGAGATCGGCCGCGGTCACCTCGTCGGCGGCCGTGACCAGGTGGTCCTTGGGCACCACCACGACCGTCGTCTCGGTGTAGAGCGGGATGGCGCTGAGGACGTCGCGGTCCACGGGCAGCCGCACCAGGCCCGCGTCGGCGTCGCCGGCCAGCAGCGCGCCGGCCGCCTCGGCGGCGCCCAGCTGGGCCAGGGACAGCGGAACGTCCGGCCGCCGCTCGCCCCAGATGCGCACCCACTTGCCGGGCATCACCCCGGGGACGTAGGCGAGGCGGAACGGGGCGGGGGCTGGCGAGGCTGTCACCGGGTCAGGTTACCGGCCGGGTCACCAGGCGGGGGACGTAGCAGCTCACGGGCGCGGGGGTGTGTGCGGGAGCGGGCCACGGAGCGGGAGCGGCCCGCCCCCGGTTCGCCTCGGGCGGGCCGGCCGGCCGGCGCGCGGGCCGGGTCCGTGGACGCGGGCGGAGCCGCGCCCAGCCCCGCCCCGCCCGAGGTACCGTCCCGGCCTACCGTTCACGGTGTGGTCGGCGGTCGGTCGGCTGATCGATACCCTGGACGCCATGACCGAGCACCAGAACACCCAGACGTTGAAGCCCGCCACCGCGGCGAAGAAGCTGGGTGTGTACCTCGACGCCACGCCCACCGAGTTCCAGGAGGGCACCGTCTCCCGCGCCGAGCTGAACGCGCTCCAGGCCGATCCGCCGCAGTGGCTGCGCGACCTGCGGCGCGACGGCCCGCACCCGCGGCCGGTGGTCGCCGCCAAGCTGGGCGTCTCCATCGCCGGACTGCGCCGCGGCGGGGTCGACGAGGCGCTCACCACCGAGCAGATCGAGGCGCTCAAGCAGCAGGACCCCGAGTGGCTCCAGCGGGAGCGCGCCGTGCAGGCCGAGGTCCGCAAGGAGGAGGCCCGGGTGAAGAAGCTGCACGCCGAGCGCGCCGAGCGGTCCTGATCCGGGGGCGGCTCAGCCCGCCGCCTTCTGCTCCGTACGGCTCCACGCGTACTGCAGCCAGTCGGACAGCGCGACGGCACTGAGGCCCGCGCACACCAGGCGGGCGGCCCGGGGCGTCCAGGCGTACGAGGCGACCAGCCCGCCGGCCACCCAGGCGGAGGTGCAGAACGGGCAGGAGACGAGGTCGCCGACGGCACGGCGCAGCCCGGCGCCGCGCGGCGCGTCGTTGACCTCGGAGCCGTGGCTGTCGGCCTCACGCCGGGTGAAGGGCGCCCTCAGGAAGCTGGTCACCTTGTCCTTGGTGAGCAGGCGGGACGCCTTGAAGGTGGCCGTGCCCAGCAGCGCCAGGTCCCAGGGCGGCACCCCGTCGGGCAGCCGCACCCCGCGCCGGTGCGCCGTCCACGCGAACACGCCCACGCCGGTCGCGAAGGTGGCCGCGAGAACCGCGTACCCGCCGAGGGGCGTGCCCTCCTCGTCGCCGTAGACCCGCTCGCCGTCCGTCATCCGTGCCTCCTTGTGGCCGTCTCGCCGGTGCTGCCGAACAGGTCCGCCCAGTCCGGCGGCAGTTGGTCCAGGAGCTGGCCCACCTGGCCCGCGGACACCGTGTCGGCCACCGTGGACAGGACGGCGCTGGAATCCCACTCCGCGGTGCGCGGGCGCGCGCCGGTCTGCTGCGCCACCCGCCGCAGGAACTCCGCCCGGTCGAACGACTCGGGGCGTCCCCGTTCCAGGCGCAGCGGTTCGTCCAGCGGGGCGGGCAGCTGCGCGGCCAGCTCACCCGCCTCCTCGGGCACGATCCGGGAGGCGAGGACCCAGAGGACCGCTTCGGTGACCTGTTCGGCCTCCTCCTGGCTGTGGTACTCCCCGCGGTCGCGGACCTGGGTCAAGAACTCGTCCACCCTCACGACGTGCCTCCTCGGCTCGATCTTCCGCACGGGTGCCCGCCCCCCGGACGGAGTAACCGGCGCCGCGGCACTCATCCGCGCCGGCGCGCCGCCCGGGCCGGACCGGGGGCCGAATCGAACGCCAGGCCGAGTGCCGGGTCGAATGCCAGGCCGAGTGCCAGGTCGACGGGATCGGCTCTGAAGAGGGCCTGTCCGGCGGCGGCGCGGGTCCGGCGGGCGGGGCCGTCGGGGGTGAGCCGGCGCAGCGCCGCCAGCAGCTCCGCGTCGTCCGCGGCGGCCTCCGAGACGCCCAGCGCGGCCATGGCGCGGACGCCGTCGGCGCCGTGGCCGGGGATCGGCCGGTGGCCGACGACCGGCAGTCCGGCCGCGAGCGCCTGTACGGCGGTCTGGCCGGCCGCGTTGTCGACCAGGGCGCGGGCCGTACGCAGCAGACCGGGCATGTCCGTCACCCAGCCGAGGGCGAGGGTGCCCGGGACGCCGGACAGCCGGCGGCGCAGCCGCTCGTCGGTACCGCACAGCACCACCGGCAGGAAGCCGTGCCCGGCCAGCAGCCGGGCGGTGGTGTCCAGGTGCGAGGCGACGCCCCAGGCGCCGGAGGCCAGCACCACCGGGGTGCGGCCGGGGCCGTGCCGGGCGAACAGCCGCCGCCAGTCGTCGCCCGGCGGGGCGTCGGCCCGGAACGCCGGGTCCACGACGGGACCGCAGGCCCGGGCGGGCACCCCGGTGCTCCGGTGGGCCGCGCGGGCGGACGCGTCGGTGAGACACAGGTAGTGGTCGTTGCCCGGGTGCAGCCACTGCCGGTGCGGCACGAAGTCGATCACCAGCACGGCGCTGGGTACGGCCAAGCGGCCCCGGGCCCGGAGATGGCCGGTCAACTGGGCGCCCAGGTGGAAGACGGGGACCACGACGTCGGCCGCGGTCCGCTCGGCGAGTTCGCTCAGCCGGTCGCCGGCCAGCCGGGCCAGCGGGGTGCCGCTGGGGCGGCGGCCGGGGCCGGGACGCAGGAACAGCCGGTACAGGGCGGCGTAGGCCCAGGGGAAGTGCCGTACCGAGCCGCGGTAGAAGTGCCGCAGCCCGGCACCGAGGCCGTACGGCAGCAGGGTGAGCACATCGACGACCACGGCGTCGCCGCCGCGGGCGCGGGCGCGGCGCACCAGTTCGGCGGCGACCGTGTCGTGGCCGGCGCCCATCGCGGCGCTGAGCACCAGCAGCCGTCCGGCGGGCGGCGGGGGCGCGGGGGCCGGCCGGCGGGGCG
>NZ_JBFAAP010000058.1:0-42335 GCF_040639815.1 Streptomyces sp. NPDC023723
CCCGGCCGGGCGGGCGGCGGGCCGCGCGGCGCCTGCCGGCGTACGCGGCGCTGGTCGCGGGGGCCGTGTGCGCCTGCTCGACGTTCGGGTTCGCCGCGACGGACGAGGCGCTGATGGCACCGGCCGCGTACGGGGCGATCCTGCTGTCGGTCGGTTTCGCGCTGCTGGCGGCGCGGCTGCTGACGGCGGCGGTGGGGTGGCTGCCGCTGGGCGGGGCGAGCGGCTGGCTCGCGGTGCGCAATCTGCGGCAGCGGGCCGGCCGGCTGGGCGGCATCCTGATGTCGCTGATCCTGTTCATGGCGGTGGCCACGGCGACGCTCACCATCCAGGCGGTGGAGAGCGACGCGGTGGCGGCGTCGGGCCGGGTGAAGTCGGTCGACGCCAAGAACCTGGAGACGCTCAACTTCACGGTGGTCGGCATCATCGCGGTGTTCGTCTGCGTGCTGCTGGTCAACTCGCTGTACGCGGCGACCGCCGCCCGTTCCGGCGAGTTCGGGCGGCAGCGGCTGGCGGGCGCGACGCCGGGACAGGTGCTGGGCACGGTCGCGGTGGAGGGCGTGCTGCTCACGGTGACGGGGGTGCTGTTCGGCACGGTGGCCGCGCTGGCCGGGATCGTGCCGTTCACCGTGGTCCGCACCGACGCGGTGCTGCCGGACGCGTTCTGGGGCACCTGGCTCGCGATGACGGCGGTCGCGGCGGCGGTGACGCTGGGCACCGGTGTGGGGACGGCCCGCCGGGTGCTGCGGGTACCGGCGGTGCGGGCGGTGGCGGTGTGATCCGGGGTCCCGGCCCGGCTCGGCGGGGCGGCAGCGGGCGGTCGGCGCACCACGGCCGCCGGCAGGACTCCGGCGAGCGGCGCGGCCGGTCCGCTCCGCACCCGGAGCGGTTCGGCCGCACGCGCGGGAAACTCACCGGGTGGGCGGCTCGTTGGGCGGGCTGACACCGCCTCATGCCTGATGTCCACCGCACAGCCGACCAGCAGACCGCCGAGCCCGTCGGGAGGACCCATGCACGACACCACCGCCCAGATCGAGAAGCGCGTCGAGCGCTTCGTACGGGAGCGCCTCGCGCCCGCCGCGGAGCGCCGGCACCGCGCGCTGGACGTGACGGCGTGGGAGGTGCCGGACGAGCCGGTGCCGTTCGCCGAGGCGGTGCGGCAGGAGTTCACCCCGGTCGCGCCCGGCACGCCGTGGAGCAGGCCGTGGGGCACGACGTGGTTCCGCGTCACCGGGGAGATCCCCGAGGGGTGGGGCGGGCCGGAGGTGGCCCTGGAACTCGTCGTCGACCTCGGCTTCTCGGCCCGCCAGCCCGGTTTCCAGGCCGAGGGGCTCGTGTACCGCCCGGACGGCACCGTCGTGAAGGGCGTCGAACCGCTCAACGCGGCCGTCCCCGTCGGCCCCGGCCCGGTCGACCTGTACGTCGAGGCCGCCGCCAACCCCGATGTCGGCGGGCACCACTTCTATCTGCCCACCCCGCTCGGCGACAAGAGGACCGCGGGCACCGAGCCGATCTACGCCCTGCGCAGGGCCGACCTGGTCGAGCGCGACCTGACGGTCGACGCGCTGCTGCGGGACTGCTGGACGCTGACCGGTCTGCTGGGCGAGCTGGAGCGGTCGCTGCCGCGCCGCGCCGAGGTCCTGCGCGCCCTGGAGCGGATGTGCGACGCCGTGGACCCCGACCGGGTGGCCGGCACCGCCGCCGCGGGCCGGGCGGCGCTCGCGGACGTCCTGTCCTCGCCCGCCTGCCCGAGCGCGCACCGGGTGGTCGCGGTGGGCCACGCGCACATCGACTCGGCCTGGCTGTGGCCGACCCGGGAGACGATCCGCAAGTGCGCCCGGACCTTCTCCAACGTGCTGGCCCTGATGGACGAGTACCCGGACTTCGTCTTCGCCTGCTCCAGCGCCCAGCAGTACGCCTGGGTCAAGGAGCACTACCCGGAGCTGTTCGAGCGCATCCGGCAACGGGTCGCCGAGGGCCGGTTCGTGCCGGCCGGCGGCATGTGGGTGGAGTCGGACACCAATCTGCCCGGCGGCGAGGCGCTGGTCCGGCAGTTCGTGCACGGCAAGGGCTTCTTCCTGCGCGAGTTCGGCTTCGAGCCGGACGAGGTGTGGCTGCCGGACTCGTTCGGCTACACGGCCGCGCTGCCCCAGATCGCCCGCGCGGCCGGCGCCAACTCGTTCCTCACCCAGAAGATCTCCTGGAACGACACCAACCGGATGCCGCACCACACCTTCTGGTGGGAGGGCATCGACGGCACCCGGATCTTCACCCACTTCCCGCCCGCCGACACCTACAACTCCGACCTGTCGGGCGCCGACCTGGCCCGCGCGCAGCGGCAGTACGCCGAGAAGGGCCTCTCCAACGTCTCGCTGCTGCCGTTCGGGTTCGGCGACGGCGGCGGCGGCCCCACCAGGGAGATGATGGAGGCCGCCGCCCGCACCCGGTCCCTGGAGGGTTCACCGGCGGTCGAGGTGGGCACGCCGCGTCACTTCTTCGACCTCGCGAAGGCGTCGCACCCGGCGCCGGGCACCTGGTCCGGGGAGATGTACCTCGAACTGCACCGCGGCACCTACACCTCACAGGCGCGGACCAAGCAGGGCAACCGGCGCGGCGAACACCTGCTGCGGGAGGCGGAGCTGTGGCAGGCCACCGCCGCCTGGCGCGGACTCGGCAGGTACCCGTACGAGGAACTCGACGCGGCGTGGCGGACGGTGCTGCTCCAGCAGTTCCACGACATCCTGCCGGGTTCCTCGATCGCCTGGGTCTACCAGGACGCGGAGCGCAACTACGCGGCCGTCGCCGCCGCCCTGGAGCCGCTGATCGAGGGGGCGCAGCGGGCCCTGGCCGGCGCGGGCGAGACGCCGGTCGTGTTCAACGCCGCCCCGGTCGCGGCAGTGGGCGTCCCGGCGCTGGGCGCGGCCCCGGGCGCCGTACCGGCCGCGACGGCGGCGGTGGCCGACGGATCCGGCTGGGTGCTGGACAACGGTGTGGTCCGGGCCTCCTTCGACGCGGCCGGGCTGCTGGTGTCCTTCGTCGAGCGGGACTTCGGCCGGGATCTGGTGGCCGGGGGCGAGGCGGCGGCGCTGCTCCAGGTCTGCCGCGACCTGCCGAACCAGTGGGACGCCTGGGACGTCGACGCGCACTACCGCCGCCACATCACCGAGCTGCGCGAGGCGGACGCGGTGGCGGCGGGGGACGACGGGCTGGTGGTACGGCGCTCGTTCGGGCAGTCGGCGTTCACGCAGCGCTTCCGGCTCGCCGCGGGCGCCCGGGAACTGGACATCGAGACCCGGGTCGACTGGCGGGAGCGGGAGAAGCTGCTGAAGCTGGCCTTCCCGCTCGCGGTGCACGCCGACCGGGCCGCCTCGGAGATCCAGTTCGGGCACGTCCAGCGGCCCACGCACACGAACACGTCCTGGGACGCGGCCCGGTTCGAGACGTCGGCGCACCGCTGGGTGCACGTCGGCGAACCGGACTTCGGTGCCGCGGTCGCCAACGACTCGACGTACGGCCATGACATCACCCGGTGCTGGGCCGCCGACGGGTCGGTGTTCACCCTGGTCCGGCAGTCCCTGCTGCGCGCGCCGCGCTTCCCCGACCCGCACGCCGACCAGGGCGAGCATGTGCTGCGCACGGCGCTGCGGGCCGCCCCGACCCTGCTGGAGGCCCTGGACACCGGCTACCGGCTCAACCTGCCGGTGCGCGCGGTCACCGGCGGCGGACCGGTGGCGCCGCTGGTCGCGGTCTCCTCGCCGGCCGTGGTGGTGGAGGCGGTCAAACTCGCCGAGGACCGTTCCGGGGACCTCGTCGTCCGCCTCTACGAGGCCCGCGGCGGCCGGGCCCGGACCCGGATCGAGGTGTCCGAGCCGTTCGCCCGCGCCTGGACGACCGACCTCCTGGAACGCGATCCCGCCGAGGTCGGCAACACCGCCGTCCGGTCGGCCTCCTGGGCCGCCGGGGAGCCGGTGGAGATCACGTTCCGTCCGTTCGAGATCGTGACGTTGCGGGTGCGGCGGGCCGACTGACCGGCTGATCGGCTAATCGGCCTTGGCGTACTCCTGGGCCATGCCGCCGGCGAAGTCGTGGACGACGACCTGTTCGTCGCCCACGACCCAGGCGTCGTGTCCGGGGGTGCAGACGAAGACGTCGCCGGGGCCGACCTCGCTCTCCGCGCCGTCGTCCATGCGCAGATGCATGCGCCCCCGCAGGACGTACCCGTTGTGGTGGATCATGCAGCTGTCGGTGCCGGCCAGCGGGGCCACCGACTCCGACCAGCGCCAGCCCGGTTCGAAGGTGGCGACGGCGAAGTCGAGTCCGCTCATGTGGACCGCCTCGATGTGTCCCTTGGGGAAGTCGCGCCGTTCGTCGGGCTTGTCGAGCGTCTTGATCTCCAGCATGACGCTCCTCCTTTCCGGCCGCCGTGTGCGCGGCCGGGGCCGGTCTCCGTCTGCCCCGCGCTGTCCACGGCTGACACCGGCGGGGGCCTGGCCCCACCCCTCCATGGTCCGTCCGGCGGGCCGCGGACGCCAACCGGCGGGCGGCCTCAGCGGTCCGGCGGCGGGGTGATCACGGCGTCGGTGCGGAGCGGGCCGCCGGTCGGGGCCGTGGCGCCCGGGACGATGGTGCGGCGCCGGTACTGGGCGTAGGCGACCGCTACTGGGCGTAGGTGACCGGGCGGCGGGGGTGGCCCGGCGGCAGGGGCGGCAGGGGCGGTGCCCGGCGGGTTGCCGAGGCTGCCGTAGCGCGGGTGGAAGGCGGCGAGCGCGGCGCCGGCCGCGGCGGGCGCCGCCAAGGAGCCGCGCGGTGACCGCGCCGCGCTCACCGGCCGCCGGACTCCGGTGCCCGGCGGCCCGGCTGACACCCCGTCCGGTGCGGCCCGCGCCCGGCGCGTCGTACCGCCTCCTGTGTGATCAGTCCCCACGCCCCGCACGTTTCTCCCGTTTTGGGTTTTTTGTCTGCTTAGCATGCATGGTCCGCCGCTCCCGTACGAGAGGACCCCAGATGGCGTTCCCGGGCCGTCCCAGCGCACTGGCCGCACATGCCTTCTCCCCGCACGACGCCGTGCTGGGCGCCGCCGCCCGGTACCTCGGCCGCCGGCGCTTCCTCACCGTCACCGCGGCCGCCGCGGCGCTCGCCTTCTCCACCAACCTGCCGGCCCGCGGCGCCGTCGCCGCGCCCGAACTGGACGCCGCCCGGCTCACCGACGACCCCTTCACCCTCGGCGTCGCCTCCGGTGACCCGCTGCCCGACTCGGTGCTGCTGTGGACCCGGCTGGCGCCCGAGCCGTTCGCGACCGACGGCGGACTGGGCGAGCAGCGGGTGACGGTGGAGTGGGAGGTGGCCCTGGACGAGTACTTCGGCGTCCGGGTGCGCCAGGGCACGGCGCTGGCCTACCCGGAGTACAGCCACAGCGTGCACGTCGACGTAAAGGGCCTGGACCCGGACACCGTGTACTACTACCGGTTCCGCGCCGGTGCGTTCATCAGCCCGGCCGGCCGCACCCGGACCGCGCCCGCCGCGGACGCCGCCCCGTCCGCCCTGCGGCTGGCCGCCGTCGCCTGCCAGGCCTACCAGGACGGCTACTACACCGTGCACAAGCACCTCGCCGAGGAGGACGTCGACTTGGTGTTCCACCTCGGCGACTACCTCTACGAGTACGCGGTCAACTCGGCGGGCGGCGAGCGCCGGTACACCGACATCACGCTGCCCGACGTGTTCAACCGGGAGGCGACCACCCTCGCCGACTACCGGCTGCGCTACGCGCTGTACAAGAGCGACGCGGATCTCCAGGCGGCGCACGCCGCCCACCCGTTCGTGGTCACCTGGGACGACCACGAGACGGAGAACAACTACGCCGGCAGCGTGCCCGAGAACGACGTGCCGCAGTCGGAGTTCCTGGTCCGCCGGGCCGCCGCCTACCGCGCCTACTGGGAGCACCAGCCACTGCGCTCCGCCCAGCTCCCGCAGGGCCCCGACGCCCAGCTGTACCGGCGGCTGCACTGGGGCACACTGGCCCAGTTCGACATCCTCGACACCCGGCAGTACCGCTCCGACCAGGCCTACGACGACCGGCCGCACGCGCCCGGCGCCGAGTCCGACGACCCGGCGCGCACCATCACCGGCGCCGCGCAGGAGCGCTGGCTGCTGGACGGCTGGAAGTCCTCCGGCTCGCTGTGGAACGTGATGCCGCAGCAGGTCACCTTCTCGCAGCGCAAGTTCGACCTGACCGCCGACGCCCGGATGTCCATGGACGCCTGGGACGGCTACCGCGCCTCCCGGGCCCGGGTGGTGGCCGGCGCCAAGGCGGCCGGCGTCGACAACTGGCTGGTGCTCACCGGCGACGTGCACGTCGCCTACGCCTTCGACATCAAGGAGGACTTCGACGACCCGGACTCCAAGACCCTGGGCACCGAGCTGACCTGCACGTCGGTGGCCAGCGGCAAGGACGGGGTGGACAAGCCCGACACCTGGGACACGTACATGAAGGCCAACCCGCACATGAAGTTCTTCAACGGCAAGCGCGGTCTCGCCACGGTGGAGATCGGCCGGGAGTCGGCCCGGCTCGACTTCAAGACGGTCGACGCCATCTCCCAGCCGGGCGCCGCGCTGAGCACCGCCGCGTCCTTCGTCACCGAGGCCGGCGCGCCGGGGCTGAAGCCGGCGTGAGCGGCCGGGCGGGTCCGCGTACTGCACTTGGCACCCGTCGGCGTCCCCCAAAGCGCGAACCGCGCGCCCGTCCGGCATCACCCGGGGCGGTTCGGGCTAGGGCTAGCACTCCCCCACCTTTCTCCGGAATGTCTCAGGAGGCACATCGCATGGTCGGCAGACACCTCACGGGCCACCGCCGCGCCGCTCTCACCGCGCTCGGCGCGCTGGTCCTGACCGCCGTCCCCTCGGCCGCGTCGGCCGGGCCGCCGCCCGCGCCGGGCCCGCTGCCCACCGCCGCCCAGACGCTCGGCGCCGACCGTCCGTCGGCGCAGGTGCTGCGGGCCCTCGAACGCGACCTGGGGCTGACGGCGGAGCAGGCGACGGCCCGGCTGGTCAACGAGGCCGAGGCAGGCACCCGGGCGGGCCGGCTGCGCACCACGCTGGGCACCCACTTCGCCGGTGCCTGGGTGAGCGGCACGACCTCGGCCCGGCTCACCGTCGCCACCACCGACGCCTCGCACGTGGCCGCCATCCGGGCGCAGGGCGCCGAGGCCACCGTCGTCAAGCGGACGCTGGCCGACCTCAGGACCGCCAAGGAGCGGCTGGACGCCGCCGGCCGGCGGGTCAGCACCCCCGACACGCCGGTCTGGTACGTCGACGTGCCGGCCAACCGGGTCGTGGTGCAGGCCACCAGCGAGCGGGCCGCCACCGCCTTCGTGCGGGCCGCCGGGCTGAAGGCGCAGGACGTGGGCGTGCGGGTGTCGGAGAACCGGCCGCGGGTGCTGGCGGACCTGGTCGGCGGCGAGGCGTACTACATCGACGACAAGGCGCGCTGCTCCATCGGGTTCTCCGTCACCAAGACCCAGGAGCAGGGCTTCGTCTCGGCCGGGCACTGCGGCAAGCCGGGCGCGAAGACCACGGGCGCCGACAAGTCCGCGCAGGGCGAGTTCAAGGCGTCCACGTTCCCCAGCAAGGACATGTCGTGGGTGGGGGTCAACGACACCTGGACGGCCACGCCCGATGTGAAGGGCGAGGGCGACACGAAGGTGCAGGTGGCCGGTTCGGTGCAGGCGCTGGTCGGGGCGGCGGTGTGCCGCTCGGGCTCCACGACGGGCTGGCACTGCGGCACCATCGAGCAGCACGACGCCAGCGTCAGCTACGCGGAGGGCACCGTCGACGGTCTCACCCAGACCACGGTGTGCGCCGAACCCGGCGACTCCGGCGGCCCGTTCGTCGCGGGCGCCCAGGCGCAGGGCATCACCTCGGGCGGCTCGGGCGACTGCACCAACGGCGGGACGACCTTCTTCCAGCCGGTCAACCCGGTGCTGGAGGAGTTCGGTCTCACCCTGAAGACACAGGAAACCCGGTCCACCCTGCCGGCCCCGGCGGACGAGGGGGCGGCGGACGGCTGGCGGACCGGCCGGGTCTACCAGGCCGGCACCACGGTCGTCTACGGCGGTGTGCGGTACACGTGCCTCCAGAACCACCAGGCGCAGGTCGCCTGGTCGCCGGAGGGCACGCCGGCACTGTGGCAGCGGGCCTGACGGGCGGCTGACCGGCCGGCGGTGGAACGGCGTCCGGCCCGGGGGAGGTTCCCCGGGCCGGACGCCGTTCGGCGGTCGGATCAGCTGTCGGATCTGCGGTCCGCTCAGGTCTCCGCGAGGAGGGCGTAGGCGCCGGCGACGAACGGGTCGTGGGCGCGGAAGCGGCGGGTGCAGACCGCGGCCAGCGCGGTGCCGGTGTCCGGCCGGAAGCCGAGGAAAGCCTGCTGGCCGAGGGTCGCGCCGCTGTGGAAGTACATCGGTCCGCCGTCGACGGGGTGCCGGAACCAGGCGATGGTGTGCACGTGGCGGTGGTCCCAGCCGCGGCGCAGTACGGGCACCCGGACCGCGCGCAGGGCGTCGGCGGCCGGCGACCCGTCCGGGTCGAGGTGCGCCTCCAGGAAGGTCAGCAGGTCGTGCGGGGTGGCGCGGACGGCGCCCGCCGCCTGGAAGCCGCCGGCGTCGAAGGGCGGTACGGGGGCGCTGCCGTCCTTGGTGTGGCCGACGGCGTCGGCCGCCGGGCCCTCGGGGGCGAGCGCGGTGCCGGCCAGGCCGAGCGGGCGCAGCACGTGTCCGGTGAGCAGTTCCTCCCAGGCGGTGCCGGTGGCGGCGGCGAGGGCGTGGCCGAGCACGGCGACGCCGTAGTTGGAGTAGCGCCAGCGGGTGCCGGGCCGGCGGTGCGGGCGGTGCCGCAGGAAGGCGTCGACGACCCGGTCGGCCGGGAAGCGGCCGTAGGGGTTGGTGCGCCAGGCCGGCAGGGCGCGGGCGCGGAACCCGGGTGGCAGGGCGGGCAGTCCGGCGGTGTGGGTGATGAGGTGGGCGAGGGTCACCGGGTCGGCTCCGGCGCCCCGGCCGGGGGCCAGGCAGGCGACGGCCGGTTCGCCGCCGGTGAGCCGGCCGGCCCGGATCAGCCGGGCCAGCAGCAGTCCGGTGAACGTCTTGGTCGCCGACCCGATCTCGTAGCGCAGGTCCTCGCGCGCGGCGCCGGGGGGCGGGGCGGTGCCGCCGGAGCGGACGGTACGGCGGCCGTGCCGGGAGAGCGCGAAGACGGTGTCGGGCGCGTCGGACGCCACGACGGCGGCTTCGAGCCGCTCGGCGTCCTCCGCCGCGGAACCGGGGTCGCCGGCCGGGGCGGGGTCGTCGAGGGGGGCGGTCGGCCAGAGCGCGGTCGGGGCGGTCCGGGTGGTCATGAGGTGGCGGTGTGCGCGAGCGCGGTGAAGGAGCGGGAGGTCGCCAGGGTGGCGGCGAAGGCGGCGACCAGCGTCGGGTGGTAGACGGTGTCGAACACCTCGTCGGGGTCGCCCTCGGGCATCCGGCGGATCGCGGGCATCGCGCCGTCGGGCTGCTGGGCGGCGGCGAACGCCTCCCAGGCCCGCTCGTCGAGGGTGGGCTCCGGCAGACAGGCGTCGACGACGAGGAGTTCGCCGAGCAGGTCCCAGCGCTCCAGGTCGGTCCAGTCGTCCAGCCAGGCCGGCAGCCAGGCGGTGAGGTAGTCGGCGACGTGCGGCGGCAGGCCGGCCGGGTTCTCGCCCCAGTCGGTGAGGTGGAAGACGGCGTGCGTGATGTCGTAGGCGATGTGGCCCTCGACGGTCCAGGGTTCGGGGGTGCGGGCCAGCCAGGTCTGGGTCAGGGCCTCGGCCTCAGCGGGGCGCGGGGTGAGGCCGAAGCGGCGCTGGAACGCGGCCAGGCCCAGTCTTCGGGTGGGGGTGCGCTCGAAGGACGCCCAGCTGTCCAGCCGGTGGTTGAGGACGGCGGCCCGTTCCAGTTCGGGCTGGCTGTGGCCCAGTTCCTTGAAGGGCAGGTACACCTCGAAGGGGATGGACGAGATCGGTTCCGTGCGCTGGCCGCGCACCAGCATCCGGCCGCCGTCCAGGGTCTCGCGCCAGACGTGGTCGAGGAGCTGACGGGCCAGTTGGGTCTGCCGGGAGCCGGCCACGCCCTCGCGGAAGAGCACCTTGCAGATCAGGGCCAGCTCGCCGATGGGCTTGAAGCGCTGGAGCAGACCCACCTCGGGGTCCACGTCGGGCTCCAGCCGGAAACCGTCCCGGTGGGCCCACAGCCATTCCAGGGCGCGGGCCCCGACGGTGTGCGTCAGGCGCGTGGCGGTCATCCGGGCGCTCCTTGTCCGCCGAGGTGTACGTCGCTGAGGTGTACGTCGGTGAGGGTGGCCGCGAACGCGGTCATCAGGGTGGAGTGGTAGCAGTGGGTGAAGTCGTCGGCGGGCGCCGCGGCCACCTCGGGCAGCGCGCCCGAGGGATGCCGGGCCGCCGCCAGGCGCTGCCACCCCTCCTGGAGTGCGGGCGGCTCGAGGGAGCCGGGCACGCTCGCCGCGACGGCGAGGAGTTCGCAGCTCAGGTCCCACAGGCCGGCGTCCAGGCAGGTGTCGAGCCAGGGCGGCAGCCACTGCGTCAGGTACTCCGCGAGGCGGGCCGGGACGCCGGCCGGCCCGGCCCGGCCCCAGTCGGTGAGGTGGAAGACGACATGGGTGAGGGCGTATCCGGCGGACCGTTCGAAGGTCCACGGTTCGGGCAGGCCGCCCAGCCAGGTGCCGTCCCGCGGCGCGTCGGGGGCGCCGGTCCGGGTGATGCCGCTGTGCCGTTCGGCGGCGCGGACACCGAGCCGGCGGGTCGGGTCCTGTTCGGTGAGCCGCCAGCCGCGGGTGCGGGCCACCGTGGCGGCGGCCCGCTCGTAGCGGCGGTGCCGCAGTCCGGCCGCGGCGAAGGCGGCGTAGACCTCCAGCGGGTACGTGGCGAAGGGTTCCTGCCGTTGCAGGGCGAGGAAGAGCGCGCCCCGGCCGGTCTGCTCCCAGGCGTGCGCCAGCAGGTCGCGGGCGCGCCTGTGCAGGGGATCCGCGGGGGCGGTGAGCGCGGTCACGGTGGCGCACACCTGGGCGAGTTCGCCGAGCGGCTTCCAGGTGCGGTTGACCTCGGCGTACGCGGCGAGCGCGTCGTCGCCGAGGGTGAAGGCGGCGCGGTGGCCGTCGGCCCAGGCCAGTGCCGTCTCCGCCATGTCCCGGACGTCCCGGGCCGCCGCCCGGACGGTCACGGCGCTCACACGAGTGCCCCGGTGCGCAACTGCCGGGCCGCCCGTACCTGGAGGCCCGTCTGCGGGTCGCCGTCGGCCATGAGTTCCACGAAGTCCAGCCCGGATGCCAGGCCCAGGGTCTGCGGGACGTCGTCCAGCAGGGTCAGCCACCGGCCGGCGCCGGCCGCCTGGAGCCAGTCGCGGCGGCGCACCGCGCGGACGAAGCCGCGGGCGAGGTCGAGGGTGCGGTGCCGGGCCACGCGGGCCACGGCGCAGTCCTCGCCGGGCAGCGCGAGCGGGGCCAGGATCGCGAGTTGGTGGGTCAGGACCCGCCAGTCGGCGACGTCGAGCCAGCCGGCGCCGGGTTCGGGGCCGGGGCTCACCGAGCCGGGTCCGGTCAGTCGGTGCAGGGTGCGGGTCATCGCCCAGTGGCTCCACACCACGGTGGGCGCCGCGTCGGCGCGGGGCGGGTAGCTCTCCACGGCCTGCCGGAACAGGGCGAGTTCGGTCTCGCCCGGGCGGGTGCCGAAGAGACGGTGCGGCAGCAGGAAGTCGGCTCCCAGGACCCGGACGGCGGCCGGTGCGAAGCCGTCGGCGCCGACGGCCGGCGGCAGGTCCCCGGACACCGGGCCGTGGCCCCCGCTGCTGAGAGCGGAGGCCACGCCGGCAGCCAATTCCCGCACCGCGTCCGTCAGAAGGGACGAAGTGCCTGGCTGGTGCATTCACTGCTCCTGTCGGTCAGGTCAGCCCTTCTTCGGGCGCGGGGTCGGCGGCGACAGCAGCAGGCCTCCCTGACCGCCCGCCAGGGCCAGCGCCGCGCACTCGCGGCTGTCGCGGAAGACGCCATCCGCCTCGGCCGGGTCGAGTACCGCGTCGATGTCGATGTTCGGGGTGCGGGTGATCTCTTCGGTCACCGTGTCCTTGGAAGGCATGTCACCATCTCCCTCTAGGTCGGTCAAAAGCCTTCACACCACAGGTGTCCCTCCAGTCACAAAACATGCCTATCTCTCAAAAAAAACTCTTACCGTACTTTTTTCAACAAATCGGACATCACTGATTTCGCCGCAGCCGCCACACGTGGTCCTCGCGGTAACCGTCGACACCCTCGGGGGATGCGCTGGCCCGGCGGACGGTCTCGCAGGTCTGGGCGGTCCACTCACCGTCCGGCAGGTCCAGGTCGGCCAGCAGGCCGTCCAGGGTGGGGAACTCGGCATCGAACGGGGGTTCGGTCTGCCAGGACGGCCAGCCGGCGTGCAGGACCAGCAGCAGGGTGCCGCCGGGCGCGACGGCGGCGGCCGCCCGGCGCAGTACGCCGCGCTGGTCGAGGGCGACCGGGGACTGGAGGTAGTGCGCGCTCACCAGGTCGAAGGAGCCCGCGGGGAACGACTCGCCCAACTCGTGCCGCTGCCAGGCGGTCCGGTCCCCGACACCCGCCTCGGCGGCGTGCGCGGCGGCGCGTTCGAGGGCCGTGGCGGCGATGTCCACGCCGGTGACCCGCCAGCCCCGGGAGGCCAGCCACACGGCGTCACCACCCTCGCCGCAGCCGAGGTCCAGGGCGGTGCCGGGCGCCAGTCCGGCCGCCTCGCGCACCAGCAGTTCGTTCGGGCGGCCGCTCCAGACCCGGCCTGAGTCGCGGTAGCGGGACTCCCAGAACTCGGTGGGCCGGGCGGAGAGGGGGTTGCTGGTCATGGGGTGCCTCCGGGACGGACGGGCCGGCCGCCGCGGGAGTGCGGCGGCGCACCGGCGAGCCTGCCCCGGACACCGCGCCGGCGGCGAACGACTTTGCCGGTTCGGCAAAGCGGACGGTGACGGTCCGGCTGGTCGGCCGGCGGCGGGCCGCCGGGGCGCCCGCTCCGGACCGGTCCGTCGTGTCCGCGGCCTTGACGCACCCGATGAAACAAGTCGATAGTTTTTGTATCTTCGGCTCTCTCGCTACCGGGAGGCATCAGCGCATGGGGCGTTACAGCCGGCTCCGGCGGATCGAACGACTCGATCCGCGCACGGACCACGAGCGGATCTTCTGGCTGCTCACCCAGTACGAGTTCCCCTGGGACTACACGCAGGGCGTCTCCGTCGCCTTCCTGCGCGACTACGGCGTACCGCGCATCTCCCGGCTGCTGGACCGCACCCAGGAGTTCGAGCGCGCGGGCCAGAAGCGGTACGACGACACGGTGCTGATCGCCTACGAGATGGTCCGCGAGGGCCTGGACTCCGCGCACGGGAAGGCGACCGCCCGGCACCTCAACCGCATCCACGGCCGCTACCGGATACCCAACGAGGACTACCGCTACGTGCTGGCCACCACCGTGGTCGGGCCGAAGCGGTGGATCGACCGGTACGGCTGGCGGCCGCTGTCCTGGCAGGAGACCGAGAGCCTGGCGCTGGTGGGCCGGCGGATGGGCGAGCTGATGGGCATCACCGGCCTGCCCGCCGACTACGCCGGGTTCGAGCGGCTCCTCGACGCCTACGAGCGGGAGATGTTCGCCTACGACCCGGCCAACCGCCGGGTCGCCGCGGCCACCCTGCGGGTGCTCACCGGCTGGTACCCGCGGCCGTTGCGGCCGTTGGTGGCCCGGCTCTCGCTGGCCCTGCTCGACGAACCGCTGCTCACCGCGCTGGGGTTCGCCCCCGAGCCGCGCTGGCTGCGCGCGGCGGCGCACCGCGCCCTGCGCACCCGTGCCGCGCTGGTACGCCGGATGCCGGCCCGCCCCGGCTGGTGGCGGTACCGGCAGAAGCCCCGCAGTTATCCGTTCGGCTGGACCCTCGACGACCTCGGCCCGCACTGGGCCCAGGGCAGGCCGCTTGAGCCGCTCGCCGAGGAGCGGAGCGCACAGGAAGCATCCGCGGATTCCAAGGAGTGCCGATGACCCGGACCACCCCGCAGCCGGCCGACACGTTCGTCTCCCGGGCCCCGGCCACCGGCGAGGTGCTCGCCGACCACCCGGTGCACGGCCCGCGAGAGACAACGCGGGCGGTGGACCGGGGACGGGAGGCCCAGGCCCGCTGGGCCGCGCTCCCGGCGGCCGGGCGGCGGGCCCTGCTGCTGCGCTGGAAGCGTCGGCTCGCCGACGAACTGGACGCGGTGGCCGGGACGGTGGCGGCGGAGACCGGCAAGCCGCGCCAGGACGCCGAGCTGGAGGTGCTGCTGGCCCTCGGCCACCTGGACTGGGCGGCGCGCAACGCCGGGCGGGTGCTGGGCCGGCGGCGGGTCCGCACCGGGCTGGTCGCGGCCGATCAGGCAGCCTCGCTGGTGTACCGCCCGCTGGGGGTGGTCGGGGTGCTCGGCCCCTGGAACTACCCGGTGTACACGCCGATGGGTTCGATCGGCTACGCGCTGGCGGCGGGCAACGCCGTGGTGTTCAAGCCGTCGGAGTACACCCCGGGCACGGGCGTGCTGCTGGCCGAGTCGTTCGACGCGGCCGTGCCGGCCCACGCCGGGCTGTTCGGCGTCGTCACCGGGGCGGGCGGGACCGGGGAGGCGCTGGCCCGGTCCGGGGTCGACAAGGTCGCCTTCACCGGCTCGCCGGGCACCGCGCGGAAGGTGATGGCGGTGTGCGCCGAGCGGTTGACGCCGTTCCTGGCCGAGTGCGGCGGCAAGGACGCGGTGATCGTCACCGCCGACGCGGACCTCGACGCCGCCGCCGACGCGATCGTGTGGGGCGCGATGAGCAACGCCGGGCAGACCTGCGCCGGTGTGGAGCGGGTCTACGTGGTGCGGGAGGTGCACGCCGCGCTGTGCCGCCGGGTGGTGGAGCGGGCCCGCGCGCTGCGCCCCGGGGCGGGGCCGGACGCTTCCTACGGGCCGATGACCATGCCGGCCCAGGTGGCGGTGGTGGAGCGGCATGTCGCGCAGGCGCTGGCCGGCGGGGCGCGGGCCGAACTCGCCCCGCCGGACCATCGGGAGGGGCCGTTCGTGTCGCCGGTCGTGCTGGCCGACGTGCCCGAGGACTCGGCCGCCATGACCGAGGAGACCTTCGGTCCGGTGGTCGCCGTCAACGCGGTGGCGGACGTGGCGGAGGCGGTGCGGCGCGCCAACGCCTCCCGGTACGCGCTCGGCGCGGCGGTGTTCTGCGGCAGCCGCCGCACCGGTGCGCGGATCGCGGCGCGGCTGCGCGCGGGCGCGGTGTCGGTCGACTCGGTGCTGGGCTTCGCCGCCGTGCCGGCGCTGCCGTTCGGCGGGTCCGGCGACTCCGGTTTCGGCCGGATCCACGGGGCGGACGGGCTGCGGGCCTTCGCCGCGCCGCAGTCGGTCACCGTCCGGCGGTTCGCGGCCCCCTTCGACCTCACGTCGTTCCGCACCCCGGCCGCAGCGAAGGCCCGTGCCGTGGCCCTGGTGCGAGGGCTCCATCGACGGCGCTGAGCGGTCGGGCGGCGGGCGGTCAGGCGGCGAGCAGCGGGGCGAGGTAGCGGCGGGCGAAGGCGCGGGCCTGGTCGGCGTCGTCGAGTTCGATGCAGCCGGCCGGGTTGAGCAGGAAGGAGACGGCGACCCGGACCATCAGCTCGGCCACCGGGCGGGGGTCGGAGTCCGGGCGGCCCTCGGCCTGCTGGGCGCGGCGCAGATGGGCCGTCAGATAGTCGGTGGTGGCGGTGAGGGAGGGGCCGCCCTGCACGGTGAAGTAGGGCAGCACCAGCTCGGGCTCCAGCCGCAGCAGACCGCCGAACAGCGGGTGTTCCCTGGTGTGCCGCAGGGCCACCACGAAGCCCTCCACGACCCGGTCCTCCATCGTCGGCAGTCCCGCGACGGCGTCGTCCAGCTGCTGGAAGAAGCGGCTGCCCTCGCGCAGCAGACAGGCCTCGACCAGGCCGTCCTTGGACCGGAACCGCCGGTACACCGTCACCCGCGACACCCCGGCCCGCTTGGCGACGTCGTCCACCGAGGAGCGGCGCAGGCCGAAGGTCGTGAACTGTTCCAGCGCGGCGTCCAGGATGCGCCGGGCCACCTTCTCCTCCGTCTCGGGCCGGGCGATGGCCCGGGCGAGCAGGGAGTCGTTCGCAGAAATCGTCATGGTGCCCCTCACGGTACCGGCATACCCCAGAACAGCAACAAAGACACAAGTGCCATATATACGTATCGATGTATCCGGAGGATCGTCATGGGAAGCCGTCTCACCGAGCAGCAGGCCGATCTCGCCGCCGCCGTCCGGGACTTCGCCAAGCGCGAGTGCGCGGGCGGGGACCGGGAGCGGCCGCACGACGCGGAGGTCTACGCCAAGCTGGCCGGCCTGGGCTGGCTCGGGGTCTGCCTGCCGGAGGAGTACGGGGGCGCGGGCGGCGGTCTCGCCGACGCCTGTGTGTTCCTGGAGGAGACCTCCTACGGTCTGGTCCCGGCGGGCGGGTTCATCACCACCGTCATCACCGCCAAGGCGTACGAGCGGTTCGCCGGCCGGGCGCGGCGGCGGGAGGTGCTCGGCGGGGCGGTGCGGGGCGCGGTGCTGTCGATCGCCATGTCGGAGCCCGGCGCCGGTTCGGACGTCGGCGCGCTGCGCTGCCGGGCGGAGCGGCAGCCGGACGGGGGCTGGCTGGTGGCGGGGCAGAAGACCTGGATCTCCAACGCCCATCTCGCCGAGAGCATGCTGCTGGTGGCCCGGACCGGCGCGGACAAGCACGGCGGGCTGAGCATGTTCCACGTCCCGATGGACACGCCCGGCGTCGAGGTGCGGGGCATCGAGACGATGGGCGGCCGGGAGGTCAACGACGTCTTCCTGACCGGGGTGCGGCTGCCCGCCGACGCGGTGGTCGGCGAAGTGGGGGCGGGCTGGCGGCAGTTGATGGCCGGGCTGAACTACGAGCGGCTGTTCCTGGCCGCCACCATGCTGGGGCTGGCCCGGCGGGCGTTCGACGACGCGGTGGCGTACGTCCGCGAGCGCGAGCAGTTCGGCCGGCCGGTCGGCACCTTCCAGGCGCTGCGGCACCGGGTCGCCGACCTGGCCACCGAGATCGAGTGCGTACGGCTGCTGGTGCGCGAGGTGGCGGCGGACTGCGACGCCGCGCCGGACCGGCTCTTCGCGCGCGAGGCGTCGATGGCCAAGCTGAAGGCGACGGAGACCGCCAAGCGGGTCGCGCTGGAGTGCGTGCAGCTGATGGGCGGGTACGGCTACGCCACCGAGTACGGCATGGAACGCCATCTGCGGGCCGCGGTCGTCTCCACGGTGTACGGCGGGACCAGTGAGATCCAGCGGGACATCATCGGCAAGAGCTACGGGCTGTAGGGGTGTGACCGGGGTACGCGCCAAGGGGCCCGGAGATGGTGGTGGACTTCGTGCGGCGGGCGGTGGAGCTGCCTGAGGGGACGCTGCCGGCGTACCGGGCGGAGCGGACCGCCAGGCACCACCTGGGCCTGGTCCGCAAGCAGGCCGGCGTGACGGCCATCATCAGGATGACAAGGCCCCGGTCTCCTGTCTCTGACCCCCGGTGCGAAGTAGCTGCCGCTCTCTTCTGCCCTCCCGATGCTTCATGTCCGTCCGGTTCGTCAGGCCGAACGATCAGTCGGCGCAGGGGCGGGAGCGTTCATGCGCTGGGAGCGGTCGCCAGAGGACGTGGTGGCGTGCTGGACGCCGGTGGGGAGCGACTGGGACCTAGTCGCGAACAAGTCCGGCCCGACCCGGCTCGGCTTCGTTGTCTGGAGTCACTGAGGCACTGTCCAGGACGTGCAGCACGTACGGGTGAAGCCCTCTCGGCCCCGTCCTGAACGGGATTGCCTTCCGTCATCCCCGGAACCCGGCCAGCACGGCCGACCACACAGTTCGCGGCCGACACCCAGGACGCGGAGATCCTGGCCAAGCGCGTGCACGAGATGTCCGCCGACCGGTCGTACTCGCGGCGGGTCCTGCGCTGTATCAGGATGGCCGGGGTTCTGTCGAAAGGCCGGCATCGGGCGCGGTGAGCGCGGTGCACACCGGGTGTGGTGCTGAATGCGCGAGGTGCGGCCTGACCGCGCCGCACTGTCCACGCCCTGCTCGAGCGCGGCGCGCTCGGCGTCGTCCGGTTCAGCGGTACGCAGGACGTCCCCGGAGGAGATCCCCGATCTCGTCGGGACGCTGTGGCGGCGGACCAGGCAGGGGCCATGACCGCTTGCGTATGCGGGCGGAGCTGCCGCTGATCATGTCGTGCGGATCGGTCCTGCACGGTGGGTTCCGGTAAGCAGAGCTTCGGCATGCTTGCGGAAGGCGGTGACCAGACGGCCGCGGTCGCCGGTGCGCGTGGCGAGTACGACCTGGCTCGGTTCGACCCCATGCAACGGGACGGTGGTCAGGCTGGGATGCAGGCCGGTCGCGTGGTCGAGGGGCGGCCCGATGGCCACGGCCTGCCCGGCGGCGATGAGTTCGTGTTTGTCCTCAAGGGCTTCGACCAGGGGGCCGTCGGGCGCGGGCCGCCCGTCGGGCCGGGGATCGAGCCGCCAGTAGGCGTTCAGCAACGGGTCGGACTGGCGTACGTGGGGGATCGGCTCGTCGGCGATGTCGCCGAGGGTGACCGACTCCTGGCCGGCCAGACGGTGGTCCCGGGGCACGACCAGTACGCGCGGTTCGTCGTAGAGGACGGTGACGCGCAGCTGGTCGGTGGGGAACGGCAGGCGCGTCACCACCGCGTCGACGCGGTGCTCCAACAGCGCGGCGCGCGAGTCGTTCCAGGCGAGCAGGCGGGTGTGGACCTCGGCATCGGGATTGCGGTCGAGCAGGGCGCGAACGGCCGGAGTGATGACCAGCCCCTTGGTGTAGCCGATGGTGATGCTGCTGGGCCGGGCCGCGGCCCGGGTGCGGGCCATCGCCTCGACCGCGGCGCGCAGCACCCCCTGGGCCCGGGGCAGGAAAACCTCGCCGGCCTCGCTGAGCCGGGTGCCGCGCGTGGTGCGGTCGAGCAGGCGGACGCCCACTTGCTGTTCGAGGCGGCGGATCTGCCGGCTCAGCGACGGCTGGGTGGTGTGCAGCGCTTCGGCGGCACGGCCGAAGTGCTGGTACTCGGCGACCACCGTGAAGCACTGCACCAGCCGGAGGTCGAGGTCCACGGGTGCGGGGAAGCGTTCGGACACCACCCCACTCTAGCTGCACTTATACGCGGCCTGTATTACATGTGTCGGAACAATCATTGGACTGCGCGCTCGTCGCGGCCGCACCGTGGTGACCATGACATCGGACAGCGTGACACCGTTTCGTATCGACATTCCGGACAGTGCCCTGGAGGATCTGAAGGACCGGCTCCACCGGGTACGTCTTGCGGGCCGGGAGACAGCGCCGGACAACGGCCAGGGGGTGCGGCGGGAGCGCCTTGAGGGGCTGCTGGAGTACTGGGCCACCGGGTACGACTGGCGCGATCTGGAGCGGCGGCTCAACGAGCTGGGCCAGTTCCGCACGACCATCGACGGCCTCGGCCTCCACTTCATGCACGTACGCTCACCCCGCCCCGACGCCACCCCCCTGTTGCTGCTGCACGGCTGGCCGGGCTCGTTCCTGGAGTTCCTCAAGACCGTCGGCCCGCTCACCGAGCACGGCTTCCACCTCGTCGTCCCCTCGATGCCCGGCTACGGCTTCTCCGACCAACCCGCCTCGCCAGGCTGGGGCCCGGACCGGATCGCCCGTGCGTACGGCGTGCTCATGCGGCGCCTCGGTTATGACTCCTACCTGGCCCAGGGCGGCGACTGGGGCGGTGTCGTCGCGACCCGCATGGGGGCGCAGCGCCTGACGGGCCTGCGTGCGATCCACGTCAACTTCCCTGAGTTCCTCGCCGCACCACCGGTCGGCGACGCCCCGACCCCTGAGGAGAAGGCCGCACTCGATCAGGGCAGCCGCTTCATCGCCGTCCATTCCGGATACCACGTCGTGCAGCGCACCCGGCCGCAGACCATCGGCTACGCCCTGACCGACTCCCCGGCCGGGCAGGCCGCCTGGATCTACGAGAAGTTCCTCGACTGGGCCCGGCCCGACGCCCTCACCCCCGACGAGATCCTCGACCACATCTCCCTGTACTGGTTCACCGGCACCGCCGCTTCCTCCGCCCGCCTGTACTGGGAGTACGCCCGGCAGCCGCTCGCTCTGACCGAGCTGGACCTTCCCGTCGGGGTCAGCGTCTTCCCGGACGAACTGACGCGTACCCCGCGCATCTGGGCCGAGCGCGCCTATCACGACCTGCGCTACTTCAACGACGACATCCCCGCGGGCGGCCACTTCGCCGCCCTGGAGCAGCCTGAGCTGTTCGTCGAGGAGATCGTCAAGTTCGCGCGGACGGTGGCCGCATGAAGACGGTCGTGATCACCGGGGGCACGGACGGCATCGGGCGCGGCCTCGCCCGCGTCCACCTCGAGCGTGGGGACCAGGTCGTGGTCGTCGGGACGGACAAGGCCAAGGCCGAGCCCGGCGCCTGGTTCATCCGGGCCGACCTGGAGCGTAGGGAGACCGCCGACGGCCTGGAGTCCAACTTCGCGCTGACCTACCTCAGCCGTTTCCTGCTCAGCCACGGCCTGGCCGGCCTACTCGGCCGCGCCGCGGATCCGGTCGTGCTCAACTTCGGCGGCGCCGGGCGTTTCGGGCCCCCACGTTGGGACGACCTTCAGCAGCGGACGCGGTATCACGGCCTCACCGCGATGATCCAGGCCGGGATCCTCAACGCTGCGCTCGCGGTCGACTTCGTCGGCCGTCACCCCGCCATCCGGTACGTGAACACCTTCCCCGGCACCGTCGCCACGAGCTTCGCCGGCGACTACGACGAGGCCGAGGCCGCGCAGATCTGTCGTCTTCGCGCGACCGGTAAACGGGAGGTGCTTGCCCGATGAAGTGGGTCAGCTACCGCTCCGCCGACGGCTCCACGCGCTGCGGCGTGGTGCACGACAACAAGATCCACGCCGTGGGCTCGGGCCTGTTGGAGCTGCTGCGCGCCGAAGGCGGGCTGGAGGCCGCCGCGACCAGAGAACCGTCTGAGATCGTCGAGTTGGCTACGGCCGACCTGCTGCCGCCGATACCGGTGCCCCCGGCGGTCCGGGACTTCGCCGCGTTCGAACGTCACATCAGTAACGCGGGTAAGGCAGCCGTTGGCGACGGCAGGGTCAGCCCGGTCTGGTACGAGTATCCGCTCTTCTACTTCTCCAACCCGGCGGCGATCAAGGGACCGCACGACGAGGTCCCGATCCCGCCGGGCGCCCAGTTGTGGGACTACGAGGTCGAGGTCGCCGCGGTGATCGCCGGGGACTGCTCGAACCTTGACGCCGCCACCGCGGAGAAGCACATCGCCGGCTACCTGGTCTACTGCGACTGGAGCGCACGCGACATCTCCGCGAGCGAGATGGGGTTCGTGTACGGCCCGTCCAAGAGCAAGGACGCCTCGACCAGCCTCGGCCCGTTCCTCGTCACCCCCGACGAACTGGAGCCCTATCGCTCGGGCAAGGGCTATGCGTTGCGGATGGACGGGTACGTCAACGATGAGCATTACGGCGGCGGCAGCTGGGACGAGATCCACTGGTCGTTCGGCGAGATGCTGGCGCACGCGTCGCGCGGCACCTCGCTTCGAGCCGGTGACATCCTCGCCAGCGGCCCCGTGGGCACCGGCTGCATCCAGGAGTTGTCCGGCCGCCGCCGCTACCTGGCACCGGGAGACACGGTCCGGATCGAAGTGCAGGAACTCGGCGCGATCTCCGCACGGATCGCCGCGCCAGAGCCGTCCTGACGTACCCGATGCACCAAAAACGATCTTTCCCTTTCCACTTGTCGGGAGACCACCGAAATGCATCTCGCCAGCACCTTCGCACGCGCTGAAATGGATCTGAAAGCCGTCCGCGAGGTCAGCCTCACCATCAACGCGACCCACCTGTTCGTCTACTTCGTCCCCGAGGCACCGGAAGAGGCCGCCAAGTTGGGCGTGACCGAGTACGGACCGGCGTACTTCGCGTTCCGGTCAGCCCCGATGGGCGCAGTCCCATGGCAGGTCACGCTCGCGGCCTTCTACAACTTCAGCCCGCGGTCGGTGCAGGTCATGGCAGGCGTGTGGGACACAGCGACGCCGGAGGAGTGGCAGGCCGCTCGCTTCGCAGCCGTCGATCGTGCGTTGCAGCGCGTCGACGTCAGCCTCACCGCCGATCAGATCGCCGAGGCGCGATCGCTGATCGACCCGGTCGTCGCGAGCGCCGACTTCGCCGGGAAGACGATGGCTGCCGCCAACGCCTCGGTCCCCCTCCCAGCCGATCCGCTCGTCGCGCTGTGGCAGCAGATCACGGTGCTGCGCGAGTGGCGCGGCGACGCGCATGTCACCGTGCTCGCCGCCAACGACCTCGGGCCGTGTGACTGCAACGTGCTGCAAACCGCGACAGGTCACTTCCCGGAAGCGATCGCGCGTGCCACCCGGCTGTGGGACGACGAGGAGGTGGCTGCGGCAACAACACGCCTCGTCGCTCGCGGCTGGCTCAACGCCGACGGCACCGCTACCGATGCCGGCATCGCGGCGCGCGAGCGGATCGAGGTCGAGACCGACGAGCACTGCGCGGCGCTGTGGACGCCGATCGGCGACGCCAACCTCCGTCGCCTCACCTCGCTCATCATGCCGATCCACGACGCGTTCACCGCAGCCAGGACATATCCCTTCCGCGTGGAGAGGGGAGACACGCAGCCCGCCGATCCGGAGGCCGCCAGGTAGGCCCCGTTCTCGTGCAACCGCGACGAGCGGACAAGCAGCAGGGTGACGCTGAGGGCCGAACCAGGCGCGAGGGCCGACGCACAGCGATCATCGGAAGCAGTGATTCCGCTTATCGGACTTCCGGTGCGCCGCGTCGTACACCGCGGCGGTCGAGCGGTACCTCACCGGCGCGGGCATCGCGAAGTCCTCCGCGCGGATCTACCGGATCTCGCTGACGGCCTGGGGGCGGATGCTTACCGGTGAGCCGGCGCCGACCGGAACCGCCCGCCGGGGCGCGAAGCCGCCCGTCTTCCCCGTCGCCGCGATCGACGACCCGGCGCTGCCCGAGGTACTGGCCGAGCTGGCGGCGGCGCGGACGGACCAGATGGACGCCGACATCGTCAACCGGGAGTTGTCCATCGCGCGCAAGGCGATCGGCTGGTGGCAGCGCCAGGGTTGGATCAGCGGTGACCGACGATCGGCATCGAGCGGCGGCCGGCACCGCCGGACCGCACCAAGGCCCTGGCCGAGAAGACCTGTACCCGCAGGACAAGCAGGGGAAGATCACCGCCAAGGGCGGGGTGATCGAGTGGATTCACTTGCAGTCCGGCACCGCCCAGCTCCTGCCCCGCCTCATCGCCCGCCGCACCCGCGGCCCGCTGTTCCTCACCGACCGCAAGGCGCCGGCCGGAACACCGACGCTCGACGTGTGCCCGGCGTCGAACGCGACCCCGCTGCACGTCACCGCACGTAGATCCGAGCGGATCAGGGCCGCAAGATCATGCCGTTGCCCCTTTGGCGCGTATCTCGGGACCGACGCGAATCTCATCCGATGCGAACTGGACGCACATTGTGCTTCGTTGGCCGAATAGCCGCGGAGAAGCTTACCTGCGTGATCTCCTCGTGCAGTGCGGCGTCCTGCCGCCAGCCGACCGACACTTGCTGCTGTTCCAGCGGTGGCGCGCCGAGAAACTGTCGACCGTCAGCGATCCCGAGCACCGCAAACTGTTGGAGCTCTTCGTCGCCTGGCACATCGAACGACGTCTCCACGGCCGGGCTGGCAGTGACCCGCTCACCGGCAGCCACACCCAGCAGGCCCGCAACGAGATCCACCTTGCGATTGCCTTCCTCGCCCACCTCGCCCAGCATGGACGGGCCCTTGCCGACTGCACACAGACCGAGGTCGATACCTGGTACGCAGGCGGCTACACCGCCCGACGCCTCACGCACGCCTTCCTCCGCTGGGCCATGAGGTCCCATCACAGGTCCGCCGTCATCATCCCGCACCGCTCGACAGACATCCCGCGCCCATCACCCAGCACCAGCGGCTCGCGCTACTACGACAGCTCGTCCACCGCGACGCCCTCCCGCTCCAGGACCGCGTGGCAGCCGTCCTTGTTCTTCTCTACGCGCAGCCGCTGACGCGGATTACCAGGCTCAATACCGACGACATCCAGCACTAAAGCACTCGCCGACCCGAGATCACTGACAGTGACCGCCTTGCGCGGCTCCGTAGGGAACTGGCGGCAGCTGAATACGCGAGGTCGCCAGTGTCGCACCCCCTGTAGGCGGCGCGGGCCCGCGCACCCCCTGCCCGGGGTGCGCGGGGCGCGGTTCAGTTCTCGTACAGGCCGGTGAGTTCGGCGGCGTAGCGGTCCCGGATGACGCGGCGGCGCATCTTGAGGGACGGGGTGAGTTCGCCGGTGGCCGGGCCCCACTCCCCGGTCAGCAGCCGGTACCGCTTGACCTGTTCGGTGCGGTTGAGGCGGCTGTTGGCGGCGGCGACGGCCCGGTCGACCTCCTGGCGCACGGCGGGGTGGGCGGCGAGGCCGGCCGGGCCGGGGCCGGCCTCGACGCCGTGCGCGGCGGCCCAGGCCGGGGCCGCCTCGGCGTCCAGGACCAGCAGGGCGACCAGGTAGGAGCGGCCGTCGCCGTGCACCAGCGCCTGGCCGATCAGCGGGTGTTCCTTCAGGGCGTTCTCCACCAGCGCCGGGGAGACGTTCTTGCCGGTCGAGGTGATGATCATCTCCTTCTTGCGGTCGGTGACCCAGACGTAGCCGTCCGCGTCGATCCGCCCGATGTCGCCGGTGCGCAGCCAGCCCGCCTCATCCAGCACCGGCCGGGTCGAGCCGTCCGCCTGGAGGTAGCCGGAGCAGACGGACGCGCCGCGCACCTCCAGCTCGCCGTCGGCGGCCGCCCGCACCTCGACCGACGCCACGGGCCGGCCGACCGAGCCGAGCCGGAAGCCGGTGCGCGGGCTGTTGGTGGTCGCCACCCCGGTCGTCTCGGTCAGGCCCCAGGCGTCCATGACGACGATCCCGAAGCCGGCCCAGAACCGGACCACGTCCAGCGGCATCGGCGCGGAGGCGCTGGCCGCCCAGCCGACCCGGTCCAGACCGCCGGCCCGCAGCAGCGGCAGCAGCACCCGCTCCCGGCAGGCGGTGTACGCGGCTGCCAGCCCGGCGGGCGGTGGTTCGCCCCGCTCCCGGCAGCCGACGTGCTCGCGGGCCACCCGCGCGGCCTCCTCGACCGCCCGCTGCTGCTCGGCGGGGAGCAGGGCCAGCCCGGCGCGGACCGCGGCGGCCAGCTTCTCCCAGATCCGGGGCACTCCGAAGAACTGCCGCGGCCGGATCTCCCGCACCGCGTCGGCGACCACGCCGGGGTCGGCGCACAGGTACACGTGGGAGGCGCGGTGGCAGGGCAGGTAGATGCCGAGCATGCGCTCCGCGATGTGCGCGAACGGCAGATAGCTGATGTGCTCGACATGGGGCGGCAGTTCCACCACCGCGTCCAGCGCCCGGGCGTTGGCCAGCACCTGGCGGTGACTGAGCACCACGCCCTTGGGTTCGCCGGTGGTGCCGGAGGTGTAGACGACGGTGAGCGGGTCGTCGGGGCGGGCGGTGTCCAGCGCCTTGGCGAAGTCCTCGGGGACGGGTTCGCGGCACAGGGCCGCGTAAGGCAGGTGGTCCCCCTCCTCCCCCGGTTCCATGACGACGAGCCGGGCCAGCGGGGTGCCGGTGTCGCGCAGCAGCGGCGCCCACAGCTCGGCCTGCGCGGCACCCTCCACGACGGCGAGGGGGGCCCGGCAGTTGCGGGCGATGTGCGCGATCTGCGGCGGCGCGGAGGTGCCGTAGACGCTGACCGGGACGGCGCCGAGGCGGGCCAGGGCGAGGTCGCAGAGCCAGTGTTCGGGCCGGTCGGCGGCCATCAGCAGGACGTGGTCGCCGGGGCCGACGCCGAGCGCCGCGTACCCGGCCGCCAGCCGGGTGGTGTGCTCGCCCACCTCGGCCCAGGTGAGCGTGGTCCAGCCGGCCGCGGCCGGATCGCGCCAGGACAGGGCGGGCAGCTCCGGGTGTTCGCGGGCGTTGCGGGTCACGAGCTGGGGCAGGGTCATGACGGCCTCCTGGCCGGCTTCGGGTCCAGCACGGCGCGGCCGATGATCTCTTTCATGATCTCGGTGGTGCCGCCGTAGATGGTCTGCACCCGGCTGTCCAGGAACGCCTTGGCGACCGGGAACTCGGCCATGTAGCCGTAGCCGCCGTGCAGTTGCAGACAGCGGTCGACGACCCGCTTCTGGAGTTCGGTCGCCCACCACTTGGCCATCGAGGCGGACACGGCGTCCAGCCGGCCGGCGTTGTGCTCGGTGACGCAGCGGTCGACGAAGCTGCGGGTGACCGCGCACTCGGTGGCCATCTCGGCGGCCTCGAACCGGACGTGCTGGAGCCTGGCCAGCGGCCGGCCGAACGCCTCGCGCTCCTTGACGTACTCGACGGTCAGCGCCAGGACGTGTTCGGCCGCCGCGGCGGCACCGACCGCGATGGCCAGCCGCTCCTGGGCGAGGTTGGCCATCAGGTAGGCGAACGCCTGGTTCTCCTCCCCCAGCAGATTCGCCTTCGGGACGCGTACGCCGTCGAAGAACAGCTCGGCGGTGTCCTGCGCCTTCTGGCCGATCTTGGCCAGGTTGCGGCCCCGCTCGAAGCCCGGCATGCCGCGCTCCACGACCAGCAGGCTCTGGCCGCCGCTGCCGCCCTCGGCGGTGGTGCGGGCCACGACGATCACCAGGTCGGCGAGGATGCCGTTGGAGATGAACGTCTTGGTGCCGTCCAGGCGGTAGTGGTCGCCCTGGTCGGTGGCGGTGGTGCGGACTGCCTGGAGGTCGGAGCCGGCGCCGGGCTCGGTCATGGCGACGGCGGTGATCAGCTCGCCCGAGGTGTACCCGGGCAGCCAGCGCCGTTTCTGCTCGCCGGTGGCCAGCCGGGTCAGGTAGGGGCCGACGATGTCGTTGTGCAGGCTCAGCGCCAGGCCGGACGCCCCGGCGCGGGCGAACTCCTCGATGAGCACCATGCTGTGGCGGAAGTCGTCGGTGCCTCCGCCGCCGTACTCCTGCGGTACGGCGAGGCCGAGCAGACCTTGGCGGCCGGCCGCCCGCCACACCTCGCGGCTGACGACGCCGTCGCGTTCCCAGCGTTCGTGGTGCGGGAGGACCTCCTTGGTGAGGAAGGTGCGTACGGTGTCGCGGAACGCCTCGTGCTCCGCCGTGCAGATGGTCCGTTCCATGGCGCCTCCGGGTCAGGGGTGGTGTCTCACAGCCAGCTCTTGACCCGCTCGATCAGCCGGGCCGGTTCGGGGTCGACCGGGGTGACGTTGAGCATGGTCACCCCGGACTCGCGGAACGCCTCGACGCGGTCGCGGACGTAGCCCTCGGGGCCCGCCAGGCACAGCAGTTCGCACAGGTCGGCGGGGACGGCGCGCTCGGCCTCCCGTTTGCGGCCCGCGAGGTAGTGCTCCTGGATGGCGGCGGCCGCCGCCTCGTAGCCGTAGGCGCACACCAGGTCGTAGTAGAAGTTGCGGCCGGGCGCGCCCATGCCGCCGACGTACAGGGCGACCTGGGGCCGGACCAGGTCGCGTACCGCCGCCGCCCCCTCCCCCACCGCGAGCAGGCCGCCGGCCACCACGGCGAGCGGGCCGAGGGCGGGGTCGCGGCGGGCGGTGCCCTCGGCGAGCGGGGTGCCCCAGACCTTGCCGGCGTGTTCCGGGACGTAGAGGAACGGCAGCCAGCCGTCGGCGAGTTCGGCGGTCATCCGGACGTTGGCGGGGCCGAGCGCGGCCACGTACACGGGGATGGTGTCGCGCACCGGGTGGCTGAGCAGCTTGAGGGGTTTGCCCAGGGTGCCGCCCTTCTCGGGCGGCAGCGGCAGGTCGGTGATGCCGTGGTGTTCGACGACCTCGCGGCGCCAGATGCGGCGGGCCAGTTCGATGGTCTCGCGGGTGCGGCCGAGCGGCTTGTCGTAGCGGCGGCCGTGCCAGCCCTCCACCACCTGGGGACCGGAGGCGCCGATGCCGAGCACGGCCCGGCCGCCGGTCAGGGCGTCGAGTCCGGCGGCGGTCTGGGCGATCAGCGCGGGGGTGCGGGAGTAGACGTTGAGGATCGCGGAGCCGACCCGCATCCGGGTGGTACGGGCGGCGAGGTAGCCCATGACGGTCGGCGAGTCGAAGCCGTACGCCTCGGCCACCCAGACCGCGTCGAGCCCGGCGGTCTCCAGGGCGGCGGCCCGGTCGGCGGCGGTGCGCGGGTCGGCGGCGTACTGGAGCGGGGTGGAGAGTTCCATCAGCGTCCGTTCTCGGTCTCGGTGCCGGCGGCGGTCAGGGCGTCGACGTGCCAGTCGCGGGCCACCTCGGCCTGGTGGGCGCCGGGCCGGGCGGGCGGCAGCCGCAGCGCGCCGGGGGTGGTGGCGAAGCGGGGGGCGAGGCCCGGCTGGGCGATGCCGTGCGCCTCGGTGAAGGTGGCGCGGTGGGCGAGGTGCGGATGGCGGGCGGCCTCGCCGAGCGAGAGGACGGGGGCGACGCAGGCGTCCGTGCCCTCGAAGACGGCCGTCCACGCGTCCCGTCCGGCGGTCTTGAACCGCTCGGCGAACCGCGCCCGCAACCCGGGCCAGTGCCGCGGGTCGTGCCGGTCGGGCAGCTCGTCGGCGGCCAGGCCGAGCAGCCGGACGAACTCGGCGTAGAACCGCGGCTCCAGGGCACCGACCGCCATCCAGCCGCCGTCACCCGTCGGGTAGACGGCGTAGTAGGGGCAGCCGCCGTCGAGCAGGTTGCGGCCCCGCTCGTCGCGCCAGGCGCCGGCGGCGAGCATGCCGTGCACGACGGCGGTGAGGTGGGCGGCGCCGTCGACGATGGCGGCGTCCACCACCTGGCCGATGCCGCTCGCGCGGGCGTGGTGCAGGGCGGCGAGCACGCCGACGACCAGGTAGAGGGAGCCGCCCGCGTAGTCGCCGAGCAGGTTGGCGGGGACGGCGGGCGGGCCGCCGGCGGCGCCGATCATGCCGAGCACGCCGGCGGTCGCGATGTACCCGATGTCGTGACCGGCCCGGGGCGCGAGCGGGCCGTCCTGGCCCCAGCCGGTCATCCGGCCGTACACCAGCGCCGGGTGGCCGGCCCGGCAGTCCTGCGGTCCGACCCCGAGGCGCTCGGCGACGCCGGGCCGGTAGCCCTCGATCAGGATGTCGGCGCGGGCGGCGAGCGCGCGTACGGTGGCCGGCCCGTCCGGTGCCTTGAGGTCGACCAGCACCGAGCGCTTGTTGCGGTTGGTGACGTCGTGCGCGGAGTCGACGCCGAGCGCCGGGGTGCCGGGCCGGTCGACGCGGACCACGTCGGCGCCGAGGTCGGCGAGGAGCATCGCGGCGAACGGGCCGGGCCCGATGCCGGCCAGCTCCACCACCCGCACCCCCGCGAGCGGCCCGCACTCCCGGCTGTCGGTATCCATCAACACCCCTTTGCCATCGACCTACTTAGCGCTCGCTAAGAAGGTAGGGGCGGCTCGGTTACGGGTCAATGAAGACGACAGAGGGACTTATACTGAGCGAGTGATAAGTGATGCCCGAGAGACCACCGCCCCCGCCGCGTCGCACTGGCGGACCTACGGACCGCTCGGACTGCACCCGATCCTGGTGCACGCGATGGCGGCGTTCGACGAGCACGGCTACCACGGCACGTCGGTCCGGGACATCGCCGGCCGGGTGGGGGTCACGGTCCCCGCGCTCTACTACCACTACGAGAACAAGCAGGCGCTGCTCGCCACCTTGCTGGAGACGTCCATCAAGGACGTCCTCGACCGTTGCCGGGCCGCCGCCGAGGAGGCGGGCGACGAACCGCTGCCCCGGTTCTGCGCGATGGTGGAGTCGATCGTGCTCTACATGGCCCACCGGCAGGGGCTGGCGTTCCTGGACACCGAGATCCGCAGCCTGGAGCCCGGCAACCGGGCCCGGTACGTGGCGCTGCGCGACTATCTCGAACACATGCTGCTGGACACCGTGGCGGCGGGCATCGAGCGGGGTGTCTTCACCACTCCGATCCCGGCCGACGCGGTCCGCGCGGTGCTGATCATGTGTCAGGGCGTGGCCGGCTGGTACCGCCCGGACGGTCCGCTGACCGCCGAGGAGGTGGCCCGGCGCCATGTCCTGCTCAGCCTGGGCACGGTGGGACATCCGGACGCGGTATGTGAAGCGGGGCCGGCCGTGACTGGGTGAGCCGGCCGGCCCCGCGGCCTGCCGGGTTGCTCAGTGGTCGGTCGCCAGGTGCAGCTTGAGCAGGTCCACGCCGTAGTCGTTGCCGTTGGGCGTGCGGATGATGGTGTGGATGTGCTGCTGGGTGGGTTCGGCCGACTGGCCTCCCGGGGCACCGCCCGGCAGTGTCGAGGCGGAGGCCGAGGGGGTGCCGGAAGCCGACGCCGACGGGGACGCGGAGCTGCCGTCCTCTTCCTCGTGCCAGGCGAGCGGGTGCTGGGCGTCGTACTCGATCAGTACCACCGGGCTGTGGATGCGGTAGTAGAACGCCGAGTCGTCCTCGTACTCACCCATCCAGAGGAAGTAGGTGTCGTCGAGGTGCTTCTCGATCTCCCGCATCCGGACCCGAGCATGCCCCTCGTCCTGGTAGCCGACGTACACCTCGGCCAGGTCGAGCAGGAGCTGCTGCTGGCGGCGGTTCAGGTCGGATCCCTTGACTCCCGCGTAGGGGACGACGTTGTTGTCCTGGTAGGCGCCGACGCTCAGGTCGTCACCGGACTTCTCCTGGTCGGAGAGCGCGGCGGCGAACTGGGTGCTGTTCAGCGAGCGCAGGAGCTTGAGACCGGCGGTGGTCTCCTCCCGGAACAGGTGGTAGTTCACCCCGTCGTAGGTGATCTTCGTCGGCTCGGAGCCCATGAAGGTCGGGGTCATCACGACCTGGTCACCCAGGACGAAGTAGTTGATGACGAGGTGGTGGCCCTCGAACTGGAAGCCCCACGCCTCGGTCGCCGAGGGGGTGCCCATGACGGTGAACCAATAGGCGTCCTCGTTGAGCGCCTTGGTGGTGTCGCCCGAGTACTCACCGAGGTACTGGTTGAGCTTGCGGATACTGTTGGCCTGCTTGAGGCCGCGGGCCGACAGCGCCGCCTTGAGCAGCTTGAGAGCGAGACCGGACTGATTCTCCGTCATGTCGCGCAGGGCGAGGCCGTCGCGGTCATTGGAGTCGACGTTGGTCCACTCCAGCCACTGGTCGGCGTCGACTTCGTAGAGGGTGGACGACTTCTGGTCGTCGGTGAGGGAGTCGACGAAGGCCGCGGCGGCACGGACCACGGGGGTGGTGGAGACACCGGTGGAGTGGATCGCGTAGAGATCGTCGATGACCGTGCCGTCGGTGGTGACGCCGACGAAGTCGTCGTAGGCAATGGCCATGGGCCCACCGCCGGGTCCGCCGGCCGGCGGACCGGACGGAGAGGCACTCGGGCTCGCCGAGGTGTCGGCGGCCGCCGTTGTCTCGGCGCCGGCCTGGGTGGCGGCGTAACCGCCCATGACCGCGACGGCGGAGACACCGCCCGCGAGCAGGGCCTTGTTCATGAACCAGCGGCGGGAGCGGTGGGCCGCCTGCGTGCGGGGCTTGTGTCCGTGTGTTTCGTTGACCATGTACAGAACGATTTCGTCAACAATTATGTGTGCGATGGCAAGAAGCTGTGCGCAGGGTAGGAATGCTCGCCGCGACGGGCACCAACCGCCCTGTTGTTCCCTTTGCTTGGACTCGCACCGGTTACGCCGCGCGGAGCCACTGCCGGCGGGTGCGGGCGGCGGCGGTGTGCGCGGGGACCGCACGGACCCGGTAGGTCGTCTTGGCCGGGTCGACGATGGGCTCGCCGAGGGTGATCCGGCCGGTCGCGCGCAGTTCCTCGCAGACGGCGGTGGGCAGCGCGACGTGGCAGCCGCCCGCCGCCGTGCCGGGCTCCATCGGCCGCCAGTAGCCGTATCTGCGCCGCCCGCCGGGGTGTTCGGTGACGAAGACCGGGGTCCGCGCGTCGGAGATGACGCGCAGGACCTGGACGGTGTCCGGGCTGGACTGACCGGCGGTGGTGAACGGCATCGACGAGGCCTTTCTGCGGGGCGGGACCCGAGACCGCCTACCCGGTCCGGCCGGAGTTGATCTCGCTGACCGCATTCTGCGGCCTGGCACTGACAACGCCCTTCCGACAGTAGCCATGTACATAATAGCCATGTACTGTTTCGCTCATGAGTCCGGCACACGGGGGCCCGACCCCCGGCTTCCTGGTGTGGCGTCTGTCGACGAAGTGGCGGGTGGCCGTCGACCGCGCGGTCGCCCCGCTGGGGCTGACGCACGCGCAGTACTCGCTGGTGGCGTCCCTGTACGGGATGCGGCGGGCCGGTGAGCGGCCCAGTCAGCGCCGGCTGGCCGACCACACCGGGCTGGAACCGCTCTACGTCTCCAAGCTCGCCCGTTCCCTGGAGGCCGCCGGCCTGGTGCGGCGCGCCCGCGATCCCCGCGACCCCCGTGCCATGCAACTGGCGCTGACCGAGCGGGGCGCGGACGTCACCCGCCGGGCGATCGAGGTGGTCCAGGAACTGCTGGAGCGGATGCTGGCCCCGCTGGGCGGGCTCGACGCCGACCGGACGCGGGAGTTCACCCGCGACCTGCTTTCCCTGCTCGACGCACCGCTCGACCCGTCCACGCCCGCCGCCCCGTGAAGGAGCAGTCATGACACAGCCCCCGCCCGCCGCCGACAGCCGGAGCCTCGGCCTCGCCCACTACGCCGCCCGGGGCGTCCTGGAGGCGGTCCTCGACCGGTACGGCCTCACCTTCCGGCAGCAGCTCGCCCTGCGCCTCGTGGTCCTGGCCCCGGCGCCCGTCGAGCACGGCGCGCTCGTCGCCGAGGTGCACGACGCCCTGAAGAGCGGCGCGGCCGGCACAGCGGACGACGTGGCCGCGCTGACCGCCAAGGGGCTGGTGGCCCCGGAGGGCTCCCGGCTGCGGGCCACCGACGAGGGGCGGGCGCTGCACTCCCGGATCACCACCGAGGTGGGCGGCATCTCCGCCCGCGTCTGGGCCGGCCTCCCGGCCGCGGACCTCGCGGCGGCCGGCCGGGTGCTCGCCCAGGTCAAGGAGCGGGCCGACGCGGAACTGGCCGCCCTGACGGCCTGACCGCACCCCTCCGCCGGATCGTGGAATGTTCAACCACCTCGGGTGGTTGACCGGTCCGAAGGAGGCCACCCGTGAACACCATCCGACCGACCTACTACGACCACGGAACGCCCGCGGAGCGCTGGGAGCGCGCCCGGATGTTCTTCGCCGCCAAGGACTACGCGGCGGCGGCCCGCGTCCTCGACCGGCTGGTCGAGGAGGCGCCGGAGCAGACCGGGCCGCGGCTGCTGCTGGCCCGCTCCTACTACCACTCGGCACAACTGCGCCGCGCGGAGGCCGAGTTGCGGGTCATCGTGGAGCGCGACCCGGTGGAGCACTACGCCCGGCTGATGCTGGGCCGGACGCTGGAGCGCCAGGGCCGCCAGGACGAGGCCGACTCCCAGCTGCGGATCGCCGCGGCCCTCGCGGGCGACTTCGCCAAGGCTTGAGCCGGCCGCACGGACGGTCCGGTCCCGAGGCTCAGCGCTTCGTGGCCGGGCCGTTCGCGTACGTCCGCCGCCCTTGGCGGTGGGCGATCTCGCCGAGCGCGATGTCGGCGGCGAGGAACGCCGCGAGCGGGATGCCCAGCAGCGGAAGGAAGTAGCCGAGGACCGCGACGCAGGCCAGCAGCGGTACGAGCAGGTACGGCGGCACCTGCTGCCAGGCGCCGCGCGGGACCGGGCGGCCGAAGGACGAGCCCCGGCCGCGCTGCCACCACATGCGGTAGCCCCAGCCGATGAGCAGGATCAGCGCGAGCGCCAGCGCCATCAGGGCGAGCTGGTTGACCAGGCCGAACAGGTTGCCGGTGTGCAGGTCGATGCCCCAGCGGGTGAGCTTGGCCAGCACCGGGAAGTCGGCGAACCGCAGCACGTCGGTGACCTCGCCGGTCGCCGGGTCCACGGCGACCGCGTCCTGCTTCTCCGGCCAGTTGCGCCGCACCTGCTTCACCACGTACGCGGTGGAGGCGTCGGCGGGCGGGACGATCTCGACCGGGTCACCGAGGCCCTCGGCGCGGGCGGCGGCCAGCACCGCGTCCAGGCCGACGCCGTGCGCCGCGTCCCCACCGGTGCCCGCCGCCGCGCCGTGCCCGGCGTGCTCACCGCCCGCCGCCGCCGACGACACGGCGGGGGTGGTCTGGCCGAGCGAGACGCGCAGCTTCTCGACATTGGCCCCGGCATACGTCGACCAGGTCAGGCCGGTCGCCGAGAGGAAGACCAGCCCGGCGGCGAGCCAGGCGCCGGTCGCGCCGTGCAGGCCGAGGGTGCGGCGGCGTCCGCTGGTGCCGCGCACCTTCCGGCGGGCCCGGCGCCGGGAGAACCACAGCACCAGTCCCCCGCCGGCGATCACCCACAGCCAGCTCGCCGCGAACTCGCTGTACAGGCGCCCCGGCTGACCCAGGTGCAGGTCCCGGTGAAACTCGTCGATCCAGGTGCGCAGCGGGAGCGCGCCGGTGGAGCCGTACTGTTCCAGGGCGCCGCGCACCTCGGCGGTGTAGGGGTCGACGAAGACGGCGAGCGTGTGGGCGGGGTCGACGCCCGCGACGCCGGACAGCATCACCCTGGTGGTGGCGTCGGCCTCGGGCGCGGGGCGGACGGCGGAGACGGTGCCCTCGGGGTGGGCCCTGCGGGCGGCGGCGACCTGCTCGGACACCGGCAGCGCGCGCTCCCGCACGTCGGGGACGGTCAACTCGTGGGCGTACACCAGCTTCTCGGCCTGGAAGGAGGCGGCGTACAGCAGGCCGGTGACGGCCGCGACGAGCAGGAACGGGGCGACGAACACCCCGGCGTAGAAGTGCAGGCGCAGTACGAGGGGACGCAGCGGGGACCAGCTGCCGGGCGCCGGCGGCGCGGCGGGCGGCTGCGGGGCCTCGTCCGTGGTGGTCGAGGAAGCGGTCGTCATGGGCGTCTCTCCGGGGGCGTTCGGCGGCGTGGCGGTTCAGTGGTCGGAACCGGGGTGCGCCGGGTTCCCGGCCGGGTGTGTGACGTGCGTCACTCGCGCGCGGGGCGGTGTCAGTGGGCCGTGGCATGCTGGCGTGATGGGAACTTGGGCCGGACGTACGCCACTCGCCGAGCAGGTCGAGGAACTCCTGGCCGGGGTCGGTCCGTTGCCGATCGTCGAGGCCGGCGATCCGGTGCTGCGGCGCCCGGCCGAGCCGTTCGACGGGCAGTTGGAACCGGCGCTGCTGGCCCGGTTCGTCGAGGCGCTGCGGGTCACCATGCGGGCGGCGCCGGGGGTCGGCCTGGCGGCCGTGCAGGTGGGGGTGGCGCTGCGGATCGCGGTGATCGAGGACCCGGCGCCGGTGCCGCCGGAGGTGCGGCAGGCGCGCGGGCGGGTGCCGCAGCCGTTCCGGGTGCTGGTCAATCCGGCGTACCAGCCGGTCGGGGCCGGCCGGGCCGCGTTCTTCGAGGGCTGTCTGAGCGTGCCGGGCTGGCAGGCGGTGGTGGCCCGGCCGGCGCGGGTGCGGCTGACCGGGGCGGACGAGCACGGCCGCGCGCTGGACGAGGTGGTCACCGGGTGGCCCGCCCGGATCGTGCAGCACGAGACGGACCACCTCGACGGGACGCTCTACGTGGACCGCGCGGAGCCGCGCTCACTGGCGTCGGCCCGGTCGATGACGCAGCGCTGGACCCAGCCGACCCCGCACGAGGCGGCGACGGCACTGGGCTTCGACCTGCCCTGAACGCCGTCCGGCGGACCCCCGGCCGGGCGAACCGCGCCGCGAGCGCCCCGGGCCGCCCGCACCGGCCGGGAGACGGTGCGGTCAGCTGTCCCGGTAGGACTCCAGCAGCCGCAGCCACACCTCGCTGATCGTCGGGTACGACGGCACCGCGTGCCACAGGCGGCTGACCGGGACCTGGCCGGCCACGGCGACGGTCGCGGAGTGGATCATCTCGCCGACCCCGGGGCCGACGAAGGTCACCCCGCGCACGATCTCGTCCTCCAGGTCGACCACCATCCGGGCGCGGCCCCGGTAGCCGTCGGCGTAGAGCCCGGCGCCGGCCACCGTGGCGAGGTCCACGTCGACGGCGCGCACCCGGTGGCCGGCCTGCTCCGCCTCGGCCAGGGTGAGGCCCACGGAGGCCGCCTCGGGGTCGGTGAAGACCACCTGCGGGACGGCGGTGTGGTCGGCGGTCGCGGCGTGCGCGCCCCAGGGGCCGGCGTCCAGGCCGCTCGTACCGGAGGCCCGGGCGACGATGGCGGCGCCCGCGATCCGCGCCTGGTACTTGCCCTGGTGGGTGAGCAGCGCCCGGTGGTTGACGTCCCCGACGGCGTACAGCCAGTCGTGGCCGGTGACCCGCAGGCTGTCGTCGGTGGTCAGCCAGGAGCCCGGCGCCAGGCCGACCGTGTCCAGGCCGATGTCGTCGGTGCGCGGCGCGCGTCCGGTGGCGAAGAGGATCTCGTCGGCCTCGATGCGCTCGCCGCTGTCGGTGACGGCGACGACGGTGCCGTTCTCGCGGCTGACGGACTTGACGGAGGTACCGGTGCGCAGGTCGGCGCCGGCCTCGGTGAGCGCGGCGGCGACCAGTTCCCCGGCGAACGGCTCCATGCGGTCCAGCAGTCCCCCGCCCCGGACCAGTACGGTGACGCGCGCGCCGAGGGCCTGCCAGGCGGTGGCCATCTCGACGGCCACCACGCCGCCGCCGACCACGATCAGCCGGCCCGGCACCTGATGGGCACTGGTGGCCTCGCGGCTGGTCCAGGGGCGGACGTCGGCGAGGCCCGGCAGCGGCGGCAGGGCGGCGCGGCTGCCGGTGCAGACGGCGACGGCGTGCCGGGCGGTCAGCACCCGCCGTTCGCCACCCGGCCCGGTCACCTCCACGGTGCGCGGTCCGGCGAGCCGCCCGAGCCCCCGGTACAGGTCGGCGCCGATGCCCTCGATCCACTGGACCTGGCCGTCGTCCTTCCAGTCGGAGGTGTAGTAGTCGCGGTGCTCGAGGACCGCGGCGGTGTCGAGCGGGCCTTGTACCGCCTGGCGCAGTCCGGGGGTGCGGCGGGCGTCGGCGCGGGCGATGACCGGTCGCAGCAGCGCCTTGCTGGGCATGCACGCCCAGTAGGAGCATTCGCCGCCGACCAGTTCGCTCTCCACGATCGCGGTGCTCAGTCCGGCCGCCCGGGTGCGGTCGGCGACGTTCTCGCCGACCGGTCCGGCGCCGATCACCACGACGTCGTACACGTTGGATTCCGTTTCCGTCATGGGGTCAGTCTGGTGGGTGGTGTGCGCCGGGGCCACATGGGTACGTGCGCGGAATACCCACCGGACCGTCGCTGTTTGCGCCGACGGCAGCCGCCCCGAACCAGGAAGAGGGATCAGCCATGAGCACCATGGAGCTCACCAAGGAGAACTTCGACCGGACGGTCACGGACAACGAGTTCGTCCTGATCGACTTCTGGGCGTCCTGGTGCGGGCCGTGCCGGCAGTTCGCCCCGGTCTACGAGAAGGCGGCGCAGGAGAACCCGGACCTGGTGTTCGGCAAGGTGGACACCGAGGCGCAGCCGGAGCTGGCCGCGGCCTTCGGCATCCAGTCCATTCCGACGCTGATGATCGTCCGGGACCAGGTGGCGGTGTTCGCGCAGCCGGGCGCGCTGCCCGAGGCGGCGCTGACGGATGTCATCGGACAGGCCCGCAAGCTGGACATGGACGAGGTCCGCAAGTCCGTCGCCGAGCAGCAGTCCCAGTCGGAGCAGAGCGGGCAGTAGGGCGCGGTGCCCCCGCCCCCGTGCGGGGCTCAGCTGGAGTCGCGGTGCACCACGCGGACGCCCAGCGCCGTGCGGCGCTCGAGGACGGCACCGGGTTCGCGTACGGCCCGGTCGACGAGGGCGGCGAGTTCCCGGCCGGCGGGCAGTTCGAGGCGGACGGTGCTCAGCCGGGGCCGCAGCAGCCGGCCGAGCACCAGGTCGTCGGCGCCGATGACGGCCGTCCGCTCCGGGATGGCGATCCCCGCGTCCTGAAGGGCGCGGGAGAGCAGCATGGCGTACTCGTCGTTGTACGCGAACACGGCGTCCAGCCGCAGGGTGTCCCAGCGGGCGGCGAGCCGGGCGGCGGCCTCCTCCTCGTAGCCGAGGGGCAGCTCGGTGAGGGTGGCGTCGGTGCCGGACAGGGCCCGGCGGACGCCCTCCAGGCGGGGCAGGCAGAACAGCCGCAGGCCGGGTTCGGCCGGCATGACCACGCCGATGCGGCGCCGCCCCCGCTGGTACAGGTGCCGGGCGGCGGCGTGGCCGACGGTCCGGTGGTCCATGAGCAGGGCGTGCGCGCCGTCCACGGCCTCGGGTCCGAAGGTCACCACCGCGCGGGCGCCCGAGCGTTTGAGTAATTGCACGCCGCGCGGGCCGAGGCCGGGGCCGGGGACCAGTACGGCGATCGGCCGCAGCTCCGCCCAGGCGCGGGCGTCGTCGTCGCCGTAGGGGCCGCCGGCGCCGTACTGCACGACGGTGTAGTCGAGCTGGCCGAGGGCGCCCTGGAGTTCGCCGACGAACCGGGTGTAGAGCGGGCCGGTGGGGAAGGCGGGCGCGGGCATCACGACCGTGCGGCTGTGCCCGGCGCGCAGCGTGCGGGCCGCCGCGTGCGGGACGTAGCCGAGTTGTTCGGCGGCCTCGCGGACCCGGCGGCGGGTGGGTTCGCTGATCCGCACCGCGTGGGTGTTGTTCAGGACGTAGGAGACGGTCGCGCGCGAGACGCCGGCCAGACGGGCCACATCGGCACTCGTGGGCACGGGCGGGTTCGGTATCTGCACCATGACGTACGGCATCTTGGCAGAGCCGCGGCGCGGGCCGTCGGCCGGGGGAAGGTAGTCCGGATCGGACGAAGTCTTGGGCCCGGCAAGGGAGTTGACCGAACGTCAGAAATGACCGATCGGCACCCTCAGCACCGCGGCGACGGCGTCCCGGTCGCCCGCGCCACCAGGTCCAGCCAGGCCCGCTCCAGCCGGGCCAGCGGCATCCCGCACTGCACGGTCAGATGGTGGACCAGCACCGGGTCGAGCGAGGACATCAGGGTGTGCGCGAGCAGTTCGCCGTCGGCGTCCGGGGCCGCCTGGCGCAGCAGCAGGGCGACATGGGCGCACTGGAAGCGGCGGGCCGGGACGGTGTAGCGGCGCTCGGGGCCGGGCTCGGCGGCCAGTTGCAGGTCCAGTTCCTCGCTGGCGCGGCGCAGCAGCGCGCAGCCGAACGCGCGCAGGCGCTCCACCGGCGGCGCCCCGGGCCCCAGCGGCGGGGGGCCGCCGAGCAGCGCAGCCTGGAATTTCTTCTCCGAGTGGTCCATCAGCGCCATCAGCAGGCCGGTGCGGTCGCCGAAGCGGCGGAACACCGTGCCCTTGCCGACCTGGGCCGCGGCCGCCACCGCCTCCATCGTGACCCCGGCCGCGCCGTGCTCGGCGATCAGCCGGGCGGCGGCCTCCAGCAGCCGGGCCCGGTTGCGCGCGGCGTCCGCCCGCAGGCACGGCTCCCGCTCCAGCGGTCCCGCGCCGAGCTGGAGGAGCTGGGGCGGATCGACGGGCACCGAGGGCTTCGGGCTGGGCGGGAGGGTGGCGGACATGTCGTCAGCGTAAAGCATCGGGAAGAAAACTGGACCGCGGTCCGCTTAGGGTGCTAGAACTTTAAACGGACCTCGGTCCGGATTCGTATCCGCAGTCTTCCGCAGTGTTTTCAGTGCCTGGAGTCATCACCATGTCTGTTCGTATCCTCGCCTTCGTCGGCAGCCTCCGCGCCGGTTCGCACAACCGCCAGCTCGCCGAGGCGGCCGGCAAGCTCGCCCCGGCCGGCGCCGAGGTGGAGATCTTCGAGGGCCTGGCCGAGGTCCCCTTCTACAACGAGGACATCGACGTCGAGGGCAACGTGCCGGCCGCCGCCGCCCGGCTGCGCGAGGCCGCCCAGGGCGCCGACGCCTTCCTGATCCTGTCGCCGGAGTACAACGGCACGATTCCGGCCGTGCTGAAGAACGCCATCGACTGGCTGTCCCGTCCGTACGGCGCCGGCGCCTTCGGCGGCAAGCCGGTCGCCGTCATCGGCACCGCCTTCGGCCAGTACGGCGGCGTGTGGGCGCAGGACGACACCCGCAAGGCCGTGGGCATCGCCGGCGGCAAGGTGGTCGAGGACCTGAAGCTGTCCATCCCGGGCTCGCTGACCCGCTTCGCCGAGACCCACCCGGTGGACGACTCCGAGGTCGCCGCCCAGCTCACCGAGGTCGTCGCGCGGCTGCACAGCCACGCCGGGGAGATCGCGGCCGCCTGATCGGCGCGCGCGGAAAGGGGCCGGAGTCCAGCGGGGCTCCGGCCCCTTTCCGTGCGCGGGTCGGGTTCCGTGCGCGGGCCAGGTTTCGTGCGCGCGTCGGGTTCCGTGCGGGCCTCGGGTTCCGTACGGGCCTCGGGTTCCGTACGCGGGTCAAGTTTCGTACTCGGGTCAGGCCACCGCCGTCGGCGCCAGCGTGCGCAGTTCCGCCAGCGCCGCGGCGACCGCCGGCCGCTGGTGGCCGCCGCGCCGGGTGCAGGTCAGCAGCGTGCGGTGCGGGCGGCCGGCGCAGCGCACCCGGACGATCGGCAGGTCCGGGGTCAGCCGGGCCAGCCGCGGGATCAGCGCGACGCCGAGGCGGTGGGCGACGAGGTGGGCGGTCACGTCCCACTCCACGGCGTGGTGGACCACGTCGGGGGTGAAGCCGGCCCCGCCGCACGCCGCCATCACATGGGTCCGGCACGGGCTCTCGGGCATCGGCGCGATCCAGGACTCGTGCGCCGCGTCCGCCAGGTCCACGCCGTCCCGGCCGGCCAGCGGGTGGTCCTCGGGAACGACCAGGTCGAACGGTTCCTCCAGCAGCGGCCGCTGGTCGAAGCGGGCGTCGCCCGGCGGCGGGTTGTGCGGCGTCGACTCCACCACGGCCAGCTCAACCGCACCTTCGAACAGCAGGTCGAAACTGTCCGGTACGCCGGCCTCCCGGACCCGGACGGTGAGCCGGGGATGGCGTTCGCGCAGCCGGGCCGCCATCGGAGCCAGCAGCGCCGAGACGGCTGCCGCGAACCCGGCCACGTGCAGCGGTCCGGTGGGCTGCGCCCGGCCCGATCTCAGGTCCAGCTCCGCCTCCTCCCAGCGGGCCTGGATGGCGTCCGCGTGCGTGAGCAGGCGCTCGGCGGCGGGGGTGAGCCGTACCCCGCGGCCCCGCGGCTCCAGCAGGTCGACGCCCAGCTCCCGGGCGAGCTGCCGGATCTGCTGGGAGGCGGCGGACGGCGTGAAGTGCAGGGCGTGGGCGGCGGCGGTGACCGTGCCGTAGTGGGCGACCGCCCTGAGGACGTGCAGCCGGCGCAGGTCAATCATGAAGGCCACGCTTCACAATGTGGTCCGTGAAGTCAACCTGGACGTGAACGGACGTTCCGCCGCACCCTTGGCCGTGTCGGAAGATCAGTGACCGCACACGGACAAGGAGCCGCCATGACCAGCACGACCGGTACCGCCTGCCCGCACTGCGGCTGGCCGGACGGCGCCGAGCCCTACCAGGTGGTGTCCCGGCACCCCACGGCCACCGGGCACACGGTGTGGTCCCGGTGCGCCTGCGGCTCGCTCCAGATGCGGGTCGTCGACGGCGGCGGCAGCCGCGTGGTCTCGCGCAGCCGTCCAGCGCCGGCCCCGTCCGGCCGGCCGGCGCGCAGGCCGGGCCCGTAGGAACCGACCGGGGCACGAGGGCGACGACCGGGGCACAAGGGTAGGGACCACGGGACGGGCCGCACCCGCTCCCGCGCCCCGCCCCCGACGACGTACGGAGAACCATGCCGCAGGTCCCGCCCCCGTTCGACCCCGAAGTCGCCGCCGTCCTGGACGCCGCCCCGGCGGACTTCGGGCCGGGACTCGCCCTGCGGGACCTCCCCGCCCGCCGCGCCCAGGCCCGGGAGCTGGCCGCCGTGCTGGACCCCACCCTGGACGGCGCCTTCGAGGCGGCGGAGCGGCTGGTGCCGGGCCCGCCCGGCGCGCCCGACGTGCCGCTGCTGGTCTGCCGCCCGGCCGGACCGGCCGCGGCGCCGCGGCCGGTCCTCTACCATCCCAGGCGGGCGCCGAGTCCGGCGGCGACGAGGCGGCGTCCTACCCGGGCCGCAACCCTGTCGTCAGCAC
>NZ_JBFAAP010000059.1:0-41945 GCF_040639815.1 Streptomyces sp. NPDC023723
GGCCTGGCTGGTCGCCGGGTCGGGCGCGGCGGTCGCGGGCGGCCTGGCGCTGGCCGCCGCCCGGGACCCGGCGGCGCTGCACCCGGGCGTGGTCCCGCTCACCGCCCCGGTGCTCCCGCTCTGGCCGGCGGCGGCCGGTCTGCTCGGGCTGCTGCCCGCCTTCGTCACCCGCGCGCCCCGAGCCGAGGAACCGTCGTGATCCGCTTCGAGAACGTCTCCGTGACCTACGACGGGCTGGCCGAACCGACCGTGCGCGGCGTGGACTTCGAGATCCCGGAGGGTGAACTGGCGCTGCTCGCCGGTCCGTCCGGCGTCGGCAAGTCCACCGTGCTGGGCGCGGTCGGCGGTCTGGTCCCGCACTTCACCGGCGGCACCCTGCGCGGCCGGGTCACGGTGGCCGGCCGCGACACCCGCACCCACAAGCCGCGCGAACTGGCCGACGTGGTCGGCACGGTCGGCCAGGACCCGCTGTCCCACTTCGTCACGGACACCGTCGAGGACGAACTCGCCTACGGCATGGAGTGCCTCGGCCTGCCCCCGGCCGTGATGCGCCGCCGGGTGGAGGAGACCCTCGACCTGCTGGGGCTGGCTCCGCTGCGGGCGCGGCCGATCGCCACCCTCTCCGGCGGCCAGCAGCAGCGGGTGGCGATCGGCTCGGTGCTCACCGCGCACCCGTCGGTCCTGGTGCTGGACGAGCCGACGTCCGCGCTGGACCCGGCCGCCGCCGAGGAGGTCCTCGCGGTGCTGCAACGCCTCGTGCACGACCTCGGCACCACGGTGCTGCTGGCCGAGCACCGCCTGGAGCGGGTCGTGCAGTACTCCGACCTGGTGGTGCTGCTGCCCGAGCCGGGCGCGCCGCCGGTGCTCGGCACCCCGGCCGAGGTGATGGCTATCTCCCCGGTGTGCCCGCCGGTGGTGGAGCTGGGCCGGCTGGCGGGCTGGGCGCCGTTGCCGCTGACGGTCCGCGACGCCCGCCGCCGGGCCGCCCCGCTGCGGGAGCGCCTGGCCGGCCTCCCGGCCCCGGCGCCCGTCCCGTCGACCACCGCCCTCCCGTCCCCGCGCCCGGCACCCGCCGCCCGCCGGCGCCGCCGGCCGGTCGCCGCCGACCCGTCTCCGCATGCCGCCGAGGTTCACGGTCTGACCGTCCGCCGGGGTCACCGCACCGCCCTGCGCGCCGTCGATCTCACCGTCTCGCCCGGCGAGACCATCGCCCTGATGGGCCGCAACGGGGCCGGGAAGTCCACGCTGCTGGGCGCGCTGGTCGGCCTGGTGCAGCCGAGCGCCGGGACGGTCACCACCGGGGGCGCGGTGCCGCACCGCACCGCCCCGCGCGAACTGGTCCGCCGGGTCGGCCTGGTCCCGCAGGAGCCCCGCGACCTGCTGTACGCCGACACGGTGGCCGCCGAGTGCCGGGCCGCCGACCGGGACGCGGCCGCGCCGCCCGGTACCTGCCGGGCGCTGCTGTCGGACCTGCTGCCCGGCGTGGCGGACCACACCCACCCGCGTGACCTCTCCGAGGGCCAGCGTCTCACCCTGGCCCTGGCGGTGGTGCTGACCGCCCGCCCGCCGCTGCTCCTGCTGGACGAGCCGACCCGCGGCCTGGACTACGCCGCCAAGTCCCGCCTGGTGACCATGCTGCGCGCGCTGACCGCCGAGGGCGACGCGATCGTGCTGGCCACCCATGACGTGGAACTCGCCGCCGAACTGGCCCACCGGGTGGTCCTGCTGGCCGAGGGCGAGGTGATCGCCGACGGTCCGACGACGGAGGTGGCGGTCTCCTCCCCGTCCTTCGCCCCGCAGGTCGCCAAGGTGCTGGCGCCGCAGCAGTGGCTGACGATCGCGCAGGTGCGAAAGGCCCTGGCATGACCCGCGCCGTCCGGCTCGGCCCGCGTTCCGTCGCCACGCTGGTGCTGGTCAGCGCGGTGGGTCTGGCGGCCATCGGCTGGCCCTTCCTGGCCCCGCCCGAGGCGGCGGTCAACGCCCACGCGCAGGACGCGCCGTGGCTGTTCGCGGGCGTCCTGGTGCTGCTGGTGGCGGTGGTCGCGGCGACCGTCTCGGAGTCCGGGCTCGGCCCGAAGGCGGTCGCGATGCTCGGCGTCCTGGCGGCGACGGGCGCGGCACTGCGGCCGCTGGGCGCCGGGACCGCCGGTCTGGAGCCGATGTTCTTCCTGATGGTGCTCAGCGGCCGGGTGCTCGGCCCCGGCTTCGGTTTCGTCCTGGGCTCGGTGACGATGTTCGCCTCCGCGCTGCTCACCGGCGGGGTCGGCCCGTGGCTGCCGTTCCAGATGCTGTCGATGGGCTGGTTCACGATGGGTGCGGGCCTGCTGCCGTTCCCCGACCGGCTGCGCGGCCGCACCGAGTTGTGCCTGCTCGCCGGGTACGGCTTCCTGGCCGCGTTCGCCTACGGCGGGTTCATGAACGCGGCCGGCTGGCCGTTCCTGGACCCCGACGGCTCGGACATCGCCCCCGACCCGGGCGCCGGCCTCGCCGGCAACCTGGCCCGCTTCACGGCGTACTGCCTGGCCACGTCCCTGGGCTGGGACACCGGCCGGGCGCTGATGACGGTGGTCCTGACGCTGGCCCTCGGGACGCCGGTGCTGAAGGCGCTGCGCCGGGCCACCCGCCGGGCGGCGTTCGAGACCCCGGTGACCTTCGACTGAGCGGCCGGACGACGGCCGGGAGACGGCCGGGAGACGGCCGGGAGACGGCCGGCTGTCGGACCCTGCCACTAAGGTCCCCGCCATGGGATTTGATGTTACCTACGCCGACTTCTCCGTCGATCCGGCTCCGCTGGCGAACGCCGCCGTCAGCTACGACGGGGCCCGGTTCGCCGGGTCTCACGTGGCGGTGGGCGCGGGCGGGACCGTGACGCTGGACTTCGAGGTGGCAGACCCGCGGGACGTCCCGCAGGCGACGCTCACCATCACCGCCCTCGTCTCCAAGCTCGGCTCCGAACTCGGCCACGCCCCCATGGACGTACTCCTCCAGGGCGAGCCACTGGTCACGGACCTCACCGTGCCCGGCGGTGGTGACCTGCCGCAGGACAACGTCCTCGCCGTACCCGGGCACCTGCTCAAACCCGGCACCAACACCCTGGAGATACGCTCCTCGGCCAAGGCCGCCAGCATGCTCTGGCTGTACCGGATCACCCTGGACCCGGTCTGGGAGCGCGGCCGTTCGGAGCGCGCCCGCACGGCGGCGGCGGCCCGCGACTCGGTCTTCGCCTACCGTACGGAACTCCGCCCCGCCCACTCCCCCTCCGGCCCCTGGCGGGCGGCCCCGCGCCTGCTCTTCCACGTCGACCGCGGCGAGCACTCGCGGCCCGCGCAGCTCGGCTGGCGGACGGCGGACGGCGCCGAGGCCGCCATCAGCTTCCAGTCGAGCATGTCCGACTTCCACGGCTGCTACCAAGTGCCGGACGGGACGACGTACGAGTACCGGGGGCGCCTGAGCGACCGCCGGCCGTTCTCGGACGACGTCCAGAACCTCTCGGCGGCCCCGCTGCACCGCTTCCGCACGGAGGAGGGCTGGGGCGGCCGGTGGCACACCTCCGGCGAACTCCGGCTGCTGGTCGACGACGGCGCGGCGGCCGTCGAGCGGGTGACCTGGCGCGACCAGCGGGGCAACTCCGGTGTGGCGGTGCTGCACGCCGCGTCCCACGAGGCCGAGGTGACGGCCGTCGAGGCGAGCGACGAGTTCGAGGAGGCGGAGGAGTGGGCCGGCAACCTCCTGGCGGACCAGCGTTCCAAGTGGCTGAGCGGTGAAGACACCGCCTGGCTGGACTTCACCCTCGCCCGTCCCACCGCCGTCGGGTCGTACTCCCTGATGTCGGCGAACGACTGCCCCGAACGCGACCCCCGTGACTGGACCCTGTACGGCTCCCGCGACGGCGACACCTGGCTGCCGCTGGACACCCGCGGCGGCGAGACGTTCACCGGGCGCTTCGAGACCAGGGAGTTCCACCTCCGGGCCAGTGCCCCGGCCTGCCGGCACTACCGTCTCGACATCACCCGCAACGCCGGCGGGACCGAGACCCAGCTCGCCCGGGTCCGCTTCGCCGAGGCGGCCACCGGGCCGGTGTTCACCGGCTACTACCAGCGGTACAACGAGGGCCCCATCGGCTACCGCGGCACACCGGCCGCCCCCTCCGCCGCCGCCCTGCCCGCGGCTCCCCGCGTCGCCGCGGAGCTGGAGGCCGCCGTCGCGAGCCTGGCCGAGACCGCCCAGAGCCTCGCCGCGCTGGCCGCGAACCTGCGCAAGCACTGACCTCCGGGCCGGTCAGCCGGAGTCGCACTCGAACCACACCGTCTTGCCCTCCCCCGGCCCCGGCGCCACCCCCCACTTGTCGGCCACCGCCTCAAGCAGCACCAGCCCCCGCCCGCCCTCCGCGTCGTCCGCCACGCACGTGGCCCGCACGGGGTAGCGGGGGCACCCGTCCGCCACCTCCACCCGCACGCCGCCCGTCCGCCGCGCCAGCAGCACCGTGCAGCGGCGGTCCGGGACATGGCGTACGACGTTGGCGAGCAGCTCGGTGACGCCGAGTTCGACGGTGTCGCTCAGCGCGGGCATGTCCCACTGCGTCAGGTACGAGCGGACGATCCGCCGCACATGCCGGGCCGCGTGCGCGCCGACGGTGAGGCGCAGTGTGTACACCTGGGCAAAGTCATCGTTCACGGCACAAGCGTGGCGTTCGGCGACTACGGTGGGCTACCGATCGGATACAACCGGTCCCCGTGTGGACCGAGTTGCGCGAAGGGGGCTCTGCGTGACCCACATCAACGTCCTCGACCCGGGCGCATCGCCGCTCGACTACTACGGCTACGAGTTGCGCCGCTACCGGGAGGCCGCCGGCCTGACCCAGAAACAACTCGGCGCGATCGTCAACTACACCGGCTCACTGATCGGCCAGATCGAGACGGCCAGGAAACTGCCAACGGTTGATTTCAGCGAGCGGGTGGACGCGGCGCTGGGGACGGACGGTTTGCTGTCCCGCCTGGTCGTGCTGGTGCTGCGCAGCCAGCTTCCGTCGTGGTTTCAACAGGTGGCCGAGTTGGAGGCGCGGGCCGTCGAGCTTTGTGCCTTTCAGACGCACATGGTCCACGGTCTCCTCCAGACCGATGCCTACGTCCGGGCCGTGCTCGGCGCGTTCGACCCCACCGACCTCGACGACCGCACCGCCGTCCGGCTCGCTCGCCAGCGCATCTTCAAGAAGGCACAGCCTCCGGTCTTCTGGACGGTGATCAGCGAGGCCGCGCTGCACCTGGAGATCGGCGATCGGGAGACGATGCGCGGCCAACTGGCGCACCTGTTGGTGTTCGAGCACGATCCCCGGATCAACGTCCAGGTGCTGCCGTTCTCGGCGGGCGCGCACGCGGGACTCCAAGGCTCATTCAACCTCTACCGCTTCGTGGACGACCCAACCATCCTCTACACGGAGGGATATGGCAGCGGGCATCCAACCGCCAATCCGGACACCGTCAAGGACGGTTCACTCCGTTACGATCATCTCCGAGCCGCCGCGCTCTCCATCAAGGACTCGGCGGAACTGATCCGCCGGGTAATGGAGGAACGCTATGCCGTCGAGGATCGAGTGGCGTAAGTCCAGCTTCAGCGGCGACCAGGGCGGCGAATGCGTGGAGTGCGCGCCGCTCGGGCCGCTCGCCTGGCGCAAGTCGTCGTACAGCGGTGACCAGGGCGGCGACTGCGTCGAATGCGCGCCGCTCGGACCGCTCGCGTGGCGCAAGTCGTCGCACAGCGGCGACCAGGGCGGCAACTGCGTAGAGGTCGCCGAAATCACCGCCGCCATAGCCGTCCGGGACTCCAAGGCCCCGGAGAAGCCCGCGCTGCACCTGTCCCCCGTCGCCTTCACCACGTTCCTCCGCTCACTCCGTCCGTAGCGCCGTCGCCGTCCGCGTACCGGCGGCCCACGTCGCCGGAAGCAGCGCGCCCAGCGCGGCGATGGCGATTCCGGCCAGGGCCAGCAGGAGCAACTGGCCGGCGTCGTAGACGTCGAGGACCACCGGTGGCAGGCCGGTGCCCACCGCCGCGCCCATCTTCGGGAGGACGAAGCCGTGCAGGGCGTACCCCACCGGTACGCCCACCGCACCGCCGAGGACACCGATCCCCGTCACCGAGGCGAGTACGAGGCCCACCGTCTGCCTCGGTGACATGCCCAGCGCCTTGCACACGCCCAGGTCGTGCACGCGTTCCCGGGTGTCCAGGACCACCGAGTTGAGCACCCCGAGACCCGCGACGGACGCCAGCAGCAAGGACAGCAGCGCCGCCAGGGTATTCAGCAGGACGACGATGTTGTCCCGCTCGGTGGGGCCGTACACGGTCGCGTCACCGCCGGCACGCCCTCGTCCGGCTGGACCCGGTAGACCTGGGGCAGGGCGGCCGGGAAGTCGCCGAGGGCGGCGTGCAGGTGGGTGCCCTCGCCCGAGGTGTCGAAGGACTCGCCGACGATGTGACCGGAGATCAGCGCGTAGGCGCCGGCGCGTGAGTCGCCCTCGTAGAGCGTGACCCGCACGGTGCGGGCGCCAGCGGCTTCCTGCTCAAGGACGTCACACCGGAGCACCTGGTGGCCGCCGTACGGCTGGTGCGGGCCGGTGACGCGCTGCTCGCCCCCGCCATCACCCGCCGCGGACACCAGCTCCTGACCACCGCGTTTCGTCCGAACCCCGGTGGATACAGTGCGTTGATGCAGAACCTACGCAAGCAGATCGTGACGGAACTCGGCGTCCAGCCGACCATCGTGCCCGCCGACGAGATCCGGCGGCGGGTCGGTTTCCTCAAGGACTACCTGCGGTCGACCCCCGCCAAGGGGTTCGTCCTCGGGATCAGCGGCGGGCAGGACAGCACGCTGACCGGGAAGCTGTGCCAGCTCGCCGCCGAGGAGCTGCGCGCCGAGGGGCACGACGCCACCTTCGTCGCGGTGCGGCTGCCCTACGGGGTGCAGGCCGACGAGGACGACGCCCGGATCGCGCTGGACTTCATCCGGCCCGACCGGTCGGTCGCCGTCAACGTCAAGCCGGGCGCGGACGCCGTCGCCGGTGAGGCGGGGGCCGCCCTCCAGGAGCTGACCGGCGAGGACCGGCTGCGGGACTTCGTACGCGGCAACCTCAAGGCCCGTGAGCGGATGGTGATCCAGTACGCGATCGCCGGCCAGCTCGGCCTGGTCGTCGTCGGCACCGACCACGCGGCCGAGGCGGTGACCGGCTTCTTCACCAAGTACGGCGACGGCGGCGTCGACCTGACCCCGCTCACCGGTCTCACCAAGCGGCAGGGCGCCGCCCTGCTGAAGGAACTGGACGCACCGGCCTCCACCTGGCAGAAGGTGCCGACGGCCGACCTGGAGGACGACCGGCCCGCGCTGCCCGACGAGGAGGCGCTCGGGCTGAAGTACGCCGAGATCGACGCCTATCTGGAGGGCGAGGACGTCCCGGCCGAGGTGGCGGCGAAGGTGGAGTCGGTGTATCTCGCCACCCGGCACAAGCGGACCGTGCCGGTCACGCCGCTCGACGACTGGTGGCGCTGACCGGCGCCCTGGTCAGCTCGGGGCGGGGTCCTTCTCCGCCTCCCGCACCACGGCCGTCGCGGTGGGGGTGACCGTCCGGGCCCGCGGGCCCTGGAACAGGTACGTCAGGCCGAAACCGGCGGCCACCACCGCCGCGCCGCCGACCGCGTCCAGCACCCAGTGGTTGCCGGTCGCGACGATCGCGGACACCGTGAACAGGGGGTGGAGGAGGCCGAGCGCCTTCATCCACCCCTTCGGCGCGATGATCGCGATCGCCAGGCCGCACCACAGCGACCAGCCGAAGTGCAGCGACGGCATGGCCGCGTACTGGTTGGTCAGCGAGGTCAGCGTGCCGTAGTCGGGCCGGGTGAAGTCCTGCACGCCGTGCACCGTGTCGATGATGCCGAGGGCCGGCATCAGACGCGGCGGGGCCAGCGGGTACAGCCAGAACCCGACCAGGGCGAGCAGCGTGGCGAAGCCGAGCGAGGCGCGGGCCCAGCGGTAGTCGACCGGGCGGCGCCAGTACAGGACGCCGAGGACGGTGAGCGGCACGATGAAGTGGAACGACGTGTAGTAGAAGTCGAAGAAGCCGCGCAGCCAGTCGACCTTCACGACGGCGTGGTTGACCGCGTGCTCGATGTCGATGTGCAGGAAGCGCTCGATGTCGTGGATCTGGTGGCCGTGTTCCTCGGCGTTGACCCGGCCGCCGGAGATGGTGCCGCCGGTCGCCGCGAGCCGGACCTGTGAGTAGGCGGCGTAGGTCACCCGGATCAGCAGCAGTTCCAGCAGGAGGTTCGGGCGGGTGAGGACCCGGCGCAGGAACGGCAGCAGAGGGACCCGCTTGAAGCGGGTGGGGACGGGGGCGGCGTACTCGGTGGGGACGGGCGTCTGGAAGTACGGGGACGTACGCAGCAGGAACGGTACGGCGGTGGCGGCGGCGACGGCCGCGAGGAGGACGAGGTTGTCGCGGAGGGCGGCGAGGGCGCCCATGTTGGGCAGCATCATCTTCGCCGGGAGGGTCATGACGAGGATGACGGCGACCGGCCAGACGTACCGGTCGGAGGCGCGCCTGCCGACCCGGCCGACGACCGCGAGCAGCACCCACAGCAGCTGGTGCTGCCAGGTGGTGGGTGAGATGGCGACGGCCGCGCAGCCGGTGACGGCGACGGCGAGCAGGAGCTGGCCGTCGTGGGCGTAGCGCACGGCGCGGCGCAGGCCGAGGACGGCGACGGCGGCGCCGAGGACGACGAAGAGGACGATCTCCAGCGGGCCGCTGAGGCCGAACCGCAGCAGGGCGCCGTGCAGGGACTGGTTGGCGAGGTCGTCGGCGGCGCCGCCGAGACCGACGCCGGCCATGTGGTGCACCCAGTAGGTGTAGGAGTCGTGAGCCATCGCCGCCCAGGCGAGCGCGGTGCAGGTGGCGAAGGTGACGGCGGTGGTGCCGGCCGCGCGGCGGCGGCCGGTGAACCACAGCAGCGGTACGAACAGCAGCACGGTCGGCTGGAAGGCGGCGGCGACGCCGATCAGCAGGCCGCCGGCCCGTTCCCCGCGGACGGCCAGGCAGCCGAGGAGCACGAGCAGCACCGGGACGATGCTGGTCTGGCCGAGCCAGAGGGTGTTGCGGACCGGGAGGGAGAGCATCAGCAGGCTGACCGCGACCGGCGCGGCGAGCAGCGCGGTGCGGCGGCCGACCGGGCGGGGCAGGGCGCGGGCGGCGACCAGGCCGAGCGCCACCACCAGCAGCAGCGTGCCGAAGGTCCAGCCCCAGCCGAGGGCCTGCTCGGCGGCGCGGGTGAGGGGCTTGAGGACCAGTCCGGCGAAGGGGGTGCCGGTGAATCTGGTCGAGTCGTACAGGGACCCCTCGACGTGCAGGACCCCTTGCGGGCCCACCCAGGTCTCCAGGTCGGTCAGGCGCTCGCCGCGCGGGGTGCCGAGCACCACCGCGAGCTGCCGTACGGCGAGGACGGCGGCGACCAGCCACAGTCCCGCGCGTGCCAGGTGCAGGCGTGCCCTGGTGGCTCCGGCGGCTGTCGCCCCGAAGACCTCCGCCGGTCGCCCACCGTGTTCCGCATTCGCCACGCCTCGTCGGCCTCCCGCCCCGTTCGTCCCACGCGTCCCGCGCATGGGTTCCTTTGCGAACCTTATGAGGCTCGCACCACCCCCGGAGAGAGACGCAGGCAACCCCGTCTTCACCTGACGGCCGCTCTCCTTTTGTCCGGATGACGATAGTGGCGTCGCGGTTCGAACGCCTCCTCGACGAGCGACAAAGATCACAGCGGGGGGTGGTGGGGAACCGCCCGTGGCCGGGAGGCATCCCTGCGTGGACGCGGTTTTGGTGCACTCTGCAATGAATTGGGCACGGCAGGTGACGGCGGCTTGAGCACCTATGGTCGATTTTCGGCCCGTGTTCTCGGCCCGTGTCCTGTCCCCGATGAAAGGTAGGCGAGCGAAGCCTTGTCGGCCGCCACTGCTCCGTCCCTCGTGAAGACGCCGGTCCGGCCGCTGCCGCCGGACACCACCGTGACCGACCCCGCGCTCGTGCGGCGGGCCGTCAAGGCGGCGGCGCTCGGCAACGCGATGGAGTGGTTCGACTTCGGTGTCTACAGCTACATCGCGGTGACGCTGGGCAAGGTCTTCTTCCCGTCGGGCAATCCGACCGCGCAGCTGCTGTCGACGTTCGGCGCGTTCGCGGCGGCGTTCCTGGTGCGACCGCTGGGCGGCATGGTCTTCGGGCCGCTGGGCGACCGGGTGGGGCGGCAGAAGATCCTCGCGCTGACGATGATCCTGATGGCGGCGGGCACCTTCGCGATCGGGCTGATCCCGTCGTACGGGTCGATCGGGGTGTGGGCGCCGGTGCTGCTGCTGGTGGCCCGGCTGGTGCAGGGGTTCTCGACCGGGGGCGAGTACGCGGGGGCGTCCACGTTCATCGCGGAGTACGCGCCGGACAAGCGGCGCGGGTTCCTGGGGAGCTGGCTGGAGTTCGGGACGCTGGCGGGGTACATCGGCGGGGCGGGGCTGGTGACCCTGCTGACCGCGCTGCTGTCGGACGGTGACCTGACGTCCTGGGGCTGGCGGATTCCGTTCCTGGTCGCGGGGCCGATGGGGCTCATCGGGCTGTTCCTGCGGATGCGGCTGGAGGAGACGCCGGCGTTCGCGGCCCAGGTGGCGAAGTCGGAGGCGGCACGGCCGCGGGTGCCGCTGCGGGAGATGATCACCGGGCAGTGGCGGGCGCTGCTGCTGTGCGTCGGTCTGGTGCTGGTCTTCAACGTCACCGACTACATGCTGCTGTCGTACATGCCGAGCTATCTGACCAGTGAGCTGGCGTACGACGAGACGCACGGGCTGCTGGTGGTGCTGGCCGTGATGGCGCTGATGATGATCGTCCAGCCGTTCGCGGGGGCGCTGACCGACCGGGTCGGCCGCCGCCCGGTGATCGCGGCGGGCTGCGCGGGCTTCCTGCTGCTGTCCGTCCCGGCCCTGCTGCTGATCCGCGAGGGCAGTCTGCTGGCGGTGGGACTGGGCATGGCCGCGCTGGGGCTGCTGCTGGTGTGCTTCACGGCGGCGATGCCGGCCGCGCTGCCGGCGCTGTTCCCGACGCGGGTGCGGTACGGGTCGCTGTCCATCGGCTTCAACGTGTCGGTGTCCCTGTTCGGCGGGACGACGCCGCTGGTGGTGACGGCGCTGATCGGGGCGACCGGGAATCTGATGATGCCCGCGTACTACATGATGGCGGCGGCTGTGGTGGGCGGCGTGGCGGTGTGGTTCATGACGGAGTCGGCGGGGCGTCCGCTGCCGGGGTCCGGGCCGTCCGTGGAACGGTGACGGTGCCTGCGGCGCCTGTGCGGGTGCGGGTACGTCCCTGCGTAACCGCGGGCGCCGCCCCGCCCGGTCGTCACGCCTCGTGGTAGAAGCCGACGTTCACGCTGCGCGGCTCGGCCCGGTCCTGGACGACGACCTCGCCGCTGCCGCCCCGCGGCAGCGGCACCGTACCGCCGTAAGCGACGGCCGAGGTCCGGCCGTCCACCGTCAGCCGGACCTCGGCCGACGGGTCGGGCTGCGAGCCGCGCAGCCAGGTCAGCTGCCAAGTGCCGTCGGGCCCGCAGCGGAACTCCAGATGGACCCGGGAGACGAACAGCCAGTCGTCCGGCGTCGCCAGCCGGCACACGGCCCCGTCCCGGCCCACCCGCAGCACCGCACCCGGCTCGCTGGGCGCGTCCGCCATCCGCATACCGGCCGTCGCACCCGCGTCCGCCGCGGCGACGGCGGCCATGGTGAGTTCGAGCACGTGCCCTCCTCCTGACGTCCGGATGACCGGCCCCCAGGCTAGAGCCTGCCACGCGCGGCCGCCCACGCCGCTCCGCCCGGCCCTCCCCCACAGCGGTGGCGGGAGGGCCGGGCGGAGCGGCCGGAGCCGGGTACGGCGTACGGCCTCCTACAGACGCATCAGGCTCTCCGACAGCTCCCGGTAGTCCCGCAGGGCCAGCCGGAGCTGCTCGGTGTCGGCGGCCGTCGCCGCCTTCTTGTCCGTGTCGGTGGACTGCCAGGACGCGCGCAGCGTGCGCCGGCGGCGGGTCACCGCGTCGGTGAAGCGGGTGGTGATCTCCTCCAGGACCCGGTCGGCCTCCTCCACGGCGGCCCGGGGGCCGTCGACGAATCCGGAGACCGCGTGGTGCAGCCGTTCCTCCAGCTTCCCGCACTCCTCGTGCGGGAGGAGGGAGGTGTCCGGACGAGGGGTGGGAGGCTGGGTGGCGGTCGCCCGGGTGGCGGTGGCGGCGGCCCGGGTGCCTTCGGTGCGCAGCCGCGGGGTGGCCTCGGCGTGCGCGCCGACACCGTGGTCGGCGCGGGCGCCGGGCGGCGGCGTCTCCGGGTCCGGGGTCGCACCGGTGCCCAGGGCCGTCTCGCCGCGGGCGTCGGCGTCGGGTGCGTGGTGCTGACCGCGCTCGGCGGGGGCGCCGCCGGTCGACCGGCTCACATCGGACATGTGGCTCAACTCTCCTTCGGATGACGGCGGTTCAGGGCGGCCCTGGGCTGGTGGTTCTTGCGGGCCGCCATTCGGTCGTCGTGGTGGTCACGGTGCTCGGTGTCGCGGCCCTGGTGCATCAGCTTCTCGAACAGGGCGCGGGCCTCGACCATGGCCTCCCGCATCCGCTCGGTGCCGGCGCCGTCGTCCGCGTGCGTGCCGTCGGCCGCCGCGTGGTGCACGCGCCGGTAGCCCTCGACGTGGTGGGCGTGGTGCACGGACAGCGCCGCGAGCTGTTCCTCGTAGCGGCCGCCGTCCGGGAAGCCGCGGGCGCCGGCCAGCTCGGAGAGCAGCCGGTCGGCCTCGGCGACCGCCTCGCGGGGCGAGTCGACGAACCGCTCCTGCGCGGCCGTCCAGCGCGCCTCGAACCGATCGCGCTCGGCCGGCTCCAGGGGCTTGGCGCGCAGCGAACCGTGGCGCTCCACGCGCTCGGCCAGTTCGCGTTCGGCCGCCTTCGTGTCGCCGTCGTGCCGGGCGACGGTGCGGTCGTACTCGGGCCCGAAGCGCCGCTTCAGGCTCCCGCCGTGCCGCGGGCCCCGGGCGCGCAGGGTCAGGACGGCCGCGACGATCAGTACGGCCGCCACAATCACGATCAGAGCGATGATCACGCCTGTGGACATGAATGCCTTCCAGGTTCTCGGCCCAACCGGCTTTCCGTACGGGCCGGTTCGAAGAGCGGGTACCCGCTGAGCCCCCGTCAAACGGCCGCCGGTCCGCGTACCGGGCAGGTTCCGGGGCGGGCAATCGCGGTTGCGCGGTGGACTCGTGGCCGCCGACCATGCCGGGATGACGTGGACCATCACCCCCGAGCCGTACGACTCGCCCGCCGCGACCGCGCTCTGGCGGGCGTACTACACCGAAGTCAGCGACCGCTGGTACCTGCTGCACGAGGGGCGGCCTACGGAGACGGGGGAGCTGGAGCGGGAGATCGCCCGGCAGACCGGTACCGAACTCACCCCGCCCCGAGGCGTGTTGCTGGTCGGCCGGTGGGACGGGGAGCCGGAGGGTACGGCGGGTGTGCGGCTGCTCGACGCCACCACGGCCGAGCTGACGCGGGTGTATGTGCGGGAGGGGCTGCGGGGGCGAGGTGGCGCCGCCTTGCTGGTGGGGGCGGCGGAGGAGGCGGCGCGGGAGCTGGGGGCGGGGAGAGTGGTGCTGGACACCCGGAGTGACCTGGTCGAGGCGCGTGCGCTGTACGCCCGGCTCGGCTATCGGGAGGCACCGGCGCACAACGACGACCCGTACGCCGAGCACTGGTTCGCCAAGCCGCTCGGGCGGGATGCGGCGGGCCGGGACGTGGCGGGCCGAGGCACCGGCCCGGGGGTCAGCCCGGGCGGGTGAGGACGCGTTCGTCGTCGTGCGGGCGTTCGCGGCGCGCGCCGCACAGCTCGCCGTTCAACTCCTCGACCAGGCGGATCAGATCCCGCGGGCGGTCCGGGCCCCACCAGTCGCCGAGCAGTTCGGCCAGCGACTCCTCGCGGGCGTGCGCGAGCCGTCCGGCCACCTCGCGGCCGTGGTCGGTCAGGACCAGGCCGAGGCCCTCCCGGACGGCGAGGTGCCGCACCTCGGCCTGCCGGGCGGCCTCCAGGACCACGGTCAGCGGTACGGCGCTGCCCTCGGCGAGGCGGCCCGGCTCCACACAGCCGTACCGCCTGATCCGCAGCAGCAGCCAGCTCGTCGCGGGCAGCAGGTCGTACCCGGCGCGGGTGGTGATCTTCCGGTAGGCCGCGCGGCGGCCCTCCCGGGTGCCGAGGACCGACAGCGCGCGGCACACCTCGTCGCGGGAGGAGCGCTGGACCGGGTTGCTGGCCAGGGTTTGGGTGGCGTCGGGGGCGGTGACCGAGCCGCGCAGCCGGTCCTCCTTGAGGAACCAGGCCAGCACGAAGCCGACGAGGGCGACCGGGGCGGCGTAGAGGAAGACGTCGGTGATGGAGGCGGCGTAGGCGTGGATCGCCTCCGGGCGCAGGGAGGCGGGCAGGGCCGCGATGCCGCGCGGGTCGGATTCGAGGGTGTCCGCGGAGACGCCGGGCGGCAGCCGGACGCCGCTGAACGCGTCGGTGAGGCGGTCGGCGAGGCGGCTCGCGAAGACGGTGCCGAAGACGGCCACGCCGAAGGCCGCGCCGATCGAGCGGAAGAAGGTCGCGCCGGAGGTGGCGACGCCCAGATCCGCGTACGGGACGGCGTTCTGCACGATGAGGACCAGCACCTGCATCACCAGACCGAGGCCCAGTCCGAAGACGAAGAAGAAGGCGCTCATCTCGGCGGTCGGGCTGTTCTCGTCCAGTTGGTGCAGGAGCAGCAGACCGAGGGCGGTGACGCCGGTGCCGGCGATCGGGAACACCTTCCAGCGGCCGGTGCGGCTGACGATCTGGCCGGAGGCGGTGGACGCCAGCAGCAGGCCGACCACCATCGGCAGCATGTGCACCCCGGACATGGTCGGGCTGACGCCCTGCACCACCTGGAGGAAGGTCGGCAGATACGTCATCGCGCCGAACAGCGCGAAACCGACCACCAGGCTGATCACCGCCGACAGCACGAAGGTGCGGACCCGGAACAGGCGCAGCGGGAGTACCGGCTCGGCGGCCCGGCGTTCGACGGCCACGAAGACGGCGGCCAGCAGGACGCCCAGGACCGCCAGGCCGATGATCCCCGGCGAGGCCCAGGCCCAGGTGGTGCCGCCGAGGGAGGCGACCAGGACCAGGCAGGTGGCGACGGCGGCGATGAGGAAGGTGCCGAGGTAGTCGATGACATGGCGTTCGGTGCGGCGCGGGATGTGCAGCACCGTCGCGATCACGGCGAGGGCGATCAGGCCGACCGGCAGGTTGATGTAGAAGACCCAGCGCCAGCTGAGATGCTCGGTGAAGACGCCGCCGAGCAGCGGGCCGAGCACACTGGTGGCGCCGAACACCGCACCGAACAGGCCCTGGTACCGGCCCCGGTCGCGGGGCGGCACCAGGTCGCCGACGATCGCCATCGACAGCACCATCAGCCCGCCGCCGCCCAGTCCCTGCACCGCCCGGAACGCGATCAGCTCACCCATGTTCTGTGCGACGCCGCACAGCGCCGAACCGGCCAGGAAGATCACGATCGCCGTCTGGAACAGCCGCTTGCGCCCGTACTGGTCGCCGAGCTTGCCCCACAGCGGCGTCGCGGCGGTCGCGGCCAGCAGATACGCGGTCACGACCCACGACAGGTGCGCCATGCCGCCGAGGTCGCTGACGATGGTGGGCAGCGCGGTGGAGACGATGGTCTGGTCCAGGGCGGCCAGCAGCATGCCGAGGAGCAGGGCCCCGATGGAGACGAGGACATGGCGCGGGACCCGCTCGTCCTGCGGGGTGCCGCGCGCCGCGTCCCGCGTACTGCCGGTGTCCCCGGTCACGGTCATGCCGACCTCCCGAACCCGACGCGAATTCTCTGGTCACACCTTTCCTCCTGTTCGGTGTGACCGGTTATGGCCTGTTCAGTCGTGCGGAATGCCGGTATTCCGTCGGGGGTCGGGGGCAATCGAGGGCTGGTGGGGCCCGGCGGGGCAGGGGTACGTGCGTGCGACTGTGGAGGAGATCTGCATAATCTCTGGAGTTCGCGAGGGGACGCGGACTTCGTAAGGGGAGCAAGGGGAGGGGACTGACGCGTGGGACAGCCGGTGGGACCAGAGGGGTCCGGGGGGCCAGGAGAGGCCGGAGGACCAGGAGAGGCCGGGGGGCCAGGAGAGGCCGGGGGGCTCGCTGGGAAGGCGCGGCATCCGGAACAGGCCGCGGAGGCGGGCCAGGGGGCGGCGGAGAAGGCTGCGGGGGCGGAGGTGACTCCGGAGGCTGAGGTGACTCCGGAGGCTGAGGCTGAGGTGCCTGCGGGGGCGGAGGGAGCCGCAGAGGCGGAGGGAGCCGTGGGGGCGGCCTGCCCGGAGTGCGGGGCGCCTCGGCGGGCGGACCGCACGCCCTCCTGCCCGTGCGGCCCACGGGCGGCCGACGCCCTGCTCGAGACCCGCACCGCCGAGGCGGCCGCCGCGGAGGACTTCAACCCGCTGCGGATACGGCCGTACGTCGCACTGGACGAGTCGGACGGCGCCGGCGCGGAACCCACCGGCCCCGCCAACGGCACGAGTACGCCCGACGATCCCCCCGCGCCCGACGGCAAACCGGCGGACCCCGCGGCCACGGACGGGAAAACCGCCCCGCACACGGCCGAGACCACCATGATGCTGCGCGCCCCCGATCCCGCCCCCGTCCCGGCCGAAGAGACCCCCGCCACCGCGGTGACGGCCGTCCTCCCCACCCCCCTCGCACCGCCGTCGAACGCGCCCAACGCCACCGACCTGCGACTGTTCGAACCGTCGTCCGGCGCACCCACCGGACCGCACACCCCCGCGCTCCCCGGGGTGCCCGAGCCCGCCCCCCGCCGCCGCCCCCGGCGGGCCGCGGTCGTCGGTGCCGCGGTGGTCGCCGTCGTGGCGCTGGGGACCGCCGGGTACGCGAGCGGACTGTTCTCCTACGAGTCCCCGGCGCGGAGCGAGGCCCCGGCGGACCAGGTACGGGCCGGGGTGCCGGAGCCGTCGACCGACGCCGCCTCGGCGGAAGAGATCACCGGCGACGCCTCCGCGTCGTCCGCGCCCGCGTCGCCGTCCGCGTCCGCCGCCACGTCCGGGGAGGCGAGCCCGTCGTCCTCGGCGTCCCCGTCCGCGTCGAGCGCCGCGCCCTCCGGGTCCAGCAGCACCGCGCCGAGCCGGTCGGCGTCCGCGTCGGACTCCGGTGCCCCGGCGACGGAGTCCGAGCCGACGGAGGACGGCCCGGAGGAGGGGACCGCCACGGTGCTGCGCCGCGGCGACGCGGGCCCGGAGGTCACCGAGCTCCAGCTCCGCCTGCGTCAGCTGCACCTCTACATGGACGACGTCGACGGCGACTACGGCCGCCGGGTCGAGGACGCCGTCCGTACCTTCCAGTGGGCGCGCGGCATCCACTCCGAGGAACTGGGCACGTACGGGCCGAAGACCCGGGAGCAGCTGGAACGGGAGACGCAGGAGCCGTGAGCCCCTCGGCGGGGGAAACTCCCCTCAGCCGATGTGCAGCCGGACCGTGCCGTCCGCCGTGGCCGCCACCCGTACCTCGGTCAGGTCGCGGACCAGCGCGTCGGGACCGTGCAGGGCCGCCCGGGGGCCCACGCCGACGACGCGCATGCCGGCGGCGCGCGCGGCGGTGATGCCGGCCCCGGAGTCCTCGAAGGCGACGCAGTCGGCCGGGGCGGTGCCCAGTTCGGCGGCGCCCTTGAGGAAGCCCTCGGGGTCGGGCTTGCTGGCGCCGACCGACTCGGCGGTGACCCGCACCTCGGGCAGGGCGAGGCCGGCGGCGCCCATCCGGGCGGTGGACAGTGCCACGTCGGCGGAGGTGACCAGGGCGTGCGGCAGGCCGCGCAGGGCGGCGAGGAACTCCGGCGCCCCCGGGACGGCGACCACGCCGTCGGTGTCGGCGGTCTCCTCGGCCAGCAGCCGCGCGTTGTCGGCGTAGTTCTCGTCCATCGGCCGGTCGGGCAGCAGTACCGCCATCGAGGCGTAGCCCTGGCGGCCGTGCACGACCTTCATGACCTCGTCGCCGTCGAGTCCGTGCCGGCCGGCCCAGCGCCGCCAGACGCGCTCGACGGAGGCGTCGGAGTTGACGAGGGTGCCGTCCATGTCCAGCAGCAGGGCGCGGGCGGTGAGCACGGTGGTGGCCGTCATCGGCAGACTCCAGGGCGTCGGGAGGTACACAAGGCGGCCCCGCCCGCCGGTCAGGGAAAACGGGCGGGAGCCACTTTGTTCCCCCACGGTACAAAACACACCGGGGATCGCGCCAGCGGCCCCGCCCACCGTTCATCCGACGTTCAGCACGCGGGGCCGTCCGACGCCCAGCACGCGGGCCGTCCGGCGCACAGCACGCGAGAGCCGCACCCGACCGCCCGGCACCCCCGCACACCGCCCCCACCGGAGCCGGACTCGCCGCCCCACCGAAGCCAGCCCCACCCGCACCGGAAGCCGGACCCTGCCGCCCCACCGAAGCCGGACTGGCCCGCCCCACCGAAGCCACCCCCACCCGCACCCGGAAGCCGGCCCCACCCACCCCCAGAAGCCGGCCCCAGCCCCTCAGCCGGCCACCGCCTCCCACAGGCTCCACACGCCCAGCCCCAGCATCAGCACCGCCGCCACCTGCGTGATCAGCTTCAGCGGCACCCGCTTCATCAGCGCCTTCCCGCCGACGATGCCGAGCCCGGCCACCGCCCACAGGGCGAGCACCGCGCCCAGGCCGACCGACAATGGGTCGTCGTAGCGGGCGGCCAGGTTGGCCGTCATGATCTGCGTGAGGTCGCCGAACTCGGCGACCAGGATGAGCATGAAGCCCGCCCCCGCGACCTTCCAGAAGGACTGGTTCTCCGGCTTGCGGACCTCCGCCTCGTCCTCGTCCTTCTTGAGCAGCAGCACCGCCGCGCCGCCCAGGAAGAGCACACCGGTGATCGCGTGCACGATCTGCTGCGGCAGCAGCGTCAGCACGCTGCCCGCCGCGACGGCCAGCGCGACGTGCACCAGGAACGCGGCGGCGACGCCCGCGAAGACGTACGAGGCGCGGTAACGGGTGCCGAGGACGAGGCCGGCGAGCGCGGTCTTGTCCGGCAGTTCGGCGAGGAAGACGACGCCGAACACCAGCGCGGTCACGGTAAAGCTGAGCAAGGGTTCCTCAATCGGTCGGGGCCGCCCCGCCGAGAGTGCGCGTTCCTGTCAGGGGACACCTCGGCACGGCAGCACACAGGCATGCACTGCTTGCCGAAGGTCTCGCTGGCGGGCCCCGCACGGGTACCGCCTCCGGGCGCCGGCTCAGCCGAGCTGAGCAGTATGTCGACGGTCCGGCGAAGAGCTACTCCCCTTCTGCGCCGTCCATGGTACGCGACGCGAAAGTCCCGTCGCCGACCTTGTCATGACATGAACACGTCACTAACGTCTCACCGGGCGCTCATCTCCCCGCAACACGAGCCCGCGAGCATTCCCTCGCTCGCGCTCACCACCCCCACCACCCAAGGGAGTTCGCATGTCGAAGTTCTACGCGCGTCGACCGCTGAGCATACTCGCGGCGCTCACCGGAGTCATGGCCTCCGTCGCGCTGTTCAACGGCCCGACCGCGTCCGCCGCCCTCCCCACCCCGGTCAGCGCCGCCACCGCCCGCACCTACCTGGCCTCCCTCACCGTGGCCACCGAGAACCGCACCGGCTACGACCGCGACCTCTTCCCGCACTGGATCACCCAGTCCGGCACCTGCAACACCCGCGAGACCGTCCTCAAGCGCGACGGCTCGAACGTCGTCACCGACTCCGCCTGCGCCTCCACCAGCGGCTCCTGGTACTCCGTCTACGACGGCGCCACCTGGACCGCCGCCTCCGACGTCGACATCGACCACCTGGTGCCGCTGGCCGAGGCGTGGGACTCCGGCGCGAGCGGCTGGACCACCGCCCGCCGCCAGTCGTTCGCCAACGACCTGACCCGCCCGCAGCTCATCGCGGTCACCGACAACGTCAACCAGGCCAAGGGCGACCAGGACCCGGCCACCTGGATGCCCTCCCGGACCGCCTACCACTGCACCTATCTGCGGGCCTGGGTGCAGGTGAAGTACTACTACGGCCTCTCGGTCGACTCCGCCGAGAAGTCCACGCTGACCAGCGGTCTCGCGAGCTGCTGACCGGGCGGCCGGGGGCGGCCGCCCCGCCGACTGCCCCCGGAACCTCGCCGCCGGCCTCCGTCGTTCCGTACCGTACGGCCCGTACGGGGCGACGGAGAGGGGACCGACCATGGGCGATCTGCGCCTGGGACCGCTGCTGAGGTACGCCGACGGCTCGGCCGCGACCGTGTGGGTCGAGGCGGGCGGTCCGTGCGCCGCCGAGGTGCGCTGCGCCGACGGGGCCGGCGGCACCGCCCGCACCTTCCAGGTGGCGGGGCACCACTACGCCCTCGTCGAGGTGGCCGGCCTGACCCAGGGCGCGGCGACGCCGTACGAGGTGTTCCTGGACGGCACCCGGGTGTGGCCGCTGCCCGACTCGCCGTTCCCGCCGTCCGTGATCCGCACGCCGGCCGAGGACGGCGAGGTGCGGGTCGCGTTCGGCTCCTGCCGGTGGGCCGCCCCGGCGGCCGACGAGCAGGACCCGGTGGGCCCGGACGCGCTGGACACGCTCGCCGCCCGGATCGCCGCCGACCCCGAGGGCGAGCGGCCCGACGTGCTGCTGCTCCTGGGCGACCAGGTGTACGCCGACGAGGTGTCCGACGCGACCCGCCGCTGGCTGGCCGGGCGCCGCGACCTGGCCGAGCCGCCCGGCGCGGAGGTCGCGGACTACGAGGAGTACACCCACCTCTACTACGAGTCCTGGCTCGACCCGGAGGTGCGCTGGCTGCTGTCCACCGTGCCCAGCTGCATGATCTTCGACGATCACGACGTCATCGACGACTGGAACACCTCCGCCGCCTGGCTCGACGACATGCGGGCCACCGGCTGGTGGCGCGAGCGGCTGCTGAGCGGCCTGATGTCGTACTGGGTCCACCAGCACCTGGGGAACCTGCCCCCGGCCGAACTGGCCGCCGACCCCGTCTACGCCGCCGTCCGCGGGTCCGCCGACGGCACCGACGCGCTGCGCGCCTTCGCCGCCGAGGCCGACGCCGACGCCGCCTCGGTCCGCTGGAGCTACCGGCGCGACTTCGGCCGGGTCCGGCTGCTGATGGTGGACAGCCGGGCGGCCCGGGTGCTCGACGAACAGCGGCGGTCCATGCTCGACCCCGCGGAGGCCGAGTGGCTGCGCGCTCAGGCCCTGGACGGCCGGGGCTCCTACGACCACCTGCTGCTCGGCACCTCGCTGCCCTGGCTGCTGCCGCACCTGATCCACGACGTGGAGGGGTGGAACGCCGCCCTGTGCCGGGGCGAGCGGGGCGCGCGCTGGGCCCGGCTCGGCGAGAAGGTGCGGCGCGCGGCCGACCTGGAGCACTGGGCGGCGTTCCCGGCCTCGTTCGACGCGCTGGCCGCGCTGATAGCGGAGGTCGGGACCGGGCCCGAGGCACCGGCGACGGTGTGCGTGCTGTCGGGAGACGTGCACCACGCCTACGTCGCCGAGCCGGCCTGGCCGGGAGCGGCGCCGGACGCCCATGTGGTGCAGCTGACCTGTTCGCCGGTGCACAACTCCGTGCCGCTCTCCATCCGGCTCGGCTTCCGGTTCGGCTGGAGCGGGCCGGCCCGGGCGCTGGGCCGGTGGTTCGCCCGGCACGGGCGGCTGGCCCGGCCGGCGGTGCGCTGGCGCCGGGACGGCGGGCCCTGGTTCGGCAACCAGCTGATGACGCTGACCCTGCGCGGCCGCTCGGCCCGGCTGCGGCTGGAGAAGGCGGCGCGCGGGGACGGCACGACGGTGCTGCGGACGGTCACGGAGACCAAGCTGTCGTGATGCTGTCAATGTCGGTCTGGCTGAATGTTGAGATTGCAAGCACTAGTTAGGTCTGCCTAACGTGGAGGCTCCACTTCCGTCCCCCGAAGCGACCGGTTCCTCACGACCGGTCCTCTGAAGGAGTGACCCCCCACATGACCGGACGCCTCAACAGCGCCCAGCCCTACGCCCTCGGCCTGTTCCGGATAGTCGTCGGCCTGCTCTTCCTCTGCCACGGCGCCGCCTCCCTGTTCGGGGTCCTCGGCGGCGCCGCGGGCACCGGCGGCGGCACCGTCGAGGCCGGGACCTGGCCCAACTGGTACGCCGCCGTGATCCAGCTGGTCGGCGGCGGCCTGGTGCTGCTCGGCCTCGGCACCCGGGCCGCCGCGCTGATCGCCTCGGGCTCGATGGCCTACGCGTACTTCAAGATGCACCAGCCCGGCGCCCTGTGGCCGATGGAGAACGGCGGTGAGGCCTCCGCGATGTTCTGCTGGGCCTTCCTGCTGCTGGTCTTCACCGGCTCCGGCGCCTTCGGCCTGGACCGGCTGCTGGCCCGGCGCACCGCCGGGGCGGACCGGGACCGGGCCGCCGAACGGCAGACACCGGTCTCGGTCTGATCCCGGCCGGCCGAACGCGGGAACACCGCAGCGGTGCCCTCCGCCTCACGCGGAGGGCACCGCTGCGTCGTTCCCGCCGGTCAGCCGGTCAGCCGGCCGGCCGGAGCGGCACCGTGAAGCAGGCGGCGCGGTCGCCGGAGTTGCCCGGCCGGTCGTGGATCACCACGGACGACGCCTCGCCCGGCCGGAAGTCCCAGTCGTGCTGGGCGGTGGCCCAGCCCGCGCCCTGCGGGTCGGGGGTGAAGTCGAGCCACACCTCGTTCTCCGGGTTGGCGTCGGCCGGGTCGGCGGAGGGCCGGTGCTGGTAGTGCCCGCCCGCGGCGGCCGGGTCGGCGCCGCACGGCTTCTGGTGCACATGGGCGCCGTACGCGTGCCCCGGCACCAGGCCGCGCACCCGCAGCCGGACGGTGGTCGCGCCACCGCGGTCGGTGTGCCGCCGCACCTCGATCCACGACCCGGCCGGGACCAGTTTCCGGTCGTACGTCAGCGCCGGGTGCGAGGCGTCGTCGCCGGGGGCCGCGAAGCGGGCGTCCGCGCGCACCGAGTCCTGATCGTCACCGTGGGCGACGGCACCGCCGCCCACGAGGACCACCGCGGCCACGGCACCCGCGCATATTCCTGCCACCATGATGTGTTCCGTCCGTCACTCTCGGGGGGAATGGGGCGGTATGTGCCGCCCCACCGTCGTTGCTACGGGAGAGCGGCACCGGCCGCTCCCGGAAGGCGGCAGCCGGGTGAACCGCCCGTGTCCGGCGCGCGAGCCCCCTGTGAACCCGCTGTCGTACCCCGGGCGTAGGCTGTATGGCTGTCATCGGCCTCCCCTGCCGCCCGCGCGGCGCGGCTGGTCAGGCCCACGGGGGAAGCCATGGGGAGTCACGGTGTTCGGAAGTATGGGGTCGCTGGTCAGCAGCCCTTGGATCTACGCCTTCGTGGCCCTCTCCGTGCTCCTGGACGTGTTCCTGCCGGTACTGCCGAGCGGCGTCCTGGTGATCGCCGCGGCCACGGCGGCGGCGGCCGGCTCGGGCGCCGCGACCGGCCAGGTCCCGCACGACGTCCCCGACATCCTGGTGCTGATCCTGTGCGCCACCACCGCGTCCGTCCTCGGTGACCTGGTCGCCTTCCGGCTCGCCTGGAGCGGCGGCCCGCGGCTGGACCGGGCGATCGCCCGCTCGCGCAGGCTGACCAAGGCACAGGAACGTCTCGGCGCGGCGCTGGCCCGCGGTGGCGGCGCGCTGGTGGTGCTGGCCCGGTTCGCCCCGGCCGGGCGCTCGATCGTCTCCCTCGGCGCGGGCGCCGCCCACCGCCGGGTGCGGGAGTTCCTGCCCTGGTCGGCGCTGGCCGGGCTGTCCTGGGCCGCGTACAGCGTGGCGCTCGGCTACTTCGGCGGCCAGTGGCTGGGCGCGACGTGGCTGGCGACGGGGGTCTCCCTGGTCGCCCTGTTCGGCGCGGGCGCGGGCGCGGCGCTGCTGATGCGGCGCCCGGCGCGGGCGGCGGAGTCCGCGCCGACGCGGTGAGCCCCTGCGGCCGGGCGGGTCAGCCCGCCCGGCGCGGCTGAGCCCCGCCCCGTACCTCCAGACCGGCCAGCAGTTCCGCGGTCGCCTCGGTGACCGCGGCCACGGCCCGGTCGAACACCTCCTGGTTGTGCGCGGCCGGCGCCCGGAACCCGGACACCTTGCGCACGTACTGGAGGGCGGCGGCCCGGATCTCGTCGTCGGTGGCCTGCTCGGCCAGCGCGGGCGGACGGAGCGTCTTGATGCTGCGGCACATGCCTCAAGTCTCCCCCTGATCTCCCCCTGGAGAACGTGCGACCCAAAATCGAACAGGAGTATCATTCAGGGGTGGCTACGACCTATGACTTTCCGAGTGACCTCCTCGCCGGTCAGGAGGAACTCCATCAGGTCCGGGCCGACCTGTCGGCCCTGTTGAAGCGGCTCCCCTGGTCCGTGGCACCGGTGGACGGCTTCAGCGACGACAACGGCTGGCGCAAGGTGGAGCGCCCGGCCTCCCCCGGCTGGTCCGAGGACGAACAGGCCGAGGTGGAGAAGCTGCGCCGCCGCGAACGCGAACTGGCGGTGTTCGTCACCACCCACCGCTACTGGGACCAGTTCACCGGCACCGACCAGGTCACCGCCCGCTCCCGCCTCAAACACACCCCCGAGACGCCGCCCGCGGACGACCGCGACTGAGGGCACCCGGCGGACGGGGCACGGGCAGCGGCACAGGCAACAGGCACAGGCGCAGGCGCAGGCGCAGGCGCAGGCGCAGGCATATGAGAAGAGGCCCCCGGAGCATCTCCGAGGGCCTCTGACACCGATGCCCGGCATCGGTCGCGGTGGGCGCGGACGGTTTCGAACCGCCGACATCCTGCTTGTAAGGCAGGCGCTCTACCCCTGAGCTACGCACCCGAGACGAGTCGACAGCCTACACGGCGCGGGGCGCCCGGGGGTTTCCCCCCCTTTCGATCCGGGAGCGTCCCGGATCGCGACGGCACACCCCCGAAACCTACGGTCGTAGAGCCTCGCCGAGGCCCGCCGTCCGTTCCAGGGGGAGACCGTCATGTCCCGAACCGTTCCCGCCCGCGCGCTCGCCGCCGCCGGTGCCGTCGTCCTCGCCGTCGCGGGGCTGGCGGCCTGCGCCTCGCCCGACGAGGACAACGACCCCGACCGGCGGTCCTTCGCGCTGCCGGGCCGCACGCTCACCGTCGACTCCGACGACTCCGCCCTGGAGATCGTCGCCGCGGCGGACAACGCGGCGGGCCGGATCGACGTCACCCGGTGGTTCAGCGGGTCGGTGACGCTCGGGAAGGAACCCGAGGTGACCTGGAGGATGGACGGCGACCGCCTGGTGCTGCGCACCACCTGCACGGGCTTCATCGCCGACTGCGCGGCCAGGCACCGGATCGAGGTGCCCCGCGGTGTGGCCGTCGAGGTGGCGGAGGACGACGGCAGCGTACGGGCCCGGGGGTTCCGCGACCCGCTGGGCATCCGCACCCAGGACGGCTCGGTGCGCGTCACGGACTCCACCGGCCCGCTGGACCTGCGCAGCGACGACGGCTCGGTCCGCGCGGCGGTCTCCTCGCGCCGGGTGAAGGCGGAGACGAAGGACGGCTCGGTGCGCCTGGACCTCGGCGCCGTGCCCGACCGGGTCGACACCCGCAGCGACGACGGCTCGGTGACCGTCGCCCTGCCCCGGGCCACGTACCAGGTGACGGCCGACACCGACGACGGCTCGGTGGACGTGTCGGTGCCCCGGGACGACTCCAGCGCCCATGTGGTGAACGCCCGTACCGCCGACGGCGAAGTCACGGTCCGTACGGCGAACTGACCGGCCCGTGTGTTCGTCCTCAACGGGTGGGAGAATGAACCCGGGCAGGGCGGACGACACGGGAGAGGGATGTGACGGCGACACCATCGCAGCCGGACACGCCGCCGATGGTGCCCTGCGCGCCACCAACACGGCTGCGCGACGCCCTCACCCTGCTGGCCCTGCCGCTGCTCGCCGCGCCGGCCCTGTGCGCGGCGTTCGCCGGCGGCGGCACCCGGCGCTGGTTCGGCGGCCGGGCGGAGAACGAGCGGGCCCAGGCGCAGACCGCCAAGGACGACGCCGCCGCCGCGTTCTACGAGCTGGACACCGCCCAGCGGGACCTGCGGATCTCCATCGAGACGATCACCGCCGTCGACGACTCCCCGGCCGGCCGGCGCGCCGTCGACGGCTTCGACGCCCTCGGCCGGCGCATCGACGAGGCCAGCCACCAGTACATCAGCGCCGTCGACGCCCACGACCTGGACCGGGACGACCTGGAGGCGTCGACCGCCGCCCGGGCCCGCGCCGAGCTGACCGCCGCCAAGGCGGAGCTGGACCGGGTCAAGGGCGAACTGGACCGCTTCACCGAGGGCCTCGGCCCGCTGCTCGGCAAGGCCGAGACCCAGCTCGCCCGCCTCGCCCCCGCCGTCGAACGCGCCCGGCAGTCCCTGCAAGCCGCCTCCGACGCCCTGGACGCCGTACGCGGCTCGGGGCTGACCGCGGACGACCTGGCCGCCCGGCTGGCCGCCCTCGCCCCGGAGCTGACCAAGCTGAACCAGGGCGCCGGGCGGCACGGCGTGCCCGGCACCCTGGAGCGCGCCGAGCGGGTCGCCCGGGAGGCGGAGGCGGTCCGGGCGGAGGCCGAGCGGCTGCCCGAGCGGGCCGCCGAGACCGACAAGCGGCTGGTCTCGCTGCGCACCCGCGCGCAGGCCCTCACCACCCGCGCCGAACAGGTCGAGCCGGTCCTCAGCGAACTGCGCCGCCGCTTCACCGCCGCCTGCTGGCAGGACCTCCAGCACGTGCCCGAGCAGGCCCGCGAGACGGTCGCGCAGGCCGAACGGAAACTGGCCGAGGCCCGCACCGCCCGCGACGCCCAGCGCTGGCCCGACGCGACCGCCCTGCTGTCGACGGTCCGCGCCCTGCTGAACGAGACCGACGAGGCCGTCTCCGCCGCCGGCGACCGCCTCCGGCAGCTGAACGCCGTGCAGAAGGACCCGCGGGCCGAGATCGAACGGACCCGGTTCGCCATCCGCGACGCCCAGCGCCTCGCCATGGCCGGCCGCAGCACCCCCGACCCCCGCGACGCCCGCCCGCTGGACGACGCCGTGGCCCGTCTGGACCGCGCGATCGGCACCCTGGAGGGCCGGCACCCCGACTACTGGCACTTCCTCACCGAGACGGACGCGGTCCGCCACGCGGTGGCCGGGGTGGTCGGCCGGATACGGGAGGAGCGCGGAGCCGGTCACTGACCGGCGCCGCCGGTTAATCTGGGCGCATGCCTCGCTACGAGTACCGCTGCCGCTCCTGCGGCGACACGTTCGAACTGAGCCGTCCGATGGCCGAGTCGGGCGCCCCCGCCGCCTGCCCGGCCGGCCACGACGACACCGTGAAGCTGCTGTCGACGGTCGCGGTCGGCGGCACCTCCGCCGCACCGGCGTCCCCCGCGCCCGGGTCCGGCGGGGGCGGCTGCTGCGGCGGGGGCTGCTGCGGCTGACCCACGGCCGGCCTTCAGGCTGCCTTCAGGGTCGGCTCCCTAGCGTGGTCGTATGACGACCGGACCGCAGTGGATCAACGACCTGATGGACGCGCTCGGCGCGCCCGGCGCCGGTGTCGCCATCGCGCTGGAGAACCTGTTCCCGCCGCTGCCCAGCGAGGTGATCCTGCCGTTCGCCGGGTTCGCGGCGGCGGACGGGCGGATGAGCCTGATCGCCGTACTGCTGTGGACCACGGCCGGTTCGGTGGCCGGCGCGCTCGCCCTGTACGGGCTGGGCGCGCTGCTGGGCCGGGACCGGGTGGTGGCGCTCGCCGGGCGGCTGCCGCTGGTGAAGGTCTCCGACATCGAGAAGACCGAGGCGTGGTTCGAACGGCACGGCACCAAGGCGGTGTTCTTCGGCCGGATGATCCCGGTCTTCCGCAGCCTGATCTCGGTGCCGGCGGGCGTGGCACGGATGCGGCTGCCGGTCTTCCTGCTCCTCACCACCCTCGGCAGCGCGCTCTGGAACACCCTGTTCGTGCTGGCCGGTTACGCCCTGGGCGACAACTGGTCCCGGGTGACGGACATCGTCTCCGCCTACTCCAAGGTGGTGCTCGGCGCGGCCGTCCTCGCCGTGCTGGGCTTCGTCGCCGCCCGGCTGCTGCGGCCCGGCGGTCGGCGCCGCCGGGACCGCGACGGGCCGGAGCCCGCGTCGGTCAGCCGGCCGCGCGCAGGAACTCCCGGGTGATCCGCTCCCCGGCCAGTACGCCCCGCTCGGGCAGCGCGTCGACCGCCGGTACCGTCCACCCCGAGTCGGCCAGCTCACCGTGGCCCGGGCGCCAGCCCCGGTCGGCGGCGAGCAGCAGATCGGCGTCGAGGAGCGAGTCACCGGCGGCCAGGGTGAGACCGGCGCCGCTGCGGCGGGCGATCTCGCGCACGGCCGCGCTCTTGGTGAGCGGCACGGGGACGGCGTAGAGCTTGCGGCCCTGGAGGGAGACGGTCCAGCCGCGCTCCCCCGCCCACACCGCGAGTTCCTTGACCCACTCCCCCGGCAGCAGGTCGCGGTCGAGGACGAGATAGGCGAACAGGTCCTCGGCGGTGCGGTGCTTGCGCACCCACACCGGGTCGGCGGTGCGCAGCAGGTGCTCCTGGACCTCGGCGAGCGGGGCGCACTCGTCGGCCAGCCGGGCCGTCACCCGGGCGTGCCAGTCGGCGTCCGTGACCCCGTCGACCAGCAGGTGGCCGCCGTTGGCGCAGATCGCGTACCGGGGCGGGGGGCCGGGGAGGCTGATCCGCCGGTACTGGGCGCGGGTGCGGGTCGTGGTCGGCACGAACAGGGCGGTTTCCCCGAGTTCGGCGAGGAGCCCGGCCGCCGTCTCCGTCATGTACGACAGCGGCTTGCCCTGGTAGACCTCGACGCACAGCAGCCGGGGGGCGTCCTCGTCGGGTCCGCTCAGGTGCAGCGCGGCGGCGGAGTAGATGAGGGTGCGGTCCAGGTCGCTGGCGATCAGGACGGGCGGTGCCGGCGTGGCGGACATCAGACCGTCACCGCCCGGCCGTCGGCGCCGGTCGCGCCGCGCGTGTAGCGGGGGTGGATCAGCCCGACGCAGGTGTACGGCAGGTCCGCGACCTCCTCCACCGGCACGCCGCGCTGCTCGGCCAGCAGCCGTACGTGGTCCAGGTCGGCGCCGGCGCCGGCCCGGGCCAGCACCTTCCACGGCACCCGGCGCAGCATCACCCGGGTGGTCTCGCCGACGCCGGGCTTGACCAGGTTGACGTCGTGGATGCCGTACTCCTCGCTGATCCGCTCGACCGCCGCCCAGCCCTCCCAGGTGGGGGTGCGGTCGGCCGCGTGCAGTTCCTTGGCCTGTAGGTCGACGGCGTCCGCGACCTCGGGGAAGCGGGCGGAGACGGCGTCCAGGAAGGCCGGGGAGAGGTCGGCGCCGGCCAGTTCGCGGTAGAACTTCGCGCCGTGGAAGTCGTGCGGGCCGACCAGGTCGGCGCGGAGCACGGTGCGGGAGATCAGGCCGGAGACGGTGGAGTTGAGGCAGGCGGAGGGGATGAGGAAGTCGTCGCGGGTGCCGTAGGTGCGCACGCAGGAGCCGGGGTCGGCCAGCACGGCGATCTCCGGGTCGAAGCCGGTGATGCCGTCCGACACCGCGAACTCCTCCAGGGCGGCGGCGAGTTCGCGGGTGATGGCGCCCTTGCCGGTCCAGCCGTCGACGAAGACGACGTCGGCGGGGTCGTGCCGGCCGGCCAGCCAGCGCAGCGCGTTGGCGTCGATGCCCCGGCCGCGGACGATCGACACCGCGTAGTGCGGGAGGTCGAGACCGTGCCGGAACCGCGCCCAGCGGCGCATCAGGACCCCGATCGGCGTGCCCGCGCGGGCCAGCGAGACCAGGACGGGCCGGGGGGACCGTTCCAGCAGCACCAGTTCGGTGACGGCGCCGACGGCCCGGGCGAGGCGGGCGGCGGAGGTGCGCAGCGCCGCGTGGAACAGTTCCTGGTACTGCTCGCTGGGCTGGTACTCGACCGGCAGCGACTCGGCGTAGTGCGCGCCGCCCTGCTGGATCGCCTCCTCGCGCTCCTCGGTGGGCGCCTCCAGGGTGGTGTCCGAGAGGTCCTGGAGCAGCCAGCCGACCTCGTCGGGCGCGTAGGAGGAGAAGGCGGGGCCGCGCAGCGGCTCGGGCAGCATGGCGGGCCTTTCGGGGGGAGCGCCGGGTATGTACGAGGGGACCACCGCGAGCAGGACGTGCGGGACGTGGGCGGCGAGCCGGGCCAGCAGGCCGTCGGGGGCGTGCAGCGCCGGGGTGTCGGCGGGCGAGTCGACCACGGCGACGACGGCGTCGAAGCCGGCGCCGGCCACGTTGTAGGCGTAGCGCTCGCCGGGGCCGTCGGCCGGGTCGTCGTGGGCGGGGAAGACCAGGCGGGTGCGTATCGCGTAGCCGGGGTCGTCGACGGCGAGGACCGGCGAGCGGGTGGTGGTGGAGTAGCGGACCTCGGCGGTGACGACCTGTTCCAGTTCCCGGGCCAGGCGCAGCGGGGCGTACATCAGTTCCTCGCAGCCGAGGACGAGGACGCGGTGCGCGTCGGCGGGCAGGGCCTCGGCGAGGCGGGCGGCCATGTCCGGCAGGGCGGCTTCCAGGCGGGCCCGGTGGGCGGGGCTGAAGCCGTGCCGGGCGCCGTCCGGCAGGGTACGGGGCCAGCGCAGGTCCACGCGGTGCGTTGCCGAGTGCGGTGCGGCAACGCCGCTCAGGGGCGCGGGGAACTGCGCGACCGGCCACGACGCACCCGCACCCGACGACGCACCCCCCTCGGCACCCCCCGCCTCGTACCGCGCCACCAACTCCTGCCCCTTCTCCAGCACCCCCTCCGGGAGGGACACCGTTCCCGAGGCGGCCGCGACGAGATCCACCCTGGCGCCGATCTCCTCGGCGAACCGCTCCAGCCGCCCCGCGTCCGCCGCCGACCGCATGTCCACCAGGGCGACCACCACGTACCGCCCGCGCGGGTAGCGCTCGTGCAGGGCCCGGACGGTGTTCAGGACCGTGTTGCCGGTGGAGAACTCGTCGTCGACCAGGACCAGCGGCCCGGCCCCGGCCAGCAGCGCGGGGTCGGCGGGCAGCAGCAGATGGGACGTGGCGTGCGAGTGGGACTCCTCGAAGCCGCCCGCCGCGGCGACGCCGGGCACCGGACGGCGGGTGGAGTGCAGATAGGGCGCGGGGCCGAGGCCGTCGGCGACCGAGTGGCCGAGCCCGGTGGCGGTCTCCGCGTAGCCGAGGACGACCGCGTCGGCCGCCTCCGCGCCCAGCAGGTCGCGGACCCGGCGGCCGAGACCGAAGCCGTAGCCGTAGACCACGGACGGCGACTGCGGTACGTGCTTGCCGAGCACGTTGGACACGAGCAGATGCGCCCGCTTGGGGTTGCGGCGCAGGGCGAGGCCCAGCAGGCCGGTCAGGTCGTCGTCGCCGGTGAGCCCGATGCCGAGCCGCTCGGCGACCCAGCTGCCGGTCCAGACACCGGCCGGCTCCCCGGCCCGCGGCCGTTCCCTCATGCGCGTACGCCTCCTGTCGTCCCCTGTGCGGTGGTCCACTGACCGGTCCATGATCCCTTGCGTTCAGTCCGACAGACAGGCGGCGAGCAGTTCGACGAAGCCGATGTCCGCGTGGGCCACGCCGAACGCCTCGGCCCGCAGCAGGGTGCGCTCGGCCCAGGCCCGGTGCGGCTTCACCTCGTTCATCTTGTTCGTGTACGACGACCGGAGCACGCCGCCGCCGCCGCGCTCCGGCCGCAGGATGTCCTGCGCGTCGCTGAACTCCTCGTGGCTGACCACGGACAGCGCGTGCACCGGGAGCACGTGGGAGGGGTGGATGCAGGTCTTCCCCAGCAGGCCGTTGGCCTGGTCGAGGGAGATCTCCCGCAGCAGGCCGTCCATGGCGTGCTCGATCAGCCGGGCCCGCAGGTCGGCGGCCTGCACCTCCAGGAAGGGGCTCTGCCGCAGTTGCGGTTTGAACATCCGCTCCTGGACCCGGAAGTACTCCCACACCGGCCCGGTCACGGTGAATCCGGTGCCGTCGGCCCGGCCCAGCATGTTGACCACGTCGGCGATCACGGAGGCGACGACCTGGACGTCGTACGCCGTCATGTCGGGGCCGCGGCGCAGCCCGTAGGAGGAGCAGAAGTCGGTCACGCCGAGCCGGAGGGCGAGGACCCGGTCGCGGTACTTGTCGACCGCGCGGAAGATGCCCTCCAGGGTCTGCACCCGCGACTCCCGGTACAGCAGTTCCGGGGATTCCAGCACCGGCATCGCGAACAGCCGGCGGCCCGTGGCGGTCTCCGCGTCGGCCAGCGCCTCCAGGAAGGGCACGCCGCGTTCCTCGGTGAACTTCGGCAGCACGAATCCGGACAGCAGCCGTACGGCGGGGCCGAGCCGCCGTACCAGGTCGGGGATCTGCTCGGGGGCGCGGACCCGGACGAACAGCAGCGGGACATCGGTGCCGGAACGTTCCGCCAGGGCCGTCAGGTGCCGTACGAGGTTCTCCTCGCCGGCCGGCACGTCGGCGTCGTCGATGGAGTCCTCCAGGCAGAGCACCATCGAGACCACCCCGCTGGCGGCCTGCTTGCGGATGTCGTCGGCGAGGCGCGGCCGGGTGGCGGGGCTGTAGAGGGTGGCTCCCAGGGCCGCGGAGAGCAGCCGGGCCGGGGAGTCGGCGGTGAACTCGCCGGGCTGCCGGTGAAAGAGCCGCTCTCGCACCTCAGGGGTTATATGACCGAAATGACGCATTTGAACTCCCCCGTGGTGTCTGGGCGACCTGTGAAACATTCGAAGGTGGCCGGTAATAGTACGTAGGAACCCATGTCAGTAGTTCCCGTCAGGCATGAATTCCAGGTAACCCGGCCATGTCGGCATCGCGGCGCGGGACGCCGCGCACTCCCCGGGTACCCGCCCCCGCATTGTCGTGACCAGGACCGAGCAGGCAGGATGACGGCATGACGCACGCGATGCTGAAAGGGTCGAACGTCCCGCTGGAGGCCACCACGGTGCGGGCGGTACTGCGCTGGACACCGGGGCAGGGGATTCCCGACGTCGATGTCTCCGCGCTGCTGCTCGGCCCCGACGACCGTGTGCGATCCGACGAGGACTTCGTCTTCTACAACCAGCCCCGGCATCCGTCCGGGCAGGTCTGGCGGCTCGGCAAGAAGCGCGCCGCCGACGGTCTGACCGACGCGATCCAGACGGACCTGTCCGGGGTCGAGGCCCGGGTCGGCCGGGTCCTGCTGGTCGCCTCGGCGGACGGGGTCGCCTTCGACCAGGTACGGGACCTGCGCATCCTGCTCTACGACGCGGCGGCCACCGACGCCGAGCCGCTGGCCTACTTCGACGTCAGGCCGGAGACCGGCGAGGAGACCGCGCTGATCTGCGGGGAGCTGTACCGGCGCGGGGAGAGCTGGAAGTTCCGGGCGCTGGGCGAGGGCTACTCGAACGGGCTGGAGGGCCTGGCGACCGAGTTCGGCATCTCGGTGGACGAGGAGGCCGAGGCGGAGGCAGCGGCGGCACGGGACGCCCGGTCGGCACCCGAGCTGGCCGGCACACCCCCCGAGGCCCCCACCGCACAGGTCCAGTCGCCCGTCTCCGCCCCGCCCGCCCAGTCCCCGCCCGCGCACTCCACGTCGGCCCGGACCACGCCCGCCCAGCCGCTGCCGCCCGAGCAGCCGCCCGGGGTGCCGGCCCAGCCGGCCTACGGCTATCCCCAGCAGACCCCGGCGACCCAGCCGGCCTACGGGTACCCGCAGCCCGCCGGCGCCGGCCAGAGCACGTACGGCTACCCGCCGGAACCGGCCCCGGCGACCGCCAACGGCGCGGCGGCCGGCTACGGCTTTCCGCCGCCGGCCGCCGTGGTCCCGGACCCGGACTTCCGGCTGCCGCCGCAGGGCCCGCAGTTCGTGGGCCGCTGAGGCCCCCGGGCCGGGCGGCGCGCCGCCCGGCCTACCGCTCTGCCTTCGCCTTGTAGCCCCGCCCCCATTGCAGGCCCCACCCGTACAGCCGGTCCAGTTCGCCCTGGAAGCCGTAGACGAACTTGACCTCGCGGCGGACGAAGATCTCGCCCTTGACGTTCTCGATCATCACCACGGCGCAGGACCGGGCCTGGGGGTGGCGTTCGTCGAGGGATATCTCGATCCGGGGGCCGTTGCTCGGGTAGAGGGTGACGATGGCGTGCGTGCGGTCGAAGGCGGGCGTCTGGTCGTAGATGTAGGCGAAGACCAGCAGCCGCTTGATGTTGTCCCGGTGGTCGAGGTTGACGTAGATCGTCTCGCCGGAGGCGGAGCCGAACCGGTCGTCGCCGCTGAGCTTGACGTAGGGCGCGGCGTTGACGTCGCCGAAGTAGCCGCCCAGGGGCTGTACGACGCCCTTGGAGCCGTCCTGCATCTCGTAGAGGCAGCCCAGGTCGAGGTCGACGTTGACCATGCTCTGGCTGTGGCCCATGACCTCGGGCGGCTTCAGCGCCTTGAAGGGGTGCCGCAGCAGGCTCTCGCGCTGCATCCCGGAGATGTCGGAGGTCCGCATCCGCCAGGCCAGGTTGATGCGCAGGTTGCCGCTGGCCGCGCCCTGCTTGGTCAGCGAGACCTGGCTGTGCCGTTTGGTCAGCTCGATGGCGTTGGTCGCCGCGTTGCCCGAGTCGAAGTCGGCCTCACGGCCGCCCCACAGTCCGTCCAAGATGCCCATTGCCGCCCCACCCATGTCCGTCTCACGCCACCGCACCGAAGGGCCGCGGCTGCTCCGTCGCACCCGCGGTCCGGGACGCCGACGGGGCGGCGCCGAGGAGTCGTCCTCGACGGCCGCCCCGCTCAGAGCGTTCCTCCCCGGAGCCGGGTTCACACCCGCGGTGCCGGAGCACCGGGAGCGAACACGTCCGGGCCGCGGTCTCCTCACACTCCGGAGGAGACCTCCGCCTTCGCGCTGTCGCCGTTGCCCTCGGCCTCGGCGAGCGCCTTGTTGCGGCGGACCGAGGACCAGAAGGAGGCGGCGATCAGGACCACGCCGATCAGACCGGTGATGATCTCGTTGATCTCGTACTGGATGGTGATCAGCAGCAGCGCGGCCAGCGCGCCGATGGCGTAGTGCGCGCCGTGCTCCAGGTAGACGTAGTCGTCCAGGGTGCCCTGGCGGACCAGGTAGACGGTCAGCGACCGGACGTACATCGCGCCGATGCCGAGACCCAGCGCCATCAGCACGATGTCGTTGGTGATGGCGAAGGCGCCGATCACGCCGTCGAAGGAGAACGAGGCGTCCAGGACCTCCAGGTAGAGGAACATGAAGAAGGCGGCCTGGCCGGCCAGCTTGACCGCCGACTTGGGCTTGCCGGTGCGCTCGGCCTGTTCCTCTTCCTCGTGCTCGCGTTCCTCGTCCTCTTCGAGTTTGTTCTCGAAGTGCGCGGAGAGGCCGCCCACGATCAGATACGTGATCAGTCCCGCGATGCCGGCCAGCAGCACCGTCTCGGCCTTGTCGACGTGCGTGCCGCCGTGCTGGTGGGCGTGGGTGGCCACCGTCATCGAGGCGATGAGCAGGACGATCAGGGCGATGCAGACCGACAGCATGTCGACCTTGCCGAGCTTGGCCAGCGGGCGCTCGATCCAGCCGAGCCACTTGATGTCCCGGTCCTCGAAGATGAAGTCGAGGAAGATCATCAGCAGGAACATGCCACCGAACGCGGCGATCGACGGATGGGCGTCGGTGACCAGCTGCTGGTAGCGGTCCTTGTCGGTGAGCGCGAGGTCGACCGCCTCGATCGGGCCGAGCTGGGCGCTGATGGCGACGATGACGACCGGGAAGACCAGCCGCATGCCGAAGACGGCGATCAGAATGCCGACGGTGAGGAAGATCTTCTGCCAGAAGGCATTCATCTTCTTCAGGATCCCGGCGTTGACCACCGCGTTGTCGAAGGACAGCGAGATTTCCAGGACAGAGAGGATCGCCACGATGCCGAAGGCGGTCCACCCCCCGTAGAAGACCGCCGCGACCAGGCCGAGCGCGGTGACCGCGAACGACCAGCCGAAGGTTTTCAGAAGCACTGGCTACCCAATCCTTGTGTACGGGGCTCCCCCGCGCCGTACTCGGCTTTACGAAACGTTGACTCCGAAGTCTAGAGCGATGCCTCGCAGCCCCGACGCGTACCCCTGGCCCACCGCCCGGAACTTCCACTCGCCCTGGTAGCGGTAGACCTCGCCGAAGATCATCGCGGTTTCGGTGGAGGCGTCCTCGCTGAGGTCGTAACGGGCGAGTTCCTGGCCGTCGGCCTGGTTGACGACCCGGATGAAGGCGTTGCTGACCTGGCCGAAGGTCTGGCCGCGCTCGTCCGCCTGGTGGATGGAGACCGGGAAGACGATCTTGTCGCACTCGGCGGGCACCCGGGACAGGTCGATGAGCACCGACTCGTCGTCCCCGTCGCCCTCGCCGGTGAGGTTGTCGCCGGTGTGCTCGACCGAGCCGTCCGGACTCTTCAGCTGGTTGTAGAAGACGAACCATTCGTCACCGAGCACCCGGCCGCCGCCGCACACCAGGGCGCTGGCGTCGAGGTCGAAGGGTGCTCCGGTGGTGGATCGCGCGTCCCAGCCGAGTCCCACCATCACCTGCGTGAGGTTGGGTGCGGCCTTGGACAGGGAGACGTTTCCCCCCTTGGCGAGCGTGACGCCCATAGTGCTGGTCCCTCCCCGGGTGGTGGTTCCGCGGTGCTGTGCTGCTCGTGTGCGCGTCCGGCGCCGCACGGAAGGCGTGCGGCGCCGGACGGCGGGGATCGGCGGCGGCTCAGACGTTGACGCCGAAGTCCTGCGCGATGCCGCGCAGGCCCGACGCGTACCCCTGGCCGATGGCGCGGAACTTCCACTCCGCGCCGTTGCGGTACAGCTCGCCGAAGACCATGGCGGTCTCCGTGGAGGCGTCCTCGCTCAGGTCGTAGCGGGCGATCTCGGCGCCGCCGGCCTGGTTGACGACCCGGATGAACGCGTTGCGGACCTGGCCGAAGGACTGCTGGCGGTTCTCCGCGTCGTAGATCGACACCGGGAAGACGATCTTCTCGACGTCGGCCGGGACGGTGGCGAGGTCGACCTTGATCTGCTCGTCGTCACCCTCGCCCTCGCCGGTGAGGTTGTCACCGGTGTGCTCGACCGAGCCCTCGGGGCTCTTCAGGTTGTTGAAGAAGATGAAGTGCCCGTCGCTGCCGACCTTGCCGGAGCTGTTCAGCAGCAGTGCGCTGGCGTCGAGGTCGAAGTCGGTACCGGTCGTGGTCCGCACGTCCCACCCCAGACCGACGATGACCGCGGTCAGGCCGGGGGCCTCCTTGGTCAGCGATACGTTGCCGCCCTTGCTGAGGCTGACTCCCACGAGTCCTCCATTGGTGTCCGGGGGCGGGAAGCCCCGAAGTGCGTCGGATGTCGGATCAACGATTCGATCCTAGTGACGGGTTCCCGCACCCCGCATGCCCTGATGCGGAAGAATCACCGCGGCGCGGTCACAGGGTGTCAAGCGCCTTCACGTACTCGGTCAGGTCCCGGGCGTCCGGCAGTCCGTTGACGACGGTCCAGCGCACCACACCCTCCCGGTCGATGACGAAGGTGCCGCGCACCGCACAGCCCTTGTCCTCGTCGAAGACGCCGTAGGCGCGCGAGACGTTGCCGTGCGGCCAGAAGTCGGACAGCAGCGGGTACTCCAGGCCCTCCTGCTCGGCGAAGACGCGCAGGGTGTGGATGGAGTCGTTGGAGACGGCGAGCACCTGGGTGTCACGGTCGGAGAACTGCGGCAGGTGATCGCGCACCTCGCACAGCTCGCCCGTGCACACGCCGGTGAAGGCGAACGGGTAGAAGATCAGCACCACGTTCTTGCCGCCCCGGAAGTCGGACAGCTTCACGGTCGCCCCGTGGTTGTCCTTGAGTTCGAAATCGGGGGCCTTGTCGCCGACCTGGATCGTCATCGCCCGGTTGGTCCCTTCGGAGGAGTCGCTCACGAGGAACACCCTACGCAGGGACGGTCACCGGACACCGGACGGGCCGACCGCGGCCGGCCCGTCCGGTGTCCGTGATTCTCGCTTCGCCCCGCTACGGGGCTACCGCTTCGACTTAGCGGCCTTCGGCGTCGCCAGCCGGCTGCCGCTCCAGTCCTTGCCGACGCTGACGCTCTTGGCCGCCGTCAGCCCCGCCGTCGTGGCGGCTTCCGAGATGTCGCTCGGCTCGACGTAACCATCCCGGCCGGTCTTCGGCGTGAGGAGCAGGATCGCCCCGCCCTCCTCGATGTACGTGGTGGCGTCCACCAGCGCATCCGTCAGGTCGCCGTCGTCGTCACGGAACCAGAGCACGACGGCGTCGGCCACGTCCTCGTAGTCCTCGTCCACCAGGTCGCTCTCGATGACGCCCTCAATGGCCTCGCGGAGCTCCTGATCGACGTCGTCGTCGTAGCCGATCTCCTGGACCACCTGCCCGGGCTGGAACCCCAGCCTGGCGGCAGGGTTCGTCCGCTCCTCCGCGTGGTCCGCGGTCGCGCTCACGGGTTGCCTCCTGATCATGTATTTGGGTATGTCTCAGCCACGCGCGTGCGCGAAGCATTGGCCGTAGTCCACACGGGCGGGACCGATCGCGCAAGTACCCGGCCGCCGGGACCGCCGAAACGGTGACGATCCCGACCGTGTCACCGCAACTCCAGGCACGCCACCCGGGATCGAAGGTGACGTACACCACACCTTTCTGCCCCGTTTGCGTAATTGGGAACCATACAGGGGTACGAGATCCGGCAGAACGTGCCCCGGTTGTCGACAGAGAACCGGTTACCTCGCGGTAGAGGTGACGTTTTCCCCGGGTAGGTACACGATGGGAGACGGTGCCGGCACTCTCCGATACGCCCTGCGACAGCGAAGGAACAGCGTGGCTTCCGCATCCGATCGCAACCCGATCATCATTGGCGGCCTTCCCAGTCAGGTTCCTGACTTCGATCCCGAGGAGACTCAGGAGTGGCTCGACTCCCTCGACGCCGCCGTCGACGCACGCGGCCGGGAGCGGGCCCGCTACCTCATGCTGCGGCTGATCGAACGGGCCCGCGAGAAGCGGGTGGCCGTGCCGGAGATGCGCAGTACGGACTACGTCAACACCATCCCCACCAAGAGTGAACCGTTCTTCCCGGGCAACGAGGAGATCGAACGCAAGATCCTCAACGCCACGCGCTGGAACGCGGCCGTCATGGTCTCACGTGCCCAGCGTCCCGGCATCGGCGTCGGCGGCCACATCGCCACGTTCGCCTCCTCCGCCTCCCTCTACGACGTCGGTTTCAACCACTTCTTCCGCGGCAAGGACGAGGGCGACGGCGGCGACCAGGTCTTCTTCCAGGGCCACGCGTCGCCGGGCATCTACGCCCGCGCCTACCTGCTGGACCGCTTCGGCGAGCGGCACCTGGACGGCTTCCGGCAGGAGAAGTCCAAGGCGCCGTACATGCTCTCCTCCTACCCGCACCCGCGCTCGATGCCGGACTTCTGGGAGTTCCCGACCGTCTCGATGGGCCTCGGCCCGATCGGCGCGATCTACCAGGCCCGGATGAACCGCTACATCCACGCGCGCGGCATCGCCGACACCTCCCGCTCGCACGTCTGGGCGTTCCTCGGCGACGGCGAGATGGACGAGCCGGAGTCCCTGGGCCAGCTGACCATCGCCGCCCGCGAGAACCTCGACAACCTCACCTTCGTCGTCAACTGCAACCTCCAGCGGCTGGACGGCCCGGTACGCGGCAACGGCAAGATCATCCAGGAGCTGGAGTCGGTCTTCCGGGGGGCCGGCTGGAACGTGATCAAGCTCGTCTGGGACCGCACCTGGGACCCGCTGCTGGCCCAGGACCGCGACGGCGTGCTGGTCAACAAGATGAACACGACGCCGGACGGCCAGTTCCAGACGTACGCCACCGAGTCCGGCGCGTACATCCGCGACCACTTCTTCGGTGACGACCACCGGCTGCGCGCGATGGTCGAGAACATGACCGACGACCAGATCCTGCACCTGGGCCGCGGCGGCCACGACCACCGCAAGATCTACGCGGCGTACCAGGCGGCCCTCGAACACAAGGGCCAGCCGACCGTCATCCTCGCCAAGACCGTCAAGGGCTGGACGCTGGGCCCCAACTTCGAGGGCCGCAACGCCACCCACCAGATGAAGAAGCTGACGGTCGACGACCTCAAGCGCTTCCGGGACCGGCTGCACCTGCCGATCTCCGACCAGGAACTGGAGTCCGGCCCGCCGCCGTACTACCACCCCGGCCGGGAGACCGAGGAGATGCAGTACATGCACGACCGCCGCAAGGCGCTGGGCGGTTACGTGCCGACCCGGGTGGTGCGCGCGAAGCCGCTGCCGCTGCCGGTGGACTCGACGTACGCGACCGTGAAGAAGGGCTCGGGCAACCAGTCCATCGCGACCACCATGGCCTTCGTCCGTCTCCTGAAGGACCTCATGCGGGACAAGGAGATCGGCCGCCGCTTCGTGCTGATCGCGCCGGACGAGTACCGCACGTTCGGCATGGACTCGTTCTTCCCGAGCGCGAAGATCTACAACCCGCTGGGCCAGCAGTACGAGTCGGTCGACCGCGAACTGCTGCTCGCGTACAAGGAGTCGCCGAACGGCCAGATGCTGCACGACGGCATCTCGGAGGCGGGCTGCACGGCGTCCCTGATCGCCGCGGGCTCGTCCTACGCGACGCACGGCGAACCGCTCATCCCGGTCTACGTCTTCTACTCGATGTTCGGCTTCCAGCGCACCGGCGACCAGTTCTGGCAGATGGGCGACCAGCTGGCGCGCGGCTTCGTCCTGGGGGCGACCGCCGGCCGGACCACGCTGACCGGCGAGGGGCTGCAACACGCGGACGGGCAGTCCCAGTTGCTGGCCTCGACCAACCCGGCGTGCGTGGCGTACGACCCGGCGTTCGGCTTCGAGATCGCGCACATCGTCAAGGACGGGCTGCGGCGGATGTACGGCCCCGACAGCGAGGACGTCTTCTACTACCTCACCGTCTACAACGAGCCGATCCAGCACCCCGCCGAGCCGGCGGACGTCGACGTCGAGGGCATCCTCAAGGGCGTGTACCGCTTCAGCGCGGGCACCGCCGGGTCGATCCCGGCGCAGATCCTCGCCTCGGGGGTGGCGCTGCCGTGGGCGGTCGAGGCGCAGCGGATCCTGGCGGAGGAGTGGGACGTGCGGGCCGACGTGTGGTCGGCGACCTCCTGGAACGAGCTGCGGCGCGAGGCCGTGGCCTGCGAGGAGCACAACCTGCTGCATCCGGAGGAGGAGCAGCGGGTGCCGTACGTGACGCGGAAACTGGCGGGGGCGCGGGGGCCGTTCGTGGCGGTCTCCGACTGGATGCGGGCGGTGCCGGACCAGATCGCGCGGTGGGTGCCGGGGACTTGGCAGTCGCTGGGGGCGGACGGGTTCGGGTTCGCGGACACCCGGGGGGCGGCGCGGCGGTTCTTCCACATCGACGCGGAGTCGGTGGTGGTGGGAGTGCTGAGCGAGCTGGCACGGGAGGGGAAGGTGGACCGGTCGGCGCTGAAGCAGGCGGTGGACCGGTATCGGCTGCTTGATGTGGGGGCGGCGGATCCGGGGGTGGCGGGGGGCGACGCGTAGCGCTCCGCGGGGGGCGGGGTTGTTTTCGGTGCCGGGGTTGTTGGCGGTGCCGGGGTTGGGGCTGGCGTCGGGGGCGTTCACGCCGCCCGGCGCGCTGGGGGTGCTCGCGGCTGCGCAGGGACGTGTTCTCGGCACCCGGGGTTGGGGCTGGCGCGGGGTGGGTGGCGCGACCCGGCGCTGACCGGGCGCCGCCGCGCCCACCCGTGCCGCCCCAGGCGGCACGACTGCCCGCGGATGGGCGGG
>NZ_JBFAAP010000060.1:0-39675 GCF_040639815.1 Streptomyces sp. NPDC023723
GCCGCGACGCCGCGCGCCGCGCCGTCCGCCGCCGGCCGGTCCGCCGCGCCGTCGCCCGGTGCGGCGCTCGGCGTGACGGCGGTGGACGACACCGGGCCGGGCGCGCTGGTGGTGGGCGTGCACGCGCCCGGCCCGGGGGACTCGGCGGGCCTGGTCCGCGGTGACGTCGTACTGGCCTTCGGCCCGGCCCGGGTCGACTCCGCCGCCGACCTGGCCCGCGCGGTCGCCGGCGCCCGCCCGGGGGAGCAGGTGCGGCTGACGGTGCGGCGGGCCGGCGGTGGCTACCAGCAGCTCGTCGTCGTGCCGGGCGTGCTCACCTGAGCCCGGTTGCCCGGTTGCCCGGTTGCCCGGTTGCCTGGTCGCGGGGGAGCGGCGGGGCGGCGGGGCGGCGGGGCGGGCGCCGGAATCGGCTCGCGTCGGCCCCGCGCGGCGGGCAGGATGCTGCCGTGGCCCCTTCACCCGTCCAGGCCAGGGAGGCTCGGATGACCGGCACTGCTGCGCCCGCCCCGTTCACCGCCGACGACTACCGGGCGCGCCTGGCGCGCGCCGCGCGGGCGGCGGCCGACGCCGGTCTGGCGGGGCTGCTGGTGGCGCCGGGCCCGGACCTCGTCTGGCTCACCGGCTACACGCCCACCGCGGCCACCGAGCGGCTCACCCTGCTGGTGCTCGCCCCGGGGCGGGACCCGGTGCTCGTCGTCCCGACGCTGGAGGCCGCCGACGCCGAGAAGGCCCCCGGCGCGCCCGCCCTGACCCTGCGCGACTGGACCGACGGCAAGGACCCCTACGCGCTCACCGCCGCGCTGCTGGACGGCTCGGGGCGGTTCGGCGTCAGCGACAACGCCTGGGCACTGCACCTCCTGGCGCTCCAGCGCACCCTGCCCGGCACCTCGTACGCCGCCCTCACCGAGGCGCTGCCGATGCTGCGCGCGGTCAAGGACGCGGCGGAACTGGACCGGCTCGCCGCCGCCGGCGCGGCGGCCGACGCCACGTTCGAGGAGATCCGCAACGTGCGTTTCGGCGGCCGCCGGGAGGCGGAGGTGGCCGCCGACCTCGACCGGCTGCTGCGCGAGCACGGACACACGGTGGTGGACTTCACCATCGTCGCCGCCGGGCCGAACGGCGCCGACCCGCACCACGAGGCCGGCGACCGGGTCATCGCGGACGGCGACATGGTCGTCCTCGACTTCGGCGGGCTGCTGGGCGGCTACGGCTCCGACACCTCCCGCACGGTGCACGTCGGCACGCCCACGGACGAGGAGCGCCGGGTGCACGACCTGGTGCGCGAGGCGCAGGAGGCGGGGTTCCGGGCGGTACGGCCCGGCGTCGCGTGCCAGGAGGTCGACCGGGCCGCCCGCGCGGTGATCGAGCGGGCCGGTTACGGGCCGTACTTCATCCATCGCACCGGGCACGGCATCGGGGTCACCACGCACGAGCCGCCGTACATGATCGAGGGCGAGCGGCAGCCCCTGGTGCCCGGGATGTGCTTCTCCGTCGAACCCGGCATCTATCTCCCGGGCCGTTTCGGGGTACGCGTCGAGGACATCGTGACGGTGACGGAGGAGGGCGGCCGGCGCCTGAACGACACCGAGCGGGAACTGGTCGTCGTGGACTGACCGGCCCCGCACCGGCCCCACCGTCCCCGCACGTCTCCGGAAGACAACGGCGCGACCATGACCCAGGCACCCACCCCCTGCGCGGCGACCGTCCGCCCACTGGCCCGTTCCCTGCTCGGCGAGGACCGGGCCGGACCGGCGGACGGACCCGAGGTCCGGCCGGTCGACGCGGGCGGGGGCGGCGAGGTGGACGGGGGGCGGGCCGGCGGCGTCTGGTGGGTCGGCGACCGCCACGTGCTGCGGCTCGCGCCGGACCGGGAGGCCGCCGTCCGGCTCCACCGCGAGCTGCGGCTGCGCGACCTGGTCCGGCCGTACCTGCCGGTCGCCGTGCCGGTGAGCGTGGCGCGCGGCGAGTGGGCGCCGGGACTGCCCTGCACGCTGGACACCAGGGTGCCCGGTGGTCCGGCCGACGGGCACGAGGTGTCCGCGGTCGGTGAGACCGACCTGGCGGGGCTGCTGGGCGGGCTGCGCGAGGTGCCGGTCCGCCGGGCCGAGGCCCTCGGGGTGCCGCGGGCCGCCCCGCGGTCGCTGGAGGCGCTGCGCCGGGCCGCCGAGCGGGCCGCCGCGCGGCTGGCGCGGGCCGGCGAGTTCGACCCGGCCCGGCCGGGCCGGCTCACCGCGGCGGCCGCCGCGCAGCTCGCCGCCCAGCCCGGCACCGCGGTCCTGGTGCACCACCGGCTCACCGCCGATCACCTGGTGCTCGACGCCGAGGGCCGGGTGCGCGGTGCGCTGGGCTGGACCGGCGCGGTGGTCGGGGACCCCGCCGAGGACATCGCCGCGCTGGCGCTCGCCGTCGGTTCCCCCGCCGCCGTCCGCGCCGCCACGCTGGCCGGCTACGGCGCCCGCCCCTGTCTGCGCGGCCTGTGGCTGGCCCGCTGCGACGGCCTCCTGCACTGCGCCGAGGCCCTCACCGGCCCCGCCGCCGAGCCGCCGGCCCTGCTCACCGACCGCCTGCACCGCGCCTGGGAGCCGATCCTGCTGGAACGGGTCACCGAACTCCGCGAGGACGACACCGAGGGCACCGGCCACTGACCCCGCGACGCCCGCCGCTTCCCGTCACTCCCGCCGTTCCGGCGACGCCTGCGGTTCCCGTCACTCCCGCCGCTTCCCGTCACCCCCGCCGTTCCCGTGACGCCCGCCGTTGCCCGTCGCTCCTGCCGTTCCCCGGCACTTCCGCGTTTCCCCGTCACTCCTGCACCAGCACCACCGCCGACTCCCCGGGCACCCGCAGTACCCCGTCCGCCCCCGGCGCCTCCACCGGGTCCCAGGCGGCCAGTACCCGGGCGGGCCGGTTGCCCAGGGGGATCGCCGCCTCGTGCGCGCCGAGGTTGACGGCGATCCGCAGGTCGCCGCGCCGGAAGGCGAGCCAGCGGGCGGCACTGTCGTGGGCGACCTTCGTGCCGGTGAGGCCGGGGTCGGTGAGGTCGGGCCGCTCGTGGCGCAGCGCGATGAGCCGGCGGTACCAGTCCAGTACCCGCGCGTGCGGCTCGCGGTCCGGCTCGGACCAGTCCAGGCAGGAGCGGTCCCGGGTGGCCGGGTCCTGCGGGTCGGGCACGTCCGCCTCCTTCCAGCCGTGCGCGGCGAATTCCCGGCGCCGGCCCCGCCGTACCGCCTCCGCCAGTTCCGGATCGGTGTGGTCGGTGAAGTACTGCCAGGGCGTGCCCGCCGCCCACTCCTCGCCCATGAACAGCATCGGCGTGAACGGCCCGGTCAGCGTCAGGGTGGCCGCGCAGGCCAGCAGCCCGGGGGAGACCAGGGCGGCGAGGCGGTCGCCGCGGGCCCGGTTGCCGACCTGGTCGTGGGTCTGGGAGTAGGCCAGCAGCCGGTGCGCGCCGATCCGGGAGCGGTCCAGGCGGCGCCCGTGGTGCCGGCCGCGGAAGCTGGAGCAGGTCCCGTCGTGGAAGTAGCCGCCGGTCAGCGTCTTGGCGACGGCGGCCAGCGGATCGCGCGCGAAGTCGGCGTAGTAGCCCTGCGACTCGCCCGTCAGCGCGGTGTGCAGGGCGTGGTGGAAGTCGTCGTTCCACTGGGCGTGCACCCCCAGGCCGCCCGCCGCGCGCGAGGTGATGATCCGCGGGTCGTTGAGGTCGGTCTCGGCGATCAGGAACAGCGGCCGGCCGGTCTCCTCGGCCAGCGCGTCCACGGCCGTCGACAGCTCCTCCAGGAAGTGGCACGCGCGCGTGTCGACCAGCGCGTGCACCGCGTCCAGCCGCAGCCCGTCGATCCGGTAGTCGCGCAGCCAGGCCAGCGCGCTGCCAACGAAGTACTCCCGCACCTCGTCGGAGCCGGGCGCGTCCAGGTTCACGGCCACGCCCCACGGCGTGTGGTGACGGTCGGTGAAGTACGGGCCGTAGGTGGGGAGGTAGTTGCCGGACGGGCCCAGGTGGTTGTGGACCACGTCCAGGACCACCCCGAGGCCCAGCCCGTGCGCCCGGTCGACGAACCGTTTCAGCGCCTCGGGTCCGCCGTACGGCTCGTGCACCGCCCACGGCGCGACCCCGTCGTACCCCCAGCCGTGCCGCCCCGGGAAGGGGCACAGCGGCATCAGCTCCACGTGCGTGATCCCGAGCCGCACCAGGTGGTCCAGCCGCTCGGCGGCGGCGTCCAGCGTGCCCTCCGGGGTGTACGTGCCCACGTGCAGCTCGTACAGGACGGCGCCGGGCAGCGGCCGCCCAGGCCACTCTGCGCGCCACGCGAACCGCCCGTGGTCGACGACCGCGCTCAGCCCGTCCGGGCCGTCCGGCTGGCGCCGGGAGCGCGGATCGGGGCGCACCGGGCCGTCGTCCAGCGCGAAACCGTACCGCGAGCCGTCCCTGGCCCCCGCCTCACCCCGCCACCACCCCGCGCGCTCCGGATCGCGCTCCATCGCTTGTGCGACCCCGTCGCAGTGGAGCCTCACACGGTCGGCCTCAGGTGCCCACACCTCGAACTGCACGGACGGTTCCCCTTCGTCTGCTCACAGTGACGTAGCCCGTCCATGGTCCTGCAAAGACGGCCGATCCGTCGTCGAACCGGCCGTTCCGCGCGGGCCGTCACCCCCGGCGCCCGCCGTTTCCTGGACACCCCGGGCACGCTGACCGACAATCACCTTCGTGACGTCGTCCTTCGAGTTCCCCACGTACCCCGCGCGGCTGTCCGACGCGGAGCGCGACAAGGCGCTGCGGATGCTGCGGGACGGGGTCGCGGCGGGGCGGCTGTCGCACGACACGTTCGTGCACCGCATGGAGCTGGCGCTCACCGCCCGCCGCGCGGAGGAACTGGCCGCCCTCACCGCCGACCTGCCCACCGGGAGCCGCGTCGGGCGCCTGGTGTTCGGCACCGTCGAGGCGGTGTCCGGCTTCGGGGTACGGCTGCGCCGGGCCTGGCGGGCCGAGCGGCTGCCCAAGCTGCTGCTGCCGCACCCGGGCACCGGGCATGCGCTGCGCATCGGCCGCGACCCGGGCTGCGGACTGCGGCTGAACCACGAGACGGTCTCCCGGGCGCACGCCGAGCTGAGCCGCCAGGGCGGCATGTGGGTGCTGCGCGACCTCGGCTCGACCAATGGCACGACCGTCAACGGCCGGCGCGTCATCGGCGCCGCCGTGGTCCGCGAGGGCGACCAGATCGAGTTCGGCCGGATGGCGTTCCGGCTCGCCGCGCACTGAGCCGGACCACCCGCGCCTGCGCCGTCCGGCGGGCCCGAGGCGGTGTTGACGTACCCCCGAACTCGTGACTGACTGTGCGTACGCCGCGCCCGCCGGTGAACCGACGGCACCGCATCGGGGAGGTGTGTGCCCTGCCGCCCCTCCCGCGCTATCCGACCGTCGACGAACTGCGCGCCGGGGCCGCGGCGCTGGCCGCCCGGCATCCCGGCCGGGCCCGGCTGCGCCGGGTCGGCACCTCCCGCGCGGGGGACCCGCTGTGGCTGCTGTCCATCGGCCACGGCGACCGCCAGGCCCTCGTCGTCGCCGGACCGCACGCCAACGAACCGGTCGGCGGCGCCACCGTGCTGCGGCTGGCCGCGCGCCTGCTCGGCGACGCCCGGCTCACCGAGGGGGCCGGCGCCACCTGGAACCTGCTGCTCTGCCTGGACCCCGACGGCCTGCGCCGCAACGAGGGCTGGCTGTCCGGCCCGTACACCCTCGGCCGCTACGTCCGCCACTTCTTCCGGCCGTGCTTCATGGAACAGCCCGAGTGGCTGCCGCACGGCGCGGCCGGCGCGGCCCTGCCCGAGACCCGCGCCCTGCTCGCCCTCCAGGCCGAACTGCGGCCCTTCCTCCAGGTGTCCCTGCACGGCGCCGACGTCGGCGGCGGCTTCGCCGAGCTGACCCAGGACCTGCCCGGCCTCGCCCGTCGCCTGGCCCACGCCTCGGTCCGCCTCGGCATACCCCGCGAACTGGGTTCCTACGACGCCCTGTACTGGCCGGTCCTGGGCCCGGCCGTCTACCGGATACCGCCGCCCCGCCGGGGCAGCCTGACCGCGGCGATCACCGAGGCCGCCGTCGACTCCACCTGGACGCATCCGCAGCGGTACGGCACTGTCACCGCCGTCGTCGAGGCGCCCATGTGGGCGGTGGACACCGTGGCCGACGGCTCGCTGCCCGCCGACCGGGACGCGGTGCTGCGCGCGATCAGCGGCACCCTGCGCCGCGACACCCGGCTCCTGCACCGGCTGGTCGGCCGGCTCCGCCCGCACCTGCCCGGCACCGCGGACACCGCGCGGCTGCTCGCGCCGGTCGACGACTACCTGCTGGTCTGCCCCCCGCTCGCCGACGCCTGGGACCCCGGGACCGACGACGGAACGGGCCGCGAGCTGCCGCCGCTGAGCACCGCCCACCTGGTCGCCCTGCGCATCGCCGGCCGGCGGCTCGCCCTGCGCACGGCCGGGCTGCTGCACCAGGCGGTGACGGCGGCCGGGCGCGACCCGGCCGGCGTCCTGCCGGAGCTGGAACGGCTCCTCGACCGCTGGTGCGCCGACTACCGCGACGGCTGCGCGGCCCGCTGGGTGCCGGTGGCCCGGCAGGCGGAGTACCAGTGCCGGGTAGTGCTCGCCGCGTTCGAACGGGCGGGCCGGCCGGCGTCCGCCGCCGCCCGTTCGGGTGGGCCGGGGCGGGATCGGCAGGCGGTCGCGCGGGCGCGTGGGGAGTGACGTGCGGCGGGCGGGCCGGGACGCCCGGAGTGAGGGGACGCCAGGGGGCGGTCGGCTTCCGTTCGGGTGAGCCGGGGTGCGGCTCGCGGGCCGCCGTGCCGATGCACCGGGCATGACGCACCAGCACACGCACACCCACCAGCACGCCCACACCCGTCCGCACGCCCGCACCCACCCGCACGCCCGCACCCGCACGCGCCCCACGACAGCGGCCGCGCGAGCGGTACGGGCCGCCCTGCTGGCGGCCGTGGCCCTCCTCGTCGCCTGGGCCGCCCCGGCGCAGGCGACCGAGCCCGGCGGCGGGCCGTCCGGTGACTGGCTGCTGCTCACCGTCACCCGGGGCGACGCCCCGTCCGCCACCGACGGCGGCACCCTGCTGCTGTGCGACCCGCCCCGCGGCCCCGCCCGCGCCGCCGCGGCCTGCGCGGAACTGGCCGCGGCGCGCGGCGACATCGGCGCCATCCCGCAGCGCAAGGCCATCTGCCCGATGATCCACGCCCCGGTCACCGCCCAGGCGCACGGCAGCTGGCGGGGGCGGCCGGTGCGGTACGAGGAGACCTTCCCCAACGCCTGTGTGATGACCTCCCGGACCGGGACGCTGTTCGCACCGGCGGACGCGCCGGCGTGAACCACCGCGCCCGCCGCGCCCGGTTCAGCCGCCCGCCGGCTCCACCCGCTCCAGCAGCGCCACCGGCAGCCGCTCGAAGAGGTCCGCCACGCGCGCGTGCCCGCTGAACTCGCGCCCGGCGGTCAACGCGTCCGTCCACCGGCCGGGCGGCAGCGGCAGCCGGGTCTCCCGCCAGCCGCCCGCCTCGGCCAGCCGCAGTGACAGCCGGGTCACGGCGGTGAGCACCTCGCCGCAGCGGACGAACCCGGCGCAGTGCTCCGCCGCCGGACCCTCGGCCGCCAGCGGCTCGTACGTCGCCGAACCGCCGAAGGCCCCGGGCCGCCGGGCCCGCAGCGCCAGCGCCGCCCGGGTCACCGCCTCCTTCTGCCCAGGCCGCGCCGAACCACTGTCCGGGAAGGCCGGGAAACCGACCGGCCGCCGGTTGTCCGGGTCCACCAGGGCCCGGTACTCGCCCTCGGTGCCCTGGTAGAGGTCCGGCACCCCCGGCATCGTCAGCTGCACCAGGGCGGTACCGAGGACGTTGGCCGCGATGTGCGGCTCCAGCGCCTCGCGGAACGCGGCGATCCGCTCGCCCGGCAGCCCGCCCGGCCCGGCCGCGACGAACCGGGCCACCGCCTCCTCGTACGGCGGTTCCTGCTCGGTCCAGCTGGTGTACATGCCCGCCTCGCGCACATGCTTCAGCAGCGCCTCCCGGACCCGCTCCCCGTCCGCCGGCCCCAGCCCGAACACCGTCTGCCAGGCCGCCCAGGCGAGCTGCCCGTCCGGCACCTCCTCGACGCCGCGCGCGGCCTGTGCGAGCACCTCCGTCCACCGCGCGGGGCACTCGGTCAGCACGGCCAGCGCCGCCCGTACGTCGGCGCTGCGCTTGGTGTCGTGGGTGGAGACCACCGTGCCGGTCAGCGGCCAGTCCCGCTGCACCCGCGCGCAGTACGCGTGGAACTCCCCGGGCGAGACCGCCGGGCGCCCGGGGCTCTGGCCGACCTCGGTGGCCGACAGCAGCGGCACATGGCGGTAGAACGCCGTGTCCTCCACCGACTTGGCCCGCAGCGCCGAGGCGGTCTGCGCGAACCGGGTCCGCAGCTCCGTGGCGTCCGGTCCGTCCCCCGTCCGGCCCAGCAGCAGGTCCCGTACGACATCGACCGCGCCGGCCTCCTCGGGGACCGTGAACGCGAGCCGGGCCTCGGCCGCCGCCTGCTCGGTGATCACCCGGGCCGGGTCCGTCGAGGTGTACGGGCGGTAGACCTCCATGCGGACCAGCAGCTCCTGGAGGGCCAGCCGCAGCGCCCAGGGCGCGCGGTCGCGCGGGGCCGGGTCCACGGACGCCTCGCACAACCGGTGCGCCACCCGGGTGAGCCGGTTCATCTCGGTGGCCAGCTCGTGCGTGAGCACCTTGTACGCCGCCCGCCGCACGGTCGCCGCCCAGTCGCCGCCCCGGTCGGTCGCCGGGGCCGCGAACCGCCGGTATTCGGCGAGCAGTTCCTGGTACCCGTCGGGATCGGCGAACAGCCCGTCCACGTGCCGCAGGGCGTCGTACCCGGTGGTCCCGGCCACCGGCCAGGCGTCCGGCAGCCGCTCCCCGTCGGCCAGGATCTTCTCCACGACCGTCCACCGGCCGCCGCTCGCCTCGTGCAGCCGCGTCAGGTACCCGTCCGGGTCGGCGAGCCCGTCGGGGTGGTCGACCCGCAGTCCGTCCACCACGCCCTCGTGCAGCAGCCGCAGGATCGTGGCGTGGGTGGCCTCGAACACCTCCGGGTCCTCCACCCGGACGCCGATCAGCTCGGAGATGCTGAAGAAGCGCCGGTAGTTCAGTTCGGTGCGGGCCAGCCGCCACCACACCGGGCGGTACCACTGGGCGTCCAGCAGCTGTGGCAGCGGCAGCCGCTCGGTGCCCTCGCGCAGCGGGAAGGCGTGCTCGTGGTAGCGCAGCACGTCGCCGTCGACCCGCAGCTGGTCCAGCACCTCGCCGACCGGCGCGCCCAGCACCGGGACCAGCAGCTGCCCGCCCTGAGCCTCCCAGTCGATGTCGAACCACCGCGCGTACGGCGACTTCGGCCCCTCCCGCAGCACCTCCCACAGGGCGCGGTTGTGCCGGGGGGACATCGCCATGTGGTTCGGCACGATGTCCACCACCAGGCCCAGACCGTGCTCCCGCGCGGTGCGCGACAGCGACCGCAGGCCCTCCTCGCCGCCCAGTTCCGCGCGTACCCGCGCGTGGTCGACGACGTCGTAGCCGTGCGCCGACCCCGGGACGGCCTCCAGGACCGGGGACAGATGCAGATGGGATACGCCGAGCGAGGCCAGGTACGGCACGGCCGCCGCCGCGGCCCCGAACGGGAAGGCGGGCTGGAGCTGGAGCCGGTAGGTGGCCCTGGGGGCCGGTGCGGGGCGCTCAGGTGTCATGCAGAGCTACGTACCCGCCCCGCCGCCTTTCGTGTCACCGGCCCCCCGCACAGGCGTACGCGCGGCCCCTACACCGGCCGCTGGAGCACGGTCAGGCTCCGGTCCACCAGGGACAGCCGGTCGCCGGCCTGCACCTTGCGGCCGGTGTCGGCGGGCACCCCGTCCGGCAGGGCGGTGTCGACGACCACCTCCCACTGCCGGCCGTGGTCCACCGGGACGACGAAGTCCAGCCGCTTGGGCGAGGCGTTGAACATCAGCAGGAACGAGTCGTCCCCGATGTGCTCGCCGCGCGCTCCCGGCTCCGAGATCGCGTTGCCGTTCAGGAAGACCGTCAGCGCCGAGGCCCGCGCGGAGTTCCAGTCCCGCTGGGTCATCTCCCGGCCCTCGGGGGTGAACCAGGCGATGTCCGACAGCTCGTCGTGGGTGCCCTCCACCGGCCGGCCGTGGAAGAAGCGGCGGCGTCGGAAGACCGGGTGGTCCTTGCGCAGCCACACCATCGCGCGGGTGAACCGCAGCAGGTCGGGGTCGTCGGCGGGCCAGTCGATCCAGGCCAGTTCGTTGTCCTGGCAGTAGGCGTTGTTGTTGCCCCGCTGGGTGCGGGCGAACTCGTCGCCGTGGCTGATCATGGGCACGCCCTGGGACAGCAGCAGCGTGGCCACGAAGTTCCGCATCTGGCGCCGCCGCAGCTCCAGCACCGCCGGGTCGTCGGTGTCGCCCTCGGCGCCGCAGTTCCAGGACCGGTTGTGGCTCTCGCCGTCCCGGTTGTCCTCGCCGTTGGCGTGGTTGTGCTTGTCGTTGTAGGCCACCAGGTCGTGCAGGGTGAAGCCGTCGTGGCAGGTGACGAAGTTGATCGAGGCCAGCGGGCGGCGGCCGTCGTCCTGGTAGAGATCGGAGGAACCGGTCAGCCGGGACGCGAACTCCGCCAGGGTGCGCTGCTCGCCGCGCCACAGGTCGCGCACGGTGTCCCGGTACTTGCCGTTCCACTCGGTCCACAGCGGCGGGAAGTTGCCCACCTGGTAGCCGCCCTCGCCCACGTCCCACGGCTCGGCGATCAGCTTCACCTGGGAGACCACCGGGTCCTGCTGCACCAGGTCGAAGAACGACGACAGCCGGTCCACCTCGTGGAACTGCCGGGCCAGGGTGGCCGCCAGGTCGAAGCGGAACCCGTCGACATGCATCTCGGTGACCCAGTACCGCAGCGAGTCCATGATCATCTGGAGTACGTGCGGGGACCGCATGAGCAGCGAGTTCCCGGTGCCCGTGGTGTCCATGTAGTAGCGGGGGTCGTCGGTCAGCCGGTAGTACGACGGGTTGTCGATGCCCTTGAAGGAGAGCGTCGGGCCCAGGTGGTTGCCCTCGGCGGTGTGGTTGTAGACGACGTCCAGGATCACCTCGATGCCGGCCTCGTGCAGCGCCTTGACCGCCGACTTGAACTCCAGGACCTGCTGGCCGCGGTCGCCCCAGGAGGCGTACGCGTTGTGCGGGGCGAAGAAACCGATGGTGTTGTAGCCCCAGTAGTTGTTCAGCCCCATGTCGACCAGCCGGTGGTCGTTGACGAACTGGTGCACCGGCATCAGCTCCAGCGCCGTCACCCCCAGTTCGGTGAGGTGCTCGAGCACCGCCGGGTGCGCCAGGGCCGCGTAGGTGCCGCGCAGCTCCTCGGGCAGCCCCGGGTGCCGCATCGTCAGGCCCTTGACATGGGCCTCGTAGATCACCGTGTGGTGGTACTCGGTGCGCGGCCGCCGGTCGTCGCCCCAGTCGAAGTACGGGTTGACCACCACCGATGTCATCGTGTGCGGCGCCGAGTCCAGGTCGTTGCGCCGGTCCGGGTCGTCGAAGTGGTAGCCGTACACCTCCTCGCCCCACCGCACCGCACCGCTGATCGCACGCGCGTACGGATCGAGGAGCAGCTTCGCCGAGTTGCAGCGCTGCCCGTGCTCGGGCGCGTAGGGGCCGTGCACGCGGTAGCCGTACCGCTGCCCCGGCATCACGCCCGGCAGGTACGCGTGCCGCACGAACGCGTCGCTCTCCCGCAGTTCGACCGCCGTTTCCGAACCGTCGTCGTGCAGCAGACACAGCTCTACTCGGTCGGCGGCCTCCGAGAAGACCGCGAAGTTGGTGCCCGCGCCGTCGTACGTGGCACCGAGTGGATATGCCTCTCCAGGCCAGACCTGCATGGATACGACTCTTTCAGGTGTACGGCGCCGGTGGGGGCGCCTTCGGCCCCGAGTCTCCCCGAAACTGAGGGAAGCAACCCAACAGGCGCGGTCTACTTCGGCCCGTACCACAGGAGTGCCCCGCTCACGCCACCCGTCACCGCTATGAATCCGCTCACTCGGGCACCGCCCGGCGCGCGGAACGAGCCGGTCCGGTCGGGTAGTTGGCGGACGAGCCTGTGCATCAGGCTGCACCGTGCGCCGCTCGCGGAGTACCCTTCCTTGATCGTTGAGACGGGCAGGTCGGGGGAGCGGAAGGCGGTGCGCGGGTGGGCTCGGGAGGGCTGGAGCTGCCCCCTGGTGACGAGGGTCACGAGGGTCATGAGGGGAGCTCCACGAACGTCCCGGCCGGTGCGGTCTCGCTGGCGCGGCCGATGGACGCCGGCGCGATCGGTCCGGAGCTGGAGTGGGACGCCGACGCCTGGCACGAGGTACGCACCCGGGCCCAGCGGGCCGGCCGGGCCTACATCTGGCTGAACCTGGTCGAGCAGCGGCTGCGGTCCGTGGTGGCCGCCGTGCTGCGACCGGTCTACGAACCGGTGCACGGCGGCGACGAGTGGGTGGTCGCCGCGGCCGGACCGGCCGGCCAGGAGTGGGTGCAGCGCGCGGTCGCGGTCCGCGAGGTCAGCCGCCGAAAGGGCTATCTGCTCGACCCGGCCGACGACAACGTGCTCAGCTTCCTGACCCTGCCCCAGCTGCGCGAGCTGATGGTGCAGCACTGGCCCTGCTTCGAGCCGTACCTGGACGACCGCCGGGACGTGGAACTGGCCCTGGACGAGCTGGAGGTCACCCGCAACGTCGTCTCCCGCAACCGGGCGCTGTCCGAGGCGGTGCTGAACCAGGCCGAGCGGGCCGCCGCCCGGCTCCTGGAGATGCTCGGCGCGGGCGGCGACGTGCCCTCCGCCCGCCGGCTGCCGGTGGACGCCGTGGAGGACCTGGTCGGCGACCGGTACGCCGACGTGGTCGCCGTGCACTCGGACCGGGTGCGGCTGCTGCGCCAGTTCCCGGCGGAGGACTTCTTCGGCGGCGCCCGCCGCCTCGACGCCATCGGCATCGGCCTCAACCTGCTCGTGCAGAACTTCTCCGGCCGCCGGCTGGTCCGGCTGGCCGAGGCGGGCGGCCGGGTCCGGCTGCTGTTCCTGAACCCGGCCTCCAGCGCCCTGAAGCGGCGCGAGCGCGAACTCGGCATCAAACGCGGCGAGCTGGGCCGGGCGGTGGAGACCAACATCCTGCACATGCGCCGGGTCCGGGCCCGGCTGCGCGACCCGGGGGCCTTCGAGATCCAGGTCTTCGACGAGACGCCCCGCTTCACCGCCTACCTGGTCGACGGCGACGGCGCCGACGGCATCGCCGTCGTGCAGTCCTATCTGCGCCGTACCCGGGGCATGGAGGCACCGGTGCTGGTCCTGCGCAACGGACGGAACGGCAGCAAGGTCGTCAAGTCGGACCATGCGGATGAAGGTGGGCTTTTCCCCACCTATCGCGAGGAGTTCGAGCTGATGTGGGCGGATTCGCGACCGGTCTCCTGACCGGCTGCCCGGCCGGCGTCCGGGTGCGGGCGGCCGGATTGTCAGTGGCCCGTGCGAAGGTGGAGGCCACTGGGGGAAACGCACCGAGAAGGGGGGCCGCCCATGGGCTGGCACCGGGAGTTGCTGGTCGGCTTCGACCTGGAGACGACGGGCACCGATCCGCGCGAGGCGCGCATCGTCACGGGCGCCGTGATCGAGGTCAGAGCCGGCGAGCCGCTGGGGCGCCGGGAATGGCTGGCCGATCCCGGCGTGGAGATCCCGGCGGGCGCGGTGGCCGTGCACGGCATCAGCACCGAGCGCGCGGCCGCCGAGGGCCGGCCCGCCGACCAGGTCGCCGACGCCCTCGCCGACGTCCTCGTCTCCTACTGGCGGACGGGCGTCCCGGTCGTCGCCTACAACGCGGCCTTCGACCTCACCCTGCTCACCGCCGAACTGCACCGGTACGGCCTGCCGTCCCTGCGCCACCGCCTGGGCGGCCTCGACCCGGCCCCCGTCATCGACCCGTACACCATCGACCGGTCCGTCGACCGCTACCGCCGGGGCAAACGCAACCTGGAAGCGGTCTGCACCGAGTACGGCGTGCCGCTGGACACCGCCCACGACGCCCTGTCCGACGCCCTCGCGGCGGCCCGGCTGGCCTGCGCGATAGCCGGCCGCCACCCCAAGGTCGCGTCCCTGGCCCCGGCCGAGCTGCACCGCCGGCAGATCGAGTGGTACGCCGAGTGGGCGGCGGACTTCCAGAGCTTCCTGCGCCGCAAGGGCGACGCCACGGCGGTGGTCGACGGCGTGTGGCCGGTGCGGGCGGCGGTGGACGAGCGGGTCTGAGCCCGCCCGCCCGGCGGAGGTCTCAGGACGGACCCGGCGGAGGTCTCGGCACGGACCGGTGAAGGTCTCAGACTGGACCCGGCGAAGGTCTCAGGACGGACCCGGCTGAGGTCTCAGAACGGATACCACCGCACCGTCGGATCGCCGTCCCGCAGCGACGCCACCCGGCGCTCGAACTCGGCCAGTGCCTTCGGGTTGCTCGGCGCGTGCTGGGCCACCCAGGCGCAGCTGGCCGTCTCCCGGGCCCCGCGCAGCACCGCGCAGCCGTCCCAGCCGCGCACGTCCCAGCCGTAGGCGGCGGTGAACGCGTCGTACGCCTGGGCGGGCAGACCGTAGCGGTCGCGGCTGAGGGCGAGCACCACCAGGTCGTGCTCGCGCAGGTCGCCGGCGAAGGTCTCCAGATCGACCAGGACCGGACCGTCCGGGCCGACGTGCACGTTGCGCGGCAGCGCGTCGCCGTGGATCGGGCCCGGCGGCAGATGCGGGACCAGGGCCGCGGCGGCCGTCGCGAAGCCGTCGCGGCGGGCCCGCAGGAACTCCGCGTCGGCCGGGTCGATCGCGCTGCCCGCCAGCCGCAGCCAGCGCTCCACCCCGCCCAGCAGTTCGCGCGGCGGCAGTCCGAAGGAGGGAACGGGCAGTGCGTGCACGACCCGCAGCAGCGGAGCCAGGTCCCGGGGTTCGGCCGGCCGCACCGGATCGGGCAGCCGGTGCCACACGGTCACCGGGTGGCCCTCGACGGACAGCGCCTCGGGCGTGGCCGCCCGGACCGCCGGCACCCCGGCCCCGGCCAGCCACAGGGCGACGGCCAGCTCCCGGCGCGCCCGGTCCAGCAGCCCGGCGTCGCGGCCCACCTTGACCACCAGGCCGTCGGCGGCGAACACGGCGTTCTCGCCCAGCGAGAGCAGCCGCGCGTGTGCCGCCGAACCGGGCGGCAGCACGTCCGCCGCGCCCAGTACCTCCCGCGCCCGTGCCTCGTCCATCGTTCGCCTCCGTGCTCCGAATCCCGACCCAGTGTCGCATTCACACAGGTCGGGGCGGGGTGCGAGGTCCCTTGACGGGGCGTGCCGGCTTCATGACCATGACCATCACCAGTCAGGCCCGTCCGTGTCGTGCAAAGGTGCACAAAGGAGCTGATCCGGTGTCGAAGACGGCCGAAGCGGCCAGGGGGCCGGCGCGCCGCGCCGCCGGGCCCGGTGCCTGGTTCCTGGTGCTGCCCGCCCTGATCCCCATCCTGGTGCTCAGCGTCGGCCCGCTGTGCTACGGCGTCCTGCTGGCCTTCACCGACGCCCAGTCGGGCCGCACCGAGCCCACCGAGTGGATCGGCACCCTGAACTTCCAGGACCTGCTGCACGACACGCTGTTCTGGGAGTCGTTCCGCATCGGCCTGCTGTGGGCCGTCGGCGTGACCGTGCCGCAGTTCCTGCTCGCCCTCGGCCTGGCCCTGCTGCTCTGCCAGGACCTGAAGCTGCGCTGGCTGGCCCGCGCCCTTGCCATCATCCCCTGGGCGATGCCCGAGGTGGTCGTCGGCATAATGTGGCGCCTGGTCTACAACACGGACGCCGGCATCCTCAACGAAACCCTGCGCGACCTCGGCCTGGGCGACGGCCGGGACTGGCTCAGCGGCCTCGGGACCGCGCTGCCCGCCGTCATCGTGGTCGGCGTCTGGGCCGGCCTGCCGCAGACCACGGTCACCCTGCTCGCCGGGCTCCAGAACACCCCGCGCGAACTGCACGAGGCCGCCGCGGTGGACGGCGCGGGCGCCTGGCGCCGGTTTCGCGCGGTGACCTGGCCGGCCCTGAGACCGGTCGCCCTCGCCGTCACCGCGCTCAATCTCATCTGGAACTTCAACTCCTTCGCCCTGGTCTACGTGCTCACCGGCGGCGGCCCCGGCGGACGCACCCGGCTGCCGATGCTCTTCGCCTACGAAGAGGCGTTCCGCTACGGGCAGTTCGGCTACGCGGCGGCGATGGGCTGCGTGATGGTCGCCGTGATATCGGTCCTGCTGGCCGTCTTCCTCGCCGGCCGGCTCAAGGGAGGTGACGAGCGTTGAGGACCTCGACCCGGGCCCGCGCGGGTCAGTACACCGCGCTGCTGGCCTACTTGATCTTCCTCGCCTTCCCGTTCCTCTGGCTCGTCTCCACCGCCTTCAAGCCACCGCGCGAGCTGGCGAGCCTGCACCCCACCTGGCTCCCGCACGACCCCACCCTCGCCAACTTCCGGCAGGCCTTCGACGAACAGCCGCTGCTGCGCGCCGGGCTCAACTCCCTGCTGGCCGCGCTCGGCGCCGCGCTGATCGCCGTGGTGATCGCGACACCGATGGCGTACGTCATGGCCCGGCGCCGCTCCTGGCTCACCAGGGCGGCCACCGGCTGGGTGGTGGTCAGCCAGGCGTTTCCGTTCGTCCTGCTGATCATCCCGCTGTTCCTGGTGCTGAAGAACCTGCGGCTGATCGACTCGGTGCCGGGGCTGGTGCTGGTGTACGTGGTGTGGTCGCTGCCGTTCGCCCTGTGGATGCTGGCCGGATACGTGCGCGCCGTGCCGGCCGAACTGGAGGAGGCGGCGGCGGTCGACGGGGCCGGGCGGCTGCGCACCCTGGTGTCGGTGACCGCGCCGCTGCTGGCGCCGGGGATCGTGGCGACGGCGCTGTTCGCGTTCATCACCGCCTGGAACGAGTTCTTCTTCGCGCTGGTGCTGTTGAAAACCCCGGAGAAACAGACGCTGCCCGTGGTGCTCACCCACTTCCTCGGCGCCGAGGGCGTGGCCGACCTCGGCCCGCTCGCGGCGGCGGCCTTCCTGGCGACACTGCCCTCGCTGGTGGTGTTCGCCCTCATCCAGCGACGGATCACGGGCGGCATGCTCGCCGGGGCGGTGAAGAGCTGATGCGGACGACGACGACACGGACGACGCGCATGAGGATCGTGACCCTGACCGCCGTGCTGTTCCTGCTGCTCGCGGGCTGCACCGGTGGCGGAGGGCACGATGACGGCCGGATCACCCTCCGCTTCCAGTCGCTGGCCTGGCAGCAGGAGTCCGTGGCCGCCACCAAGGACCTGGTCGCGGAGTGGAACGCCGCGCATCCGGACATCCACGTCGAGTACGTCCAGGGCAGCTGGGACAGCGTGCACGACCAGTTGCTCACCTCCTTCGAGGGCGGCGAGGCGCCGGACGTCATCCACGACGCCTCCGACGACCTCGCCGACTTCGCCTACGGCGGCTACCTGGCCGACCTCGGCGACCTGCTGCCCGCGCGGCTGCGCGCGGACATTCCGGCGAGCAGCTGGCAGACGGTCACCTTCGGCGACGGGACCTACGGAGTGCCGTTCCTCCAGGAGCCACGGGTGCTGATCGCCAACGCGAAGCTGCTGGACGAGTCGGGCGTGCGGATACCGACGGTCGAACGGCCGTGGAGCTGGGCGGAGTTCCGGCAGGTGACCAAGCGGCTGAGCGGACCGGGGCGGTACGGGGTGGCCTGGCCGCTCAAGGAGCCCGTGTCGGCCTCGCTCAACCTGTCGCTGTCGGCGGGCGGCCGGCTTTTCCACCGAGGGGCGGACGGCAAGGTCACCGTCCGCGTCGAGGCGGGCGACGAGGTGGTGCCGCGCACCATCCGCGACCAGGTCGGCACCGACCGCAGCGCCTCGCCGACGACGCTGGGCAGCGGCGGTTCCGACACCCTGCCCGGGTTCTTCGGCGGCAAGTACGCGATGGTGCCGCTCGGGTTCTCCTACCGGCAGCAGATGGCGCAGCAGGCACCCGAGGGGTTCGAGTGGCGGGTGCTGCCCGCGCCGGCCGGGGCCGACGGGCTCACCCAGGGGGTCAGTCCGCAGACGCTGTCCATCGCGGCGGACAGCCCGCACAAGGCGGCGGCGGCAGCCTTCCTCGACTTCCTGCTCCGGCCGGCGAACATGGTGCGGCTCGCGCTCGGGGACTGGATGCTGCCCACGGGGACCGCGGCCCTGCGGAGTTCCGCGCTGCGCACGGAGCGGGACGGCTGGGCCGTCGGCACGGCGCTCGCCGGCCATCTGCGGCCGGCGCCGGCCCAGTCGGTGCGGGGCTACGCCGAGTGGAAGGACAAGGTGGCCACGCCCGCGTTCCAGGAGTACTACAGCGGGGCCATCGGGGCGGGGGAACTGCGGCAGCGGTTGGAGAAGGACGGGAACCTGGTGCTGGCCCGGTATCAGCGGTGAGTCCTCCGCTGCGGGTACGGATGCGGGCGCGCGTGGTGAAAGAAATCCGTTGCCCGCGAAGCCGACGCCCCCTAACGTCACTCCCGTGGCAGCGTTCAACGCGATTTTTGACTCCGGTCTCGGCCGGGGCTGCACGTACTCCATTCGGATGCGGGCCGGCCTCGGTGCCCTGACCGGTTCGGGCCGCGTGCCCGTATCCCTGTAGCGCTATATCCCTGTAGCTCGTAGCTCGTAGCTCGTAGCTCGTAGCTCTGTAGCGCTTTCTCGCCTCGTCTTCCGGTCAGGGCCTTCGGCTGCCCTTCCCGCCCTTTCACGGAAGACAAGGACCGCAGGCCATGGCCCGCCCCTCTTCGCGTGCCCGCGCGCTCTCGCAGAACTTCCTCGCCGATCCCGCCGCCGCCCAGCGGCTCGCCGTCCCGGACCCCCGCACCGCACCCCTCGTCCTCGAAGTCGGCGCGGGCAAGGGCGCGTTGACCGAACCGCTCGCTCGTCGCTGCCGGGAGCTGACCGCCTACGAGATCGACCCCCGGCTGGTTACGGCCCTGCGCGCCCGTTTCGTCCGCGCGCCGCACGTCCGCGTCGTCGGCGGCGACTTCCTGGCCGCGCGCGCCCCGGGCACGCCGTTCTCGGTCGCCGGCAACGTGCCCTTCTCGCGCACCTCGGCCATCGTCGACTGGTGCCTCACCGCACCCGCCCTCACCGACGCCACCCTGCTCACCCAACTGGAGTACGCCCGCAAACGCACCGGCGACTACGGCCGCTGGACGCTGCTGACGGTCATGACCTGGCCGCGGCACCAGTGGCGCCTGGTGGGGCGGGTGAGCCGGTACGGGTTCCGGCCCGCGCCGCGGGTCGACGCCGGAATCGTCCGGATCGAACGCCGGCCCGCCCCGCTGCTCGACGCCCGCGCGTATCCCGGCTGGCGGTGCCTGGTCGAACTGGGCTTCTCCGGTGTCGGTGGCTGTCTGCACGCCTCCCTGCGGCGCGCGCACCCCGGGCGCCGGGTGGACGCGGCCTTCCGCGCCGCGCGCCTGGACCCGGGCGTGCTGGTCGGCGAGGTGGCGCCGGAGCGCTGGCTGCGGCTGTACGAGGAACTGGCACCGTGACAGAAATGAGTTGTACGAGACGTCTCGTCTCGCCTACTGTCGGGCGCATGACCAGTCGCGCCCATCTCGCCATGTTCTCCGTCGCCGCACACGGCCATGTGAACCCCAGCCTGGAGGTGATCCGGGAACTCGTCGCCCGGGGCCACCGGGTGACGTACGCCATCCCGCCCGCGTTCGCCGCGAAGGTCGCCGAGACCGGCGCCGAGCCGAAGCTCTGGAACAGCACGCTGCCCGGCCCCGACGCCGACCCGGCCGCCTGGGGCAGCACCCTGCTGGACAACGTGGAGCCGTTCCTGGCCGACGCGATCCAGGCGCTGCCGCAGCTCGTCGCGGCGTACGAGGGCGACGAGCCGGACCTCGTCCTGCACGACATCACCTCCTACCCGGCCCGGGTCCTGGCCCACCGCTGGGGCGTACCGGCGATCTCCCTCTCCCCGAACCTGGTCGCCTGGGAGGGCTACGAGCAGGAGGTCGCGGAGCCGATGTGGGAGGAGCCGCTGAAGACCGAGCGCGGACAGGCGTACTACGCCCGGTTCAGCGGCTGGCTCGCGGCGAACGGGATCACCCGGCACCCGGACCCGTTCGTCGGCCGCCCCGACCGCTCCCTGGTGCTGATCCCCAAGGCGCTCCAGCCGAACGCCGACCGGGTCGACGAGTCGACGTACACGTTCGTCGGCGCCTGCCAGGGGGACCGGAGCGCCGAGGGGAGGTGGGAGCGGCCGGCCGGTGCCGAGAAGGTCGTGCTGGTCTCGCTCGGCTCGTCCTTCACCAAGCAGCCGGCCTTCTACCGGGAGTGCGTACGGGCGTTCGGCGAGCTGCCGGGCTGGCACCTGGTGCTCCAGGTGGGCCGGCACGTCGACCCGGCCGAGCTGGGCGACGTACCGGGGAACGTGGAGGTGCGGTCCTGGGTTCCACAGCTGGCGATCCTCCGGCAGGCGGACCTCTTCGTCACCCACGCCGGCGCGGGCGGCAGCCAGGAGGGGCTGGCCATGGCCACCCCGATGATCGCCGTACCGCAGGCCGTGGACCAGTTCGGGAACGCGGACCTGCTCCAGGGGCTCGGCGTCGCCCGGAAGCTGCTGACCGAGGAGGCGACCGCCGAGGCGCTGCGCGCGGCCGCGCTCGCCCTGGTCGACGACCCGGAGGTGGCCCGACGGCTGGCGGGCATCCAGGCGGAGATGGCCGAGGAGGGCGGTACCCGGCGGGCGGCCGACCTGATCGAGGCGGAACTGGCCGCCGCGCGCAAGGGGTAGGGGCCGGGGGAGGGGGTGTCGCCCGGATTCGCGGCCGTCGTGCCCGACCCCACGGGGCACGACGGCCGCCGTACGGCCGGATGTCAGCGGCCCGCCCTATCGTGGGCGCATGACGACGACGTACGCGGCGCTGCTGCGCGGGATCAACGTGGGCGGCAGCAGGAAGGTCCCGATGGCGGACCTGCGGGCGCTGCTCGAAGAGCTCGGGTACGGCGAGGTGCGCACCCACCTCCAGAGCGGGCAGGCCGTGTTCAGCGCCGGGTCCGGCGACGAGGAGTCCCTGGCGGCCGGGCTGGCGGCGGCGATCGAGCGGCGGTTCGGGTTCGCGGTGGACGTCATCGTGCGCGACCACGCCTATCTGCGGGCCGTCGTCGACGCGTGCCCGTTCCCGGCCGCCGAGCTCGCGCCCAGGCAACTGCACGTCACCTACTTCTCCGCGCCGGTCGACGCCGGGCGCTTCGCTCACATCGACCAGGCGGCCTGTCTGCCCGAGGAGTTCCGGCTCGGCGACCGGGCCCTCTACCTCTACGCGCCCAACGGCCTCGGCCGCTCCAAACTCGCCGAGCTGCTGTCCCGGCCGCGCGTCACCAAAGGCGTCGTCGCCACCACCCGCAACTGGAACACGGTCGTGAAGCTGGTGGAGCTGACGGCGCCCGGAGCCGCTGGCTAAGGTGGACCGCAGTACGGGGGAAGGGCATGTCACCGTGGGGGCAAGGACACTGCCGGCGCTGCCGCAGTACCGCAAGGACGGGGTCACCCGGCGGCTGTGCGCCGCCGTCCACCTCGACGAGCAGTTCGCCCGCTGGGCCGACCGGGAACTCACCGGGGACCGGCTGACCTCGCCCGGCCTCACCCTCGGCATCAACTTCGTCGCCCTCGCCCGGCACGCCCGCGCCGCCGTCGTCCGCCGCGACACGCTGGACCGGCAGCTCACCTGGCTCGCCGCCGCCCTGGGGGCCGCGCTGCTGACCGCCGGGTGGGGACTGGCCGCCGGGCTCGGCTCGGTCGCCGTGGTCGGGATCTACGGGCCGCTCGCCGTCCTCGGCGCCTCCTGGTGGCTGATCCACCGCGCGGAGTCCCAGGCCCGCGACGCGGCCCGCGCGGTGTTCCTGGGCACCGGGAAGGCCGAGGCACTCGCCCCGCCGGTGCGGCCCGAGGCCGAGGCGTGGCTGCACGAACTCAAGCGGGCCAACGCGCTGCCCTACGCCGACGCGGCGGCCCTGACCACCCCCTTCGTCGGCAGCGGCACAAAGATCAAGGAAGTGGTCTGGCAGCCCGTCGACGTCAGCCGGCCGGCCGAGGCACCCGGCGGCGGCACCCTCCCGCTGCGCCCCTTCGACGCCGTCGACCTGCACACCTACGTGGCCCGGGAGATGGAGTCCATCGCCGGCCTGGCGGGCCTGCGGGCCAGGAACCGGCTCTACGTCATCGGCAGCCACGCCCACCTGCTGCCCGAACTGGTCCCCGACCGCACCGCCCGCCCGCGCGCCCAGCTTCCCAAACAGCTCGTGCAGGCCGGCCTGCTCACCCCTGGCGCGGGCATGCGCACCCACCTGTGCCTGGAACGGGTCGGCGAGGGCGGCCGGGTGGTCGTCAGCATGTATCTGCGGGCGATCCTGCACCGGCCGCACCTCACCTGGGAGGTGGCCGCCTACGTCATCCCGCCGCTCGACGGGCGCTTCGACCGGGTGGACCGGCTGCCGGTGGCCCCGTTCGACCGGTGGTGGAGCCTGGTCGGGTACGCCACCTCGCGCCTCTGGCCCGACCTGCGCGGGGCGCCGGGACGGCGGCGCGCCCGCCGGCGCCGGGCCCGGCAGGACGCGCGGGCGCTGGCCAGGCGGCGGCGGGAGATAACCGACCAGCACCTGCTGGTCGACCACGGCGCCGACGGCAGCGTGCGGGCCCGGCTCGGCGACTGGGCGCAGGCCGGGTACGCCGAGCGGATCGACGCGCAGGACTACCTCTTCCGGCTCCAGCAGGGCGTGCTGGTGGCCACCGAGCGGTTCCTGAAGGACCACCACGTCGACACCAGCTCCTTCGACCGGGCGCGGCAGGTCATCAGCACGCAGACGTACCACATCTCCGGTGACATCACCGGACCCAGCAACATCGGCACCGGCGGCCAGATCACCGTCAACGGACCGCCCGGGCCGCAGGGCCCCGGCGGTCCGGCGGCGGCCCAGGGCCAGGGAGGACCCACCCCATGAGCACGTACAACTTCCACGGCGGCGTCAGCGGCCCGGCCAACTTCGGCGACCACGGCCGGATTGAGATCAACAACGGCACGGACCCGGCCGCCGTACTGGCGCTCGCCGACCGGCTGGTCGAGCGGCTGCGCGGAGAGCATCCGGCGCTGGCGGCCGACGCGGAGGTCATCCAGGGCGAGCTGGTACGCGCCGGACGGGACGGCCGGGCCGCCGACCGGGGCCGCATCCGGGCCGCGCTGGAGACCATCGGCATCGGCGTCGCGGCGGGCAGCGGCAGCCTGGCGCTGGCTCAGGAACTGGGGCGCGCGCTGGGTCTGTGAGCGGTGCGGCGGCCCGGCACTCGACGGCCCGTCACTTCGCGTGCACCACCGCCCGTGCCCCCTCCCCGAGGTCCAGTTCCAGGCCGGCCCGCAGCGGGACCGTCTGGCCGGGGCCGATCCGCTGGAGGGTGCCGTCGGAGCGGGTGCCGGTCCAGGTCCGCTCGGACCGGTTGGCGATGCCGAACCGGCCCGGCCTGGCCGGGTGTTCCACCAGCTCCGCGACGAGCGCGGCGTCCGAGCAGTCGTGCCGCTCCGGCTCCGGCAGCAGATGGTGCGCCTGCACCCGGGCCGTCCGGCCCAGCCGGATGTGGTGCCCGGCGCGCGGCGGCGGCGTGGTCACCTCCAGGCGGGGCGGCAGCACCACCTGCGCCCCGCACCCCCAGCAGGCCCGGGGCGGCGGATTCGCGCCCGGCTCCGTCATGTTCTGCCGCCCGCAGGCCGCGCACTCCACCACCGCGTCCAGCACCGCGCGCAGCGCGTCCCGCCACTCCGACTCGCGCACCCGCGTCGCCGGATCGCGCAGCCCGGTGGTGAAGACCCGGCGGAACAGCTCCCGCAGCCGCTCCGCCGTCGCCTCCCAGGTGGCCAGCACGGTGGTGTGCTCCATCGGGTCGGGCGCGTTGGAGTCGTCGGCCGGGTCGAACAGGAACAGCGGGTCACGGCCGTACAGCTTGCGTTCCGCCGCGTCGTCCAGGCAGTGGATGCCCAGCTCCCGGCGGCCCTCGAAGGGGTGGTGGTTCATCAGCAGCATGAACAGCAGCACGGCCAGCGAGTGCAGGTCGGACTGGGTGCCGGGGTGCGCCCCCGGATCGCCGCGCACCAGTTCCGGGGCCATGAACTTCATGGTGCCGGAGATGCCGCTGACGTCGCCCTCCACCACCGCGTTGTCGTTGTCGCAGACCAGCACCTCACCGGTGGCCGGATCGAAGAAGATGTTGCCCCAGGAGATGTCCCGGTAGGCGACGCCCCGCATGTGCAGCGCCTGGTACGCCTCCACCGTGTACAGACAGGCCCGCAGCAGCGCCCGGGTGTTGGTGCGCAGCCGGCGGCGGAACAGCTCGGGCAGCCCCTTGAACCGCTCGGGGCGCAGCGCCATCAGATAGCCGAAGGAACCGCCGTACGGCCCCACATGGGCCTCGGGCCACAGGAACCGGTCGTCGTGGAAGTCCCGGTGCACCAGGTCCCGGACGATCGCCTCCTGCTGCGGTGTGGCCGACGTCGGGTAGTACCACTTCAGGGCCTTCTCCCCGGTCCAGGTCGCGACCCGGTACACCTCGCCCTGTCCGCCGGCCCCCAGCAGGCCGAGGATCTCGACCTCGTCCCCGTGCTCCGTGGCCAGCCGCGTGCCGCCGTCCAGCATGCCGCTCATCTCTCAGCTCTCCGTCTTTCGTTCGCATGGTTGTTCGGCTTCTGGGTCCGGGGGCCGCAGCGCCGCCGTGAGGGTGGTGTCGTCGCCCGAGTGCCGCGCGGCCTGCGCCAGCCACTGCGGCAGCAGGTCCCGTACGCCCGCGCCGCCGCCGTCGGCGGCCAGCCGGTCGCGGAGGTCCGCGACGAACGCCGCGTACCCGTCGGCCGCCGCGAAGCTCTTGGACAGCCCGTCCGTCGACAGCAGCACCAGACGCGGCAGCCGGGCCTGTTCGAACACCGGCGCCCAGTGCATCCGCACCTGCCGCCAGGCGCGCGGCGCGCACAGTGAGTCCGTCTCGTCCCCGAGCGCCTCCTCGGCCGGCGCCAACGGCCGCTCCAGCGCCCCGTCGTGCGCCACCACCGCCAGATCACCGTCCCCGAGCTGCCAGGCCACCAGCAGCCACGGCGTCAGCACCGCGCCGATCAGCGTGCTGCCGTACAGCCGCAGCTTCTCGTCGGCCCCCGGCTGCGGCCCGGCGCCGTCGGTGACCGGGCGGTGCCGGTCCCAGTGCCCGAGCGCCGCCGCCCGCCACTCCCGCACCAGGGCGCGCGGGAAGTCGTCCCGGGCGTACGTCATCAGCCGGGCCAGCCGGCCGGCGTCGTGGCAGTCGCGGGCCGCCCGGCCGAACTCGGCCGCCAGCACCGTGAAGCGGTCCACGGCGAACCGCGCGCCCAGCTCACTGCGGGCGTACGCGGGCGACCCGTGCCCGTCCGCCACCGCCAGCACCAGCGGGTCCGCCGCGCTGCCCGCGCCCTGGCACACGTACCAGTCCTGATTGCACCGCTTGCCGACGCCCCGGACGCTCTCGCCGAGGGTCTCCCAAGGCCGTACCCGGAGCGTCACCACACGTCGTCGTCATCGTCGTCGTCCAGGACCGGCGGGGCGAACGGCTGCTTGACCGTCGGATCCTCCGCTGCCGCCATCGGCTGCGAGGCGGCCTTCACCGCCGCGGTGGACGCCCACCGGATGGCCGCGGCGAGCTGCTTGCCGTTGTGCGCCTCCAGCGGCTTGAACTCCGGGTTGCCGATGAACTCCTGGAGTACGCCCTTGTCGGCGTCCTGGCCGATCGCGATGGCGATCCGGACCGCCTTGCGGCCCCAGGGCGTCGCGTCGACCGCCGCGAGGCCGGCCCGCCAGTCGTCGGTGGGCACCCCGTCCGACACCAGCGCCAGCACCGGCTTCAGCGCGCGCTGCGGCATCGGCGGGGTCTGGAGCTCCCGGGCGGCCAGGGACAGCGCCTCGCCCAGGTTGGTCATGCCGTCCACCTCGACGTCCTGCCAGGTGAAGTCGTCCACCGGCACCGGCGCCTGGTGCAGCCACTGGGCCGTGGTGGAGAAGGTGATGGTGCGCAGCAGCAACTGCGCCGCCGGGTTGTCGTCGGCCACCGCCCGCATCTCGGGCAGCGCCTCGCGGATCGCGTAGTTCAGCTTGGCGATCTTGTCGCCCTGCATCGAGTACGAGCAGTCGAGCAGCCAGATGAAGTGGACCGGCCGGTTCGCCATCGGCCCGCCGGGGATGTCGCTCACGTGGTCGTCGCCTTTCTGTCAGTCGGGTCTGTCAGTCGGGTCTGTCAGTCGGGTAAGGGGAGTGCGGATCGGTCACAGCAGCCACCACAGCAGCGCCGCCACCGCCACCGGTGCCACCGCCAGGGAGACGATGAACAGCGTCGCCACCAGCCGCCGGCCGCGGCCGACGGCCGGCGTCACCCGGGCCCCGGTCATGCCTTCGGGCCCGTCCGCCGCACCGCGGCGCCGGTCCGCAGCCCCGAGGCGGCGAGCAGCCACAGCACCGGTTCGGCCGCCCGGAGCTGTTCGCTCTCCAGCGGGCCGGCGCAGGTGGCCGCGTGGGCGCTCACCGTCCAGTAGCGCGCCGACCGGAAGTCGTGCCCGAGGGCGCGCACCAGGGCGCCGAGGCCGATCTCGGTCAGCCAGTCGTCGATCCGCGCCCCGGGCACCGGCAGCGAGCCGAGCCGCTCGACGACGTCCCGCTTGGTGACCACCGCGGCCACCGGCAGCCGCGCCCGCCGCCCGGTCAGCGCCGCCAGCTCCCCGGTCAGCCGCTGGTACGTCTCCCAGGGCCCCTGCGCCGCGGGGCGGGCGTCCGTCACCCGGCGGGCGTCCTCGGGCGAGAGCCGGCGGCGCACCTCGGGCGCCGCCAGCACGTCGGCGACCAGCACCACCCCGTCCGCGTGCGCCAAATACCCCTCACCGCGCACCCGTTCGGCCTCGCTCACCGACTCGCCCATCGGGTCGTACAGATACAGCAGCCGGCGCCGCCGGCCCCGGCGCACCAGCAGCATCAGGGCGCGCGGCTGCCCGCCGGTCGTCGCGTGCGCCCAGCCGGTGCGGCGGACCTCCTGGGCCAGATCGCCGGCCGCCCGCCGGTCGTCGTCCGAGGCGTACTCCACCGACAGCCCGCCCTGCCGCGCCCACGCCTGGAGTCCCTCCGTCATCGCCGTCATCAGCATGGTCTTGCCGGAGGAGGTGCCGCCGATCAGCGGCGCGTGCACGACGCGGGTGGTGCCGGCGGCCGCGGGCAGCCACCGCTCGCAGTACGGGCAGTGCGCGGTGAGCGCGCCGCCGCCCGCGAGCCGGGTGGCGGGCAGCCGGTGCCCGCAGCCGCAGACGTGCCACAGCGCGCCGTACCGGCCGGGGCGCAGCGCGCGGTGCTCGGCGCGGCAGTTCGGGCAGTGGTGCAGGGCCAGCGGCACGGGCCGGTAGCAGCCGGGGTGCGGGCACTTCACGCGCACACCGCGCAGCAGCCGCCGGCCGCGCTCCAGGGCGCGCAGCGCCGGTACGGCCGCCGCCCAGCCCAGCCACACCAGCCCGAGCAGCAGCGCGAACACGGTGAGTACGGCGGTCAGGGCGGCGCAGGCGAGGACGGCACCGAGGGCCGCGCCGGCCGCGGTGCCGGGGGCGACGAACACCGCCAGCAGGAACCGGTTGACCGGGATGTCCACCCGGCGGCCGTCCGGTCGCCGCCCGGTGAACAGGTGGCGGGCGGTCCGCCGCAGCCACCGGTCGGCCAGGTCCCGCCAGACGGTGCGCGGACCGCGCGCGGCGGCGGTGGCCGCGTCCACCCACATCTGCCGCCAGTAGTAGGCGAGGTGCGCGGGCTCGCCGTCTCCGGGCGGCGCGAGCCGCCCGTCGCCGTCCCCGGCCCGCCACGGTCCGAGCCGCCGCCACACGGTGCCCAGCCCGGCCCCGGTCAGCTCCCACCCCGCCCGGCCGGCGCACACACCGACGGCGACCAGGGCGGTCCAGCAGCCGAGGACGAGCAGCGGGGCGAGGTCGGCGGTCATGGCTGGCCTCCCGCACCGGGCACCTGCCCGTCGCCGCGCGTCACGGGTGTCGTTCCGGGGCCGGCGGTTCCACGTCGCCGTGCCGCACCGGCGGGCGCTCGGACCGGCGGGCGCGGCCGGCGAAGCGGCCGGTGAGGCGGCCCAGGGCGCCGGGCCGGTTCCAGGCGCGGAACGCGTCCAGCCGGCCGCCGCCCGCCCGGTCGAGGGTGTCCTCGACGCCGGCCAGATCCTCGGCGGACAGCGCCCGCACCACCGGGCGCAGCACCTTGGCCAGCAGGGCGGTACGGGTCTCGTCCCAGGCCGGATGGACGCCGGGGCAGGCGCTCCAGGCGCAGAAGCAGGCGGCGGCGTACTCCGGTGAGCCGCGCAGCCGGTCCCGTACCCGCTCGGCGTGTCCCGCCCGCTCGTAGGCGGCCAGCAGCCGGGCCTCGCCGGACCGGGCCAGCCCGTACAGCTCGCTGTCCGGTGCCGGGCCGTCGACCAGCCGCCGGGCCAGCGCGGCGAAGACCCGCTCGGTGACGGTGTCCGGGACCGGCTCGGCGGCCCCGGCGCGCAGCCCGAGCGCCCGGCCGACCCACTCCTCGCCCTCGCCCCCGGTGCCGAGCAGGCCGGTGAACTCCAGCAGGAGCAGCGCGGCCCGCTGCCCGGGGCGCAGTTCGGCCGGGAAGCAGCGCAGCAGGTCGGCGGCGAGGACGGGGACGTCCACGTCGTCGGGGGGCGCGGCGAGCGCGGCGTCGACCAGGACGTCGCGGGTGCCGGCCGCGCGGTGGATGTCGGAGCCCAGCTCGTTCAGCAGCAGGCTGGCCTCCTGGCTGGTCGGCAGCTCGCCCGGCCACACCAGGGCCAGGGCGGTGCGCAGTACGGCCGGGTCGGCGTGCGGCGAGACGCCGGCGGCCCGCACGACGCCGTGGAAGCGGGCGAGCCGGTCGGCGCGGTCCGGCCCGGTGCCGCCGGGCGCCAGTACGCACATCCGCAGGTGCGGGAAGCCCGGATGCAGTCCGATGGGCAGCCGCGACCCCGCGAGCCGCCGGGCGACGGCGGCCGGTTCGGCGGCGGCCAGCGCGTCCAGGGCGCCGAACAGGGCGATGCGCAGGGCGGGATGCCCCTCGACGGCGGCGAGGAGGGCGGGCGGGAGTTCTTCCCCGCCGGGAGTCGCCGTGCCGTCCGGCGCCGCCACCAGCACCCGGGACAGCCGCCCCGCCAGCTCCGGCAGCAGGTCCTGGCAGTCGACGTCGAGCAGGTCGGCGGTGCCCAGCAGGAGCAGCGGACGGCCGGTGGCGGGCTCGCGGACGTCCGCGATGCCGGACCGCAGCGGCGCGGCCAGCGTCCGGGCCAGCCCGTCCCGGACCACCGGCGTCAGCGACCCGGCGCGCAGCGCGGGCACCGGCCCGCCGCCGAGCACCGCCGAGGTCAGCACCCGCCCGGCCAGCGGCGCCGTCACGGCGGTCGGCAGCCGCCCCTCGACCCGCTCCAGGAGCGCGGCCACGGCGGCCCGTTCGCCACCGGTCTCCGCCGTGCCCGCGCCCGTGGCCGCGGACGTGACCGTGGCCGCGCTCAGCACGCCGATCAGCGCCGTCAGGACCGGCTCGGGCAGCGTCCCGACCCGTTCGGCGGCCCAGTGGGCGGCGGCGGCCCGGGCGTCGGAACGCAGCGCCACCCCGGCGGTCAGCGCCGCCGCCGCGAGGTACCCGAGATCCAGCGAGGCGTCCCGGAACAGCTCCGGACGCCCCGCGCACCACACCCGCGCACAGGTGTCCGCCCAGGCGTCCGGCACCGCTCCGCCGGCCGCCCGGCCGGTGCAGTCGTGCAGCCGGGGCCCCGGCGGACACGGCTCCGACGACGGCAGCGCACCGACGATCTGCTGCCGGGCCTGCTGCGGACGGCGGGTGTACGTCGTGAACGTCAGCCGGTGCGCCACCTCCCGGGGCAGCACCGCGCAGGCCAGCGCGATCCACTGGGCCACCGCCGCGCTGTCGTGCTCCACCAGCACCAGCTGGCAGGCGTCGGGCTCCTCGGCGAGCACCCTGAGGTCGGCGAAGAACGCCGCCAGCCACTCCGCCCGGGACGCGGCGAAGGCGACCAGGCCGTCCCGGCGCAGCAGCCCGGACGGCTCCAGCCGGTCCAGCGCGGCGGGCCGCCGGTCGGCGGGCGTGGCGTCGGCCCAGCGCGGCGACTCCCACGCCGTGATGGGCAGCGCCCCGTCCGGCAGCCGCGCCCCCGGCGGCAGATACAGGGCGTGCGCGTGGAAGTTGCCCCAGCGTCCGCTGTAGTCCGCGCCCGTGTAGACGGTACGGCTCAGCAGCCGCCCGCCGTCGGACAGTTCGTGGCAGCCCAGCGCCTTCGGGAACCGGCTGAGCTGCGCGGCGTCCGGCCGGGCCGGCAGGTCGCGCGGCGGCTCGTACCCGATGAGCTGCTCGGCCTCCCGCAGCAGCCCCTGCGGTACGCCGTCACTGATCGCGGTGAACCGGAACCCGGAACCGTCCGGTCCGGGCGGCGCGGAGGTGTAGTGCAGCTGGGCGAGGCTCACTTGTCCCGCCCCTTCCCGGCGCCGCGCACCCGCAGCAGCCCCTGCCGGCTCAGCAGCCACAGCAGCGGGTCCTCCACCCGGACCGGCTGCGGCCCCGACTTCGGGGCGTCCGCCGGGGCGTCGGCCGGCGGCGGCGCGCCCAGCGCCGACAGCCCGAACAGCGACACCTCGGCGAAGTCCAGCTCAAGGCGCCGCATCAGCGTCCCCGTGTCCCAGTCCGCCAGCAGCGACCGCATCTCCTCGTGCACGGCGAGCCGGTCCACGTCGTCGTAGACCCCGTCCTGATGCGGGGCGTTGCCCAGCAGCGGCGAGTGCGGATCGAGCAGCGCCCCGAGCATGTCCGTCTTGGTGACGGCCACCGCGATCGGCGTACTGACCCGGCCGCGCGCCCCGCGCCGCCCGTGCGCGCGCAGCTGGGTCGCCAGGTCGGCGGCGATCTGCTCCGGCGGGGCCTCCACGGCCGGCAGCGGCGGCCCGTCGTGCACCGGCAGCCGGTCCCGTACCGAGCCCAGTTGCAGCGGATCGACCAGCATGATGATGCCGTCGGCGGCGCTGAGGTAGCGGGTGTAGCGGTCCATCGCCTCGGCGTCCGCGAGGTCCTCGCCCGCCGCGTCGAAGAAGACCAGCGTGGTGTGCCGGGTGCCGCCGCCGGGCCGGCCGCGCCGGGGCAGGCTCAGCCGGTACAGCAGCGGGTCGCTGAAGCCGAGCGCCGCCGGGCGGGTGGCGTCCGGCAGCCGCAGCCGCTCGTAGAGGTCCTCGGCCATCTCCTTGTCCCGCCGCTGGGTGCTGGCGCCCATCGCCGCGAGCGAGGCGTGGTACGCCTGACCGACGCGCTGGTTCAGTTCGTTGACCAGCACGGAGACGTACGTGCTCTTGCCCGACGCCTTCGCGCCGACCAGCGCGATGATGCGGCTGTCCTGGTCGCAGTAGTCGCTCGGCAGGTCGTTGTGGCAGGTCCCGCAGACCCGGACCGGGGTGCCGACCCCGCACTTCGGACAGGGCACACTGCCCGCCGAGTTGCCCAGGACCCGGCCCACGCTGCGCGGCGGGTCGAAGACCGGGCCGCGCATCCGGGCCGCCGGGGGCGCGGCCGGCCCGGTGAACCCGGCCCAGACGTCGTCGCGCACGGGACCGCACGGCGCGCCCTTGACGCCGCTCGGCATCATCTGGCAGCGGTAGGGCAGCCGGCCCGCCGAGGCGCGGGTGAAGCAGTAGGGGCAGGTGACGGTCGTCATGGGCTCAGCGCACCACCAGGGTCGCGGGGGAGGGTTCTTCGAGGCGTACGGCCGTGGCGTGCTCGCCGAGCAGGAAGCCGCGCAGTGTGTAGGGGGCGGGGAAGGGCGCGGCCGGCAGCTCCTGCTCGACCGTGCCGCCGTGCCGGGTCAGGTCGCTGCCGGCCACCCGCAGCACGGTGGCGCCGTCGCTCGCGTGCCGGGGGCGCAGCGTGCCGCCGCGCACCACGCACACGAACTCGGGCAGGTCCGCGCCGGCCGGGTCCGGACCCAGCAGGGTGACCCGCAGCAGCGGCCGGCGGCGACCGCGGGAGCGGAACCGGCGCGGGGCGCGCACCAGTTGGTACCCGATGGCGGTGTCCGCGGCGAGCAGCACCTCGGCGGGCTCGGCGGGCAGCAGGACCGCGCCCGGCACCTGGGGGGCGACCGAGGCGCGGACCCGTACGGCGTGCGGGCCGACCGGGAGCCGCAGGCCGCCGCGCCGGTAGGCGTGCGCGGTGACGGTCCGCTCGCCGCCCTCGCCGGCGGCGGTGACCTCCGGCCCCGGCAGCGGCTCCCAGGCGACGGTGACCTGGCCGGTGCCCGCCGGCCACTCCAGGGTGACGGCGGCCTCCCCGGCCGGCAGCCGGCGGGCGGCGAGCGCGGTGACGGGCGCCGGCGCCTCGACCCCCACCGCGGGCCCGGCCAGGGCGCGTTCGCCGCGCACGGCCACGGCGGCGATCCGCAGCTGCCCGCCACGGCGGGGACGGACGGTCCTGGTGGGGTTGCCGGCCGGACGGGGCGAGGGGCCGGCGTCGTCCGCCGGGCCGGTGCCCGCCGGGTCGCCGAGGCCGTCCAGCCGGGCCGGCAGTTCGTCCGTGCGCAGTTCGGTGCCGGCGGCCGGCGCGGCGCCGGGCCACTCCACCAGCCGGACGTCGGCGTCCCGCGCCCCCGTCCAGGTGAACCGCAGCACGTCGCCGTCGGGTTCCGCGCTGAGCGTGCCGACCGGCTCCGGCCAGGGATGCACGGTACGGGTGAGCAGCCGGCCCGGCGAGGCGACCGGGGTGCCGTCGGGGGCCCGGTAGTGGCAGCTGACCCGGAACGCGTGGGTGCCGACGGCCAGTCCGGTCGCGGTGAACCCGTCGGCGTCGGCGTCCAGCCGCTCGGTCGCGCTCTCCGGACCCCGGTGCTCCACGGTCACGCTGGTGGTGCCGGGCGGACAGGTCCACCCGCAGGTCACCCGCCCCGGTCCGTCCGCGAGGTCCGGCGTGCCGACCTCCGGGGTGACCGGCAGCCGGTGCGACACCAGCGGGGGGCCGGACACCTGGCCGTCGCGCAGCGGCAGCGCGGCGTAGCGGACCGTGCCGCCGGGGACGACGGCGGTGTCCCGGGCGGTGCCGGTCAGGGCCGGGACCTCCCGGTGCCCGGTGCCGCCCCGCTCGTCCCGCAGCAGACACAGCAGCCGCCAGGACTCGGCACCGTCCGCGTCCCAGGCCAGCGCCACGCCGTCCAGGGCGAGTTCGGCCCGCAGCGCGGCGGGCCGGCCGGGTTCCGGCCGGTGTGTGCGGACCAGTCCGTGCAGCGCCCGCCGGTCGTCCGCGGCCTCGCCCAGCGCCCGCAGGTACTGCTCCGTGGCCGCCGCGGCGGCCCCGCGCCGCGCCGCGTGCCGGGCCGTCTCCAGCGCCGTCTCCAAGGTGGCCAGCCGGCCGGCCAGCTCCGCGCGCAGCGCCCGCAGTTCCGGGTCGTCGCTCTGCGGCAGCCGTTCCAGCAGGCCCCGGGCGCGGTGCAGCCGGCGTTCCGCCCAGGCGTCGGCGAGCGCCTCGGCGGCGGCCCGCTGCCCCGGGTCGAGCACCGGCCGCAGCCGGGCCGCCGCCAGCAGCCCCGCCGCCTCGCCGGGATGGATGCCCAGTTCGGCGACGACCTGCTGCCACTGGTCCGGCGGACGGTCCTGCACCAGGCCGATCAACTGGTAGAGCACGACCCGGCGCAGCGCCCGCGGGTCCCGCCGGTGCACCGCGGCCAGCAGCCGCGCCAGCTCCGCGGCCGGACCGGCGCCACCGGCCACCTGGTCGAGCAGCGCGCCGTCCACCCGTCTGCGGCCGCGCGGACCGGACGGCACCTCAAGACCGTCCAGGACCCGCAGTCCGCCGCCGGACGGCAACAGGATCTCGGCCGCGTGCCGGGCACCGGCCGCGTGCTGGGCTGCGGCCAGTTCGGCGTAGCCGGGGACGAGCGGACTCGACGGCAGCCCCGACAGCGCACCGGGCAGCCCCAGATGATGTCCGAATATCCGACCTGCCACCACCTGTGCCGTGCCCCCCGCGCTCGTTCGCCAAAAGACCATCCCAGCAGATCGACGACCGGGGAGGGAAGGGTTTCCCGGAACCCGCGCACGCCGCGCCCGCAACCCGCGCATCCGGGGCGCGCCCGGCCGGCCCCGACCACCGGGCCGACCGGTCAGGACGCCGTGACCTGCTGGTCCGTCAGAACGGGCAGCGCCGCCGCGCGGCCCGACGCGGTCCCGGCGCGGTCGCCGCGGTGACCGCCGTCCTCCAGCGCGTCGAGACCCGGCTCGCCCGGCACCCCGACCAGCCCCGGCGGACCCGCTCCGGGACGAGTCACCCGGCGTCACGCCCCCACAGCCACCCGCAGCGCGGCCGGGACCCGGGCCGCCTCGTACCGTTCCACCAGCAGCCGGGCCACCTCCGGCGCCGGGCCGAGCACGTCCGCGAGGACGTCGGCGCCGGCCGCGCCGCGCGCGATCCGGTCGGGCAGCCGGCCGGGGGCCAGTACATAGGGGGCCACGGCGATCCGCGCGCACCCCGCCGCCCGCAGCTCCCGCACCGCGTCCTCGGTGCGCGGCAGGGACGCGGAGGCGAACGCAGGCCGCACGGCGCACCAACCGGTGTGCCGCCACTCCCGCGCGATGTCAGCGATCACTGCGATCGCCTCCGGGTCGGTGGACCCCGCCGAGGCCAGTACGACCCCGGTCGAGGACTTGTCGGCGGGGGTGAGACCCGCCTCGGTCAGCCGCCGCTCCAGCGCGCGCAGCAGCAGCGGGGACGGGCCCAGCACCTCGGCCTGCCTGATCCGCAGCCGGGGCGGCGCGGCCGCGAGGACCGCCGGGATGTCGGCCTTGGCGTGGAAGGCGCGGGTCAGCAGCAGCGGCAGCGCCACGACGTCCCGGACGCCCTCGGTCGCCAGCGACTCCAGCACCCCCGGCACCGACGGCACGTTGAAGTCCAGGAACCCGGTCTCCACCCGGACGTCCGGGCGCAGCGCCCGGACCCGGCGGACCAGGGCGTGCACGGTCGCGGCGTGCCGCGGATCGCGGCTGCCGTGGGCGATGACGAGCAGGACCGGTGCGGACATGACGGCGTTCAGCTCCTCACCAGCAGACCGCGGCTGCGCAGCACCCACCGCTCCAGCGGGCTGAAGACCAGCAGGTCGACCGCGATGCCGACGACCAGGATCAGCAGAATGGCCTCGAACACCATCGCCATGTCACTGGCGTTGCGGCCGTTCTCCAGCAACTGCCCGAGCCCCACGCCCAGGTCGGGGAAGGAGGCGATGATCTCGGCGGCCATCAGCGAGCGCCAGGAGAACGCCCACCCCTGCTTCAGCCCGGCCACATAGCCGGGCAGCGCGGCCGGCAGTGTGATGTGCCAGGTGCCCTTCAGCCCGGTCGCGCCCAGCGTGCGCCCGGCGCGCAGGTACAGCGGCGGCACCTGGTCGACGCCGGACACCAGCCCGTTGGCGATGGACGGGACCGCGCCGAGCAGGATCACGGCGTACATCATCGAGTTGTTCAGGCCCAGCCAGATCACGGCCGGCGGCACCCACGCCACCGACGGCAGCGACTGGAGGCCGGACAGGATCGGGCCGAGCGCCGCCCGGACGAACCTGACCCGGGCCACCAGCAGCCCCAGCGGCGTGCCGATCACCAGGGCGAGCAGGAAGCCGGACAGTCCGCGCGAGACGCTGGTCCAGATGTAGCCGAGCAGGGTGCCTTCGAGCCAGGCGTCGTGCAGCACGCGCCACACGTCGGCGGGCGCGGGCAGCTTGGTCGGGTCGTCGACGATCTCGAAGGAGACCAGCGCCTGCCACCCGGCCAGCACCAGCAGCACGGCGACGAGGGGCGGCAGCACCTTCTGGATGAGGGTGTGCCGGACGGACGTACGGCCCCGCTCGCTGGTCTCCAGCGCGTCGAGGCCCGCCTCCAGGCCGGCCAGACCGTCCGGGTCCGCGGCCGGCGCCCGGGTTTCAGTGCTGGCCATGACGACGGATCTCTCCCCGCAGCTCTTCGGTGATCTCGACGGACAGTTCCGCCACCGCGGCGTCCTCGATGCGGCGCGGGTGCGGAAGGTCCACCGTCCACTCGCGGGCGACCCGGCCCGGCCGGGAGGACAGCAGTACCACCCGCTCGGCCAGCCGGACGGCCTCGCGCACGTTGTGCGTGACGAACAGGACGGAGAGCCTGGTCTCGCGCCAGATGCGGGTCAGTTCGTCGTGCAGGACGTCGCGGGTGATGGCGTCCAGCGCGGCGAACGGCTCGTCCATCAGCAGCAGCCGGCTCTCCTGGGCCAGCGCCCGGGCCATCGCGACGCGCTGCCGCATCCCGCCGGACAGCTCGTGCACCCGCTTGCCGTACGCGCCCTTCAGCCGGACCAGTTCGAGCAGTTCCCCGGCCCGGTCCCGGCGGTCGGCCTTCGGTACGCCGCGCAGCTTCAGGGCCAGTTCGATGTTCTTGCCCGCGGTCAGCCACGGGAACAGGGCGTGCTCCTGGAACATCAGGGCGGGCCGCCCGTCGGTGTCGATCGTGCCGGCGCTGGGCCGGTCCAGGCCCGCCACCAGGTTCAGCAGCGTCGACTTGCCGCAGCCGGAGGCGCCGAGGAGGGTGACGAACTCGCCGGGCGCGACGTCGAGGCTGACGTCGTCCAGGACCAGCTGCGGCCCGGCCGGGCCCGCGAAGGACTTCGAGACGTGCTCGATCCGGGCGGCCCGGGTGGCGGCGTCGGTGCCGTCGGCGGCCTTGGCGAAGGTCGTGGCCATGGTCGTCACCTCCTGAGGATGATGGAAGGAGCGGGTGCTACCGGACGCCGAGCCCGGCGTCGTCGACCGCGGGCTCGCCCTCCGCTTCGAGGACCTTGTCGAGCAGGGTCAGGTCGTAGATGCCGTCGAGGTCGGGGTCGTCCAGCAGCCCCGCCGCGGCCGCGTGCCGGGACTGGGCGGCGAGGGTGGCGGCCAGCGGGTCGTCGGTCACCGTCAGCGACTCCCAGGCCGGGTCGAGGACGTCGGCCGGCAGCGCGGCGCCCGAGTCGGCCCGCAACTGCTCGTTGGCCGCGGCCTTGGCCGCCTCGGGGTGCGCCTCGATCCACCGGTTGGTCGCCACCGACGCCTTCAGCACCGTCTCGACCGCCTCGGGGTGCTCCGCCAGGAACTCCTGGCGCACGACGATGTTGGTGGTCACGAACTTCTGCTCCGGCCACAGGCCGGCCTCGTCGACCAGCACCTTCCCGCCCTCGGCGACCAGCCGCGACGCGGTCGGCTCCGGCACCCAGGCGCCGTCCACCGACCCGGTGCGGAAGGCGTCCGGGGTGACCTTGTTGTCGCTGCGGACGACCGTCACGTCACCCTTGCCGCTCTGCGCGTCGACCCGCCAGCCCTGCTCGGCGGCCCAGTGCAGGAACGCCACGTCCTGGGTGTTGCCGAGCTGCGGGGTGGCGATCCGCTTGCCCGCGACATCCCGTACCGACTTGATCTTCCCGGGGTTCACCACCAGCTTCACCCCGCCGGACGCCGACCCGCCGACGATCCGCAGGTTCTCGCCGCCGGACCGGACATAGCCGTTGACCGCCGGGGACGGCCCGATCCAGCCGATGTCGATCGACCCGGCGTTGAGCGCCTCGATCTCGGACGGGCCCGCGTTGAACACCGCGTACTTCGCCTCGGTGCCGCCCAGCGCCTGCTGGAAGAACCCCTTGCGGTTGCCGACCAGCGCGGTGGCGTGGGTGACGTTGCCGAAGTAGCCGATCCGCACCGAGTCCAGACCGTCGGTCCGTGCCGCCCCCGGCACCGCCTTGACGGTGTCGTCGGCCTTGGCCCGCGACCCGTAGCCGCAGGCGGTCAGGGCGAGCAGCGGCAGGACGGCGAGCACCGGCAGGGCGCGGCGGACGGCGGCGGCGGACATGCTCAGAAATCCCACCCGTCGTCGTCCGCCGTCGCCACCACCGGCTCCGGGGACGCGAAGGACTCGCCGACCATGCCGGCCGTGAGCGTCGTCCCGTCGGTCGGGTCGATCAGGATGAACGATCCGGTGCGCCGCGAGTCGGCGTAGGAGTCGGCGGGCAGCGGCTCGGCGGTACGGATCTTCACCCGGCCGATGTCGTTGGCGACGAGCTGTCCCGGGTGCGGGTGCAGGGACAGGTCGTCGAGGGTGAGCCGGGCCGGGATGTCCTTGACGATCGCCTTCACCGTGCGCGTGCCGTGCTTGAGCAGCACCCGGTGGCCGACGGTCAGCGGCGCGTCGGCGACGTGGCAGACGGTCGCCTCGACGTCCTGGGTGGTGGCCGGCGCGTCCTGGGTGGGCACGATCAGGTCGCCGCGCGAGACGTCGATGTCGTCCTCGAGGAGCAGCGTCACGGACTGCGGCGTCCACGCCACGTCGACCCGCTCGCCGAGCAGGTCGATGCCGCTGACCTTCGTGGTCCGGCCGGACGGCAGCACGGTCACCGAGTCGCCGGTGCGGAAGGTGCCGGCGGCGATCTGACCGGCGTAGCCCCGGTAGTCGGGGTGGTCGGCGGTCTGCGGCCGGATCACGTACTGCACCGGCAGCCGGGCGTGGCAGTGCGCCAGGTCGTGGCTGACCGGCACGGTCTCCAGGTGCTCCAGGACGGTCGGGCCGCCGTACCAGTCCATGTGCGCGGACGGCTCCACCACGTTGTCCCCGACCAGCGCCGAGATCGGGATCGCGGTGACCTCGGGGACGCCCAGCTCGGTCGCGTACGCCGTGAACTCCTCGGCGATGGCGGCGAACACCGGCTCCTGGTAGTCGACCAGGTCCATCTTGTTGACGGCGAGGACGGCGTGCGGGACGCGCAGCAGCGCGGCGATGGCGGCGTGCCGGCGGGTCTGTTCGACGACGCCGTTGCGGGCGTCGACGAGGATCACCGTCAGCTCGGCGGTGGAGGCGCCGGTGACCATGTTGCGGGTGTACTGCACGTGCCCGGGGGTGTCGGCGAGGATGAACCGCCGCCTGGACGTGGCGAAGTACCGGTAGGCCACGTCGATGGTGATGCCCTGTTCCCGCTCGGCCCGCAGGCCGTCGGTCAGCAGCGCCAGATCGGGGGCCTCCTGGCCGCGGGACGCCGACACCCGCTCCACGGCCTCCAGCTGGTCGGTCAGCACCGACTTGGAGTCGTGCAGCAACCGTCCGACGAGGGTGGACTTGCCGTCGTCGACCGACCCGGCGGTGGCGAACCGCAGCAGGGTGGTCTCCGAGAGGATCTCAGTGCTGGTGCTCATGTCTAGAAGTACCCCTCGCGCTTGCGGTCTTCCATCGCGGCCTCGGACATCTTGTCGTCGGCGCGGGTGGCGCCGCGTTCGGTCAGCCGGGAGGCGGCGATCTCGGCGATCACCTTCTCGATGGTGTCGGCGTCGGAGTCGACGGCGCCGGTGCAGGACATGTCGCCGACCGTGCGGTAGCGGACCTGCCGCTTCTCGACGCGCTCGGCGTCCTTGGGGCCGCCCCACTCGCCGGCGGTCAGCCACATGCCGCCGCGGGCGAAGACCTCGCGTTCGTGGGCGTAGTAGATCTGCGGGA